>JBAPOS010000133.1:0-7215 GCA_049279755.1 Candidatus Dormiibacterota bacterium | reverse complement strand
GAGTACGGGCTTGTCGCCTACGTGTACACCCGCGACCTGGCGCGTGGGCTGCGTGTCAGCGAAGCACTCGAGTCGGGCATGGTCGGTCTCAACCGTCCGCTCGTCTCGGATCCGGCCGCGCCGTTCGGTGGTGTGAAACAGAGCGGTCTCGGTCGCGAGGGTGGCCACGACGGTCTCCTCGAGTTCATGGAGAGCAAGTACATCGCAGTGACCTGGTGAGGGCCGAGATCCCTCACCCGGTGACGATGCCGATCATGATGGCCCACTAGCGGGGCGGCGCCCTCAGGCACCTCCTCCGAGGGCGCAGTGGGCGGCTGGGGATCCCAGACGCGAGGCCAAAGGTCACACCCATTCGAGGCGCTTCGGCACTTGTCGCCAGTAAGCACCCGATGCCACGGTGACAGTGTGATGAATGCCCGCAGACACGTCATGATTCTCGGAGGGGGAACCGGTGGGACGATCACGGCGAACCGCCTCCGGCGCAGCTTGCCGGCGTCCGTCGACATCACGGTTGTCGACAGCAACAACGATCACGTCTATCAGCCGGGTTTGTTGTTCGTCCCTTTCGGGTTGGCCGACGCTGACCATCTGATCCGGCCACGGGATCGTCAACTCCATCACGGCATCGACTACGTGGATGCCGTGATCGAGCGCGTCGACATCAGCGAGGCTGCGGTGCACTTCGTCGGCGGTCGCTCCGCTGCGTACGACGTACTCGTGATCGCGACCGGTGCGGTGCTGATGCCGGAGGAGACCGAAGGGCTTGATCTCTCGGGCGGCGCAACGAACCTGTCCACCTTTTATTCGCTGCACGGCGCTCGCTCGCTGCGCGATGCGCTCGCGGCATTCACGACCGGGCGCATCGTGGTGAACGTCGTCGACATGCCGATCAAGTGCCCCGTGGCGCCACTCGAGTTCTGTTTCCTGGCGGACTGGTTCTTCCGGGAGCGAGGCACTCGCAAGGACGTGGAGCTGACTTACGTCACGCCACTTGACGGCGCATTCACAAAGCCAGTCGCCTCCAAGCGGCTCGGCGAGCTCCTCGCAGCAAAGGGAATCAGGATCGAGACGGAGTTCAACACCGGGAAGGCTGACGGGAGCGCGGGAAAGCTTGTCTCGTACGACGATCGAGAGGTCCCCTTTGACCTCGCGGTGGTGGTGCCGCTCCACGGTGGCGCCGCCTACGTGGGCCACTCCGACGGGCTTGGCGACGAGTTGAACTTCATCCCGACCGATCCACAGACACTGCAGTCCAGAGTTGCGCCAAACATCTTCGTGATCGGAGACGCAGCGGGGTTGCCTGTGTCGAAGGCCGGTTCCGTAACGCACTTCGAAGGCGAGGTGCTGACAGAGAACGTTCGCCGGTTCCTCACGGGCGAGCAGCTCGATGCGACCTACGACGGTCACGCGAACTGCTTCATCGAAACTGGCTTCGGGAAGGCGGTGCTGATCGATTTCAACTACGACACCGAGCCGCTCCCCGGCCACTACCCCGGCCCGGTCGGGTTGCCGCTGCTCAAGGAATCCCACCTGAACCACCTCGGCAAGCTGATGTTCGAATGGTTCTACTGGCACGCGTTGCTCCCTGGGTATTCCATTCCGGGGATTTCGTCAGAGATGCCTGCCGCAGGCAAGCATCACGCAACCCCGATGCAGGGTTAGAGGAGGTACCCAATGTCCGTGGCAGCGCTCCAACTCACCGATCTCGACCTCAACGAGGACGGCTTCTTCCTGCATCCTGAGGACTGGCAGGAGGAGATGGTCCCTGCGCTCGCTGCGCGCGAGGGGATCACACAGCTGACCGATCGCCATTGGCAGGTCATACGGTTCATGCGCAGCGAGTACTTCGCAAAGGGAACAGGTCCGACGGTGCGCGTGCTCGGCAAGACGTCGGGTGTGAGCATCAAGGAGCTGTACCAACTCTTTCCCAAGGGGCCCGCGAAAGTGGCGGCACGCATAGCCGGCATCCCCAAGCCCCGCGGTTGCATCTGAATGCTGCACATCTGATTCTTCGAAGGAGATACGCAAATGACCACCGCAACGCTGCTTCCGACGACCGAATCGGCGACCTACATGCCCGCGACCATCGACAAGGTGTCGATTGTCATCTCCAAGGGATCCCTGGACGGGATCTACCCCGGACTGATCATGGCCAACGGTGCCCGGGCCGAAGGCATCACCGCCAATCTCTTCTTCACGTTCTTCGGCCTCGACGCGATCCACAAGACGCGACACGAGCACATCAAGATCGCGACGGTCGGGAATCCCGGACTGCACCTTGTGACCTGGCTGGGAGGCGTGCCCGGCATGTCGTCGGTGATGACCCACTATCTCGGGTCGAAGATGGAGAAGCTTGACATTCCGTCGATCCCCGAGTTCATCGAGATGATCGCCGACACAGGGTGCGGGCTCTTTGCCTGCAAGGCGTCCGTCGACCTGTTCGGGCTCACGAAGGATGACTTCATCCCACAGGTGCAGGACATCATCACCGTTGGCGAGTTCTATGAGAAGGCGGCAGGTGGCCACATCGTCTTCACCTGAAGCTGCTCACGTGCTGACCGTCGTCTGGGCCGGCGGCGACCGCCACCGCGTCACGGTGCGGGGCCACCAGTTGCTGGTGGACCAGCCCCGTGGCGATGGCGGCGAAGACACCGGGCCGACCCCGGTCGAGCTGTTCATCGCATCGCTCGCGTCCTGCATCGGACACTACGCGCGCCGCGGGCTCGGCCCTTCGGGAGGAGGTCCCGTGGTTCACTGCACGTGGACGATGAGCGCTGTTGCACCGTGGCGGGTTGCGAGCATCGATCTCCATGTGCGGCTTCCAGACGGAACGTCACCCGCTCGCCTTGCTGCGGTCGAACGCTCGATCGCTCATTGCACCGTCCACAACACGCTGCTGGATCCCCCGATGATCCGGATCACAGCTGACGTTCCGGCAATGGTTCTGGCGGGTCCGAGCTGATCCCGACCCACCCTCGGAGGCGAGCGGACGAGGTAGACTGGAAGCGTCTAGAAAGGAACCCCAGATGGCCTGGATTTGGTGGCAGCAGCGTCGTGCAGACCACGCTGAAAGCCGGTCGATCGAGTCGTATCTGCAGCAGCGAGACGCGTCCCGCGTGATGTGGGACGTGGTTGTCGAGGCGAGGCGGGAGGCGGAGTCGCGCCTGCGTCTCGAGGCAGCCCTTCAAGCGCAGCGGATCTGACTGCAATTCGCGGGGCGGGATTGCTGGCGCTCGTCGGTGGCGATGAGTTTCATCCGGGCAACGAGCCGCAGGACGCACTCCTTGCCGATGCCGCAAATGGCCCCGGGTATGTCGTCGCTACCGCGGCAGCGCGATCGCACCCGGAGATGGCCGTTCGGCATGCGCAGGCGTGGTTTCAGCGCTTCGGGTTGGACCTCATCGAGCTGGCCGTGTATACAAAGGCACAGGCGCATGACGCGACGCTTGCCGAAACCGTTGCCGGAGCGGGGTTGTGCTACCTCCCCGGCGGCGATCCCGGGCTGGTTGCGTCGGTACTGAGAGACAGCCCCGTCGGCAACGCGATCATCAGTGCGTGGAGGAACGGTGCGTCGCTGGCCGGCTCCTCAGCCGGAGCGATGGCGCTCTGCTCCGCAACCCTGGTCCGGCAGTCGTTCCCGGGGCATACCGAGCGCCGCGCGCTGCAGGGACTCGACGTGATCCCTGGAGCCGCTGTGCTTCCGCATCACGACACCTTCGGCGCGAAGTGGTATCCGTCCGCGCGGGTCGCGTTGCCTGACGCTGTTCTGATCGGCATCGACGAGCGGACGTGCGCCCTCTGGGAATCCGGAGCGTGGCGATGCCTGGGTGCGGGTGACGTCGTGTTGTACGTCCCCGGCGGTGCTCCGGTACGGGCGACGTCTGGAGCACTCGATGGAATCCCGCAACCGTTGGTGGTCGGTCGCTGACGACCGCCTTTAGTGCAGCCGGAGCTAGCTCGCGCGCTGGCGCTCGGTCCGAAACCGATCCACGGCCATGAAGATGCTCTCGTCCAGCCACTCATAAAACCGCTGTCGCTGCGCTGTGTCGGTGGCCATGTCGGTTTCCTCGGTGCGGCGGACGATCCAGGGGGGCACGCCATCGGCGATGACGCCGCTGCCAACATGAACGCGGACCAGGGTGTCGTTCTCCTCCAGGACCTGAATGGTGACCTTGAGAATCACGCCGGTGTGATCCACGAGCCGCCAGCTCTGCTCCCAACGCGCCTTCCGGTTGAAGTCACGCGCGACGTGGACCGTTTCGTCGGCGATGACGCTCTCGCCGGTTTGAGCCGCGCCGGAGAGCAGCCTGCGAACGTTGGCGTCGAGATCTCGTGCGACCCAGCTCACCAATGACGGTGCCCGGTTGTCGATGTCCGGCAATCCGCCGCTCGGTGTGGTCTCGGAGCCCACCGCGCGGACCACGCCTGCGTGCCGCCGGCAGTAGAACTTTCCGCCTGCGCTGAAGCCGTGTTCCGGACAGTAGGCCGCTCCACACGCGCGTCCGCGCCCGTCGCGATAGGCGCAGGGCCGGGCGGTATCATTGGAACAACCGGGGAGGGTGCAGACGACTCCGGTGCTCGCTGCGACCACCGGGGCCGGTGGTTCTTCGGAGTCGCGGGGACGGCTTCGACGGAAGAGCTGGCTCATCGCTGAACGTAATGAAGCGCAGGCCGGCGCCTCGTGGGCGGGGTTGTCCGACATCTCGCGAAACCGCGTTACACGCCGGTCACCGGGAAGGCGTGTCAGGGCGCCGTCAGCGGGTCCAGGGTGTTAGCCTTGCTGTAACGTTTACTTAGCGAGGAACCATAAAGGAGCCTGGGGTACGAGTACCGGGCGCGCGGCATCAAACGGCGTGACGGCGTAGAAGCACCACCCCCAAACCCCATGGCGACATCGAGTCCGGAGCCGCCCGCGGCTGACGAGCGACCGGATCCGATCCGTGCCGCGGTATCGCGGGTCACTCCGCTTGACGACGAGCCGCCTGCCGCGGCGGTCTCGAAAGGCCCCAGCGATCAGGCCGCCACGGGGGCGCCTTCCGCGGGCCGTGGCGGGATTGACGAGGCTCTCCATCGCGGACCGTTTGGTTTTCTGCACCTCCTCGGTCCCGGGCTCATCACCGGCGCCTCGGACGACGATCCGTCGGGCATCGGCACCTACTCCCAGGCGGGCAGCCAGTTCGGTCTCGGGACGCTCTGGATGGCGATCTTCACCTTCCCCCTCATGATGGCGGTCCAGGAGGCGTGTGCGCGAATCGCGCTCCAGACCGGTGTCGGCCTCGGTACGTCGCTGCGCCGGAAATTCCCATCCGTTCTGGTTGGCGTCTGCATCGTCCTGGTCTTCTGTGCGAACACGATCAATGTTGGTGCGGACCTCGGCGCGGTCGCCGCAGGTGGCTCGCTGCTGACCGGCAGCCATGTGCAACCTGCGTGGTTGCTCGTTCCCATAGCGGTCCTCATCGGCGTCATGCAGCTCAAGCTCTCGTACTCGATCATCTTTCGGTGCTTCAAGTACCTGACCCTGGCTCTCTTTGCCTACGTGGTCACGGTGGTCATCGTCCACCCCGCGCTGCTGGCAACGGTCAAGGCGACCTTCATCCCGCACATCGAACTCAGCAAGGACTTTGTCGGCATCGTCGTCGCGATTCTGGGCACCACGATCAGCCCGTACCTGTTCTTCTGGCAGTCATCAAGTGAGGTCGACGAGATGAAAGCCGCGGGAGCCACAACCGAGCAGGAGCGGCGCGGGACAACGCGAAAGGAGCTGCGGGCCGCGCGTATCGACGTCTTCGTCGGAATGCTCTTCTCGCAACTGGTCATGTACTGCATCATCCTCACTGCCGGGACCGTCCTCCACTCGTCCGGACACACCGGCATCCAGAGCGCGCAGCAAGCTGCGCAAGCGCTGAAACCACTGGCGGGACCGCTCGCATCCCTGATCTTTGCGGTCGGTCTGATCGGCACCGGGCTGCTCGCGATTCCTGTGCTCACGGCAAGCGCCGCGTACGCCGTGAAGGAGTTCTTCGGCTTTCGCGGGGGTCTCGGCGAGACCCCGCTCTCGAGGCCGACGTTCTATGCGCTCATCGTGGTCGCGCTGGTCGGTGGGCTCTTGCTGAGCGTCCTCAACATCAACCCTATCCAGGCGCTCGTCGTCACCGCGATCGTCAACGGGGTGGTTGCTCCCCCGATCCTCGTGCTGATCGCGCTGCTCGCCCGCGATCGACGGGTCATGGCGGAGCATCGCAGCGGGACCGTGAGCGCCGTGTTGGTGTGGATCGCGGCGATACTGATGGGGGCCGCCGCGGTGACAATGATCGTGACTCTCGTCTGAAGCGGCACGCGCGCCCTCAGCGAGCTCCGCAGGTGGGCAGCGAGTACAGCGTGTCAGTGGTGGCGTCGACGATCTCCAGGATCCCATTCGCTGTCACCGCAAGCCCTTGTGGCGCCGGAAGGTTCACCGCGACCGCGCGCGACGCTCCCGACGCCGGATCAACGGCGACGACATCGTGTCGATCCAGTTCGGTGACGTAGAGGAGCCCCGCATAGGCGACGACCTCGTCGAGATCCGTGAATCCACCGATCTTCATCACGGTTCCAGCTGCGGTTACTTTGACGAGCCCGGGCGACGATTCACTTGCAACGAAGATCTCGCCTGAGGGACCGGCGGTGGCGGCGACCGGGCGTCCGAGGTGGGCTGCGATCACGCGGGGATTGGGGGGCCCGCTCAGCGACACTTCGAGCAGCGTGCCAACGGGACTGTCAGGCACAAGCAATGTCTGGCCCGTCGCGGCGACGGATATCCCGTCGATCCCGGCATTCGCGGTGCGATTGGGAAGGGTCACGACCTCGTGGCGGAGTGGCGTGATCTCTTCGATCGCGTTGATGTTCTGCTGTGCGACATAGATGGCCGAGGCAGCGACTGCAACGCCTTCCGGGCCACCGCTCACGACTGTGGTCGTCACTCCGCTGCCATCCTGGTTCAGGCCGATGATCTGGCCTGCCTCACGTGCGCTGACCCAGAGGCGACCCGAACTGTCGATCGCGATGTCGTCAGGCGACACGGTGAAGTGGTGGATGACGGTGAGCGCGGATCGGGTGACCGCGGAACCGCAAGCGGCGAGGGTCGCGACGGTTGCCGGAGTCGGCGCCGCCGTCCTTGTCGTTGTCGGTGGCGGCACCGGAGGACTCGGGCTATTCGCTGAGGGCGGGTGGGTCACG
>JBAPOS010000132.1:0-5609 GCA_049279755.1 Candidatus Dormiibacterota bacterium | reverse complement strand
CGGCCGCGTAGTACCCGTTGTGCCAGTAGACGAGGTTGTGGCGGCACTCCTCGCCGGGACGTGCGAAGTTGCTCACCTCATACTGAACGTACCCGGCGCGTTCCAGCACCTCGACGGCGATGCGGTGCTGGCGCATGGAGCGCACACCTTCGACCGGCTTGACGAGTCCGCGGCGCACCTGCGTGTGCAGCGGCGTCCCCGGTTCGACGGTCAGCTCGTAGCAGGAGATGTGCGTGGGACCTGCGGCCACCACGCGCTCGAGCGTGCGCCGCCAGCGGGTATCTCCAAGACCGGGCACCGCGTAGATGAGGTCGCAGTTGATGGAGGTGAAGCCGGCGGCTCGCACCTCGGAGACGGCGGCCACCGCGCGGTCCGCGTCATGAACCCGACCCAGAAAGCTGAGCACGTCAGCCTCGAGGCTCTGCACCCCGAGGCTGATCCGGTTCACCCCGGCGGCTTTCCACACCAGCGCACGCGCCGTGCTCACACTCGAGGGGTTGGCCTCCATGGTCACCTCGGCATCGTCTGCGACTGAGAACGTGTTCCGCACCGTGGCCACAAGGCCCTCGAGCAGCTCGGGATCGACCAGCGACGGCGTTCCGCCCCCGATGAATACTGTGTCAAGAGACAGCCTGCCGAGGCGCTCGCCGAGGCGCCTGACCTCGGTGCCGAGCGCCTCCATGTACGCCGCTGATCCGGTCGCCCCGGCCACGCTGGTGAAATCGCAGTACTCGCACTTCCGCTCGCAGAACGGAATGTGCAGGTAGAGCGAACCAACCTCGCCGAAAGCGGTGGTCACGACGTCGGATCCGTCTGTTGTGGATCGCGTGCCTGCGCGTCGTCCATCCTGTCGACGTTCGATGTCGCGCCCTGCCTCGCTTCTGCCGGCTTCGGCTTGGGTGCGCGTGGCTGGCGAGGCGGCGGGCGCCTGCGCATGAACTTGTAGAGCGGCGGATACAGGAAGTAGGTCGCCACAAAGCTGAGGATGTCGATCACCAGGAGGCCGACGACCACCGTCGGGGTTGCGATTATCGAAGGGCTGCCCGCAGTTGCGGTGCTCTTCGAGGTGTTGAAGCCACCGATCAGGTACAGCACGGCGACGAAAAGGGCCAGCCATATGAAGTACTGGATGATCCCGGACATCACCGACTCCATGAACCGGAGTGAGCGCGACTCCTTGGTGATGAGCTTCGCGATCGGTGCCGCGACCAGCGCGCCCGCCACCGGGACCAGCGGGTTGTAGCTGACCCCGAGGACATACACTCCGAAGTTCGGCTTGGGATTGGCGACCGTGAAGAACGCGAGCGATCCGACGGCGATCTCGGCCACTGCGAGCAGCACGACCAGGATCAGGTAGGAGCGTTTGGCCCACGGGACGAAGGGCTCGTCGATGGGCCGGGCGCGCGAGGCCGCGCCGCCTTTGCCGAGCGTGCGCGTCTTGGGAGCCGGCTGCTGTTTCCCGTTCTGCTGTTTGCCGCCGCCCTCCTTGACCTGGGCGGTCTGCTTGGCAAGCGAGACCTCGGCGCGCGCTGCCCGCTCGACCGAATCTGGTCGTCGGCGCGGGCGCTTGCGGGGTGGGTTCGGCCGAGGCATCAGGCGTCCACCTACTGCTCGTCCATCTTGAGCACAGCCATGAATGCCTCCTGCGGAATCTCCACGTTGCCCACCCGTTTCATGCGGCGCTTGCCCTCGCGCTGCTTCTCGAGCAGCTTGCGCTTCCGTGTGATGTCCCCGCCGTAGCACTTGGCAAGCACGTCCTTGCGCATCGCGGAAACCGTCTCACGGGCGACGATCTTGCCACCGATCGCAGCCTGTATGGGCACTTCGAAGAGCTGGCGGGGGATCAGCTTGCGAAGACGCTCGGCCAGCTTGCGGCCGTGCGCGTTGGCGCGGTCGCGGTGAACGATCATGCTCAGAGCGTCCACCCGCTGCCCTCCGACCAGGATGTCGAGCTTGACCAGCGACTCGGCGCGGAAGCCGGTGATCTCGTAGTCCAGCGACGCGTACCCGCGGCTGCGGGACTTCAACTGGTCATAGAAGTCGTGAATGATCTCCCCGAGCGGGAGGTCGTAGGTGAGCGCGACGCGGTCGCCCGGCTGGTAATCCATGTGCTGGAACTCGCCCCGCCGCTCCTGGCACAGTTCCATGATCGCGCCGACATACGTGCTTGGAACGATGATCGTCGCCTTGGTCCGGGGTTCCTCGATGGCGTCGATGTGCGAGGCGTCGGGCAGCATCTCCGGGTTGTCGATCGCGATGACCTCACCGGAGCGCAGCCGAACCCGATACTCGACGGTCGGCGCCGTGGTGATCAGGGACAGGTTGAACTCGCGTTCCAGGCGTTCCTGCACGATCTCCATGTGCAGCAGGCCGAGGAAACCGCACCGGAACCCGAAGCCGAGCGCGGCTGACGATTCCGGTTCGAAGACCAGCGATGCGTCATTGAGGTTGAGCCGCTGCAACGCCTCCTTGAGGTCGGTGACATCATCGGAGTCGACCGGGAAGATGCCGGCATACACCATCGGCGTGACCGCGCGATATCCCGGCAGCGGATCAGTCGTCGGATGCGCGGCGTCCGTGACCGTGTCCCCCACCTTGCTGTCGCGGACGTTCTTGATCGAGGCGATGAAGTATCCGACCTCACCGCAGAGCAGTTCGTCGACGGGCGTCATCGCGGGTGCGAAAACGCCCACCTCGTCGACGACGAACTCGCTCCTGTTGTTCATCATGCGGATGCGCATGCCGCCGGCGATGCGACCATCCACGATCCGGACGTACACGACGACCCCGCGGTAGGCGTCGTACTTCGCGTCGAAGATGAGCGCTCGCAACGATCCGCCGGGATCGCCCGTGGGCGGCGGAACCCGCTTGACGATCGCCTCGAGCACCAGGTCGATGCCGATCCCCTGGCGTGCGCTGGTGAGGATGGCATCGTCGGCGGGAATGCCGATGACCTCCTCGATCTCACGGCGCACGAGTTCAGCGTCGGCGTTGGCGAGGTCGATCTTGTTGATGACGGGGATCACCTCGAGGTGGTTGTCGATGGCCTGGTACACGTTGGCGAGCGTCTGCGCCTCGACGCCCTGGGTGGCGTCGACCACCAGCAACGCGCCCTCACAGGCGGCGAGCGACCTTGACACCTCGTATGCGAAGTCGACGTGTCCCGGCGTGTCGATGAGGTTCAACTCGTAGGTGATGCCGTCGGATGCGGTGTACGCGAGCCGGACTGCCTGCGCCTTGATGGTGATGCCGCGCTCGCGTTCGAGGTCGAGCTGATCGAGCACCTGGTCCTGCATGTCGCGCAACGCCACCGTCCCGGTCGCCTCGAGCAACCGGTCGGCAAGCGTGGACTTGCCGTGATCGATGTTCGCGATGATGCTGAAGTTGCGGATCCGGTCAAGGCGCATGCGCTACGGAGGGGATTCCTAGGATTGGAACGCGCCGTCGCTGTCGTGCGCGCTGCGCAGAATCTCCGCAAGGTCGGTCAGCCCGCGGCGGCTGCCCGACAGTCCCGGTTTGACCCGGTGCGCCAGCACCATCGGTGCGACGTGCTCGACGTCGTCGATCCCGACCGCCGACCGATCCTCGTGCGCCGCGAGCGCCTGCGCCGCTTTGCGCGTGACGATGTCGGCGCGATGTCCATCCACCTCCAGCTCGATGCTGAGGGCGGCGATGGCCACCAGGATGTTGCGGTCGACCACAACGTCGGAGAGCATCGACATGGCCCGCGCGATACGATCCGCCTCCAACTTCTCGGCGGGCTCGAAACGTGTTGCGAACGCGCCGGGGTCTTCCTCAAACGCTTCGCGCCGTTCAACGATCTCAACCCGCTGGCGAACGTCGCGAATCCCCTCGACATCGACGCACAGGCCGAACCGGTCCAGCAGCTGGGGACGAAGCTCACCTTCTTCCGGGTTCATGGTGCCGACAAGGATGAAACGCGATGGATGTGACACCGAGACGCCCTCGCGTTCGACGGTGTTCTGACCCATCGCCGCGGCGTCGAGGAGCACGTCGACGATGTGGTCATCGAGCAGGTTCACCTCGTCGACGTAGAGGATGTTGCGGTTCGCCTCGGCGAGCACGCCCGGCTCGAATTCCTTCTCTCCCCGCTTGATCGCCGCTTCGATGTCGATGGCGCCGACCACGCGGTCCTCGGACGCGTTGATGGGCAGCTCCACGACGCGCATCCGGCGTCGCGACCGCGGCAGCGTCTCTCCACCCACCACACGCTCGGTGCACTCCGCGCATTGCAGATCCGCGTCATCGGGCGGGCACCCATAGCGGCAGTCGGTCACGACGTCAAGCCCCGGGAGGAGCTTGGTGAGCGAGCGCACCGCCGTCGATTTCGCTGTTCCCTTCTCACCGCGGATCAGCACACCGCCGATCGCGGGATTGATCGCGTTGAGAATGAGCGCCTGCTTCATGAGGTCCTGTCCCACGATCGCCGTGAACGGGAACACGCTTCTGCCTGTCTGCATCACGGTCATTGTGTCATGCGACCTCGAAGCGTCTTCTCGACGCCCTCGACGATGGCCCCCTGCGAGAGATCGTAAAGCCCGAGATATTCACCGCCGGCGCGGTCGGCGAGGTCGCGGCAGGCGTTGAACCCGTATCCCCCGAAAAGCGGGGGCCGGCTGTGGCTGCCGACGCGGGGCATCGGTCGCGCCGTGTGATCACGTGCCGAATCGATGACCAGCATGTGCACGCCGTCGGCGCCGAGCTGTTCAGCGACGCGCTGCGCCTCGACGAGCGGTTCCTCGCCGAAGAGCGAGATGTTGCCCCGTCCATCGCTGATCAGCACCATCAATGGATACACGGTCGGGTCACGCAGGCGCTCCGTGCGCACGATCCGGAGTCCCGCCACGAGCCCGTGCGTCAGGGGTGTCGTTCCTCCGACCGTGAGACGCTGCAGGCGCTGTTCCGCCAGGTCGACGGACGACGTCGGCTGCAGCACCACGCGGGCCGCGCGACCCGAGAAGACGACCAGCGACACCTTGTCGCGACGCAGGTAGGCATCGCGGAGCAGCGACAGCACCGCGCCCTTGGTGGCCTGCATGCGCTGCTCGGCGTCCATCGAGGCACTGGCATCGACGACGAAGACGATCAGCGTGCCGGTGCGGCGGCGGCGTACCTTCTGACGGAGATCCTGGCGCTCGAGATGGAGCGCGGGCCCGATCCTGCCTGCGGGTTCCTCGGCACGGCGGCGGACCTGGTGGGGCGCCGCAGCGCGCATGGTGGCGTCGAAGGCAATGTCGGTCGTTTTCTCCGTCTGGGTCGCGCGCACGTAGCGACCCCGCTTGTCGCTGCTCTGCGACGAGCTTCGCTTGCCGGTGGTCGCCCGGCTCCGGCGATCTCGTGGAAGGGCGATCTTGCGCACCGGGAAGATCTCGCCCTCGAAGAGCTGCTCGGCGCTGCGCCGGGTCACCGCCTGGGTCGCCTGCTCGCTCCCCTGGACCTGGCCCGCGCTCTCGCCCTCCTCGCCGCTTCCGGAGTCGTCCGGAGGTTGTTCCCCGGCTTCTGAGGTCTGCTCCGAGACCACCGCGGCTTCCGCCTCCTGGGCGATCTCCTCGAAACGCTCCCGGGCGCGCTCGGCCGCGGCTCCGGCC
>JBAPOS010000131.1:0-4857 GCA_049279755.1 Candidatus Dormiibacterota bacterium | reverse complement strand
GCCATGGCCTGAATGCACCGCAAGATCGTGTCTAGGTACAGCGCCGCGCAGGCATAGACCGTCCGCACCGTGTGCTCGCCCCACGCGCCGCTCGGCCCGGTCTCGCCGTTCCCGCACTCACGCGCAGCTTCTGATTGCCAGGCTGGCTCCCACTGGGGCGGTGGCAGCCACCGCATGACGTCTTCGCATGTACCGACCAGGAACAGCCTCATCTCCCGCACCGCAGTGTCTGTCAGGTCAGCCACGCCTCTATGATCACCGCACCGCAAGCATGCCCGGGTGGCTTCGGCGAGGCCGCAACAGTTTCACCTGCGCTTCGGACTCCGCTCCCGCTATCCGTCACCTACCGGCATCGGGCGAACGCATGATCGACCTTCGCGAGCAGCGATAGATCGCCGAATCGGCGCTGCGCATCGGTTTGCGAGTTCACTGCGATCGAGTGGTGCAGAACGGCCAGTTCTGCGTCTCCTTGACGGTCAAAATATCGGCGTGTCCGATGTTGCTCACCACCGCGGGGATGCACCCGCTGACCCGGTACCTGGAGGGCCTGCCCGACCCGCAGGACCGGCGGCTGACCGGTGTGCAGCACTGCCTGTGCACGACCGATCTTGACGAGGTTGGCGATGACCGGCATCTGACCGTGTTCCAGATGCTCGGCTCCTGGTCGCTGGACGATTATGAGGGACCGCAGAGTCTGCGCTGGGGCTGCCAGCTGCTTGTCGACGGCCTGGGTATCGGCCGGGACCGTCTGCATGCGACCGTGTTCGGCGGTGACGAACAGGCGGGCCCTGATATCGGTTCGCTGCGGACCTGGACCGTACTCGGCGTGCCGGTCGAGCTGACCGGACACGATAACTGCTGGTCCAACGGCCCCGTCGGCCCGTGCGGCCCCGACTCGGAGTTCTTCGTCTGGACCGGTGACGGCGTACCACGGGGCACCCCCGGCACCGACGAGCGGTGGGTGCACGCCAGCGCCGTAATCATCGGTGACGGCGTCCGGCCGTCCAACGCCGGCCGTGGTTACGTGCTGCGGCGGCTGCTGCGGCGCGCTCACCGTGCTATGGCGCGGCGATAGCACCAGGACGCTGGGTGACCTGCCGGCCTGGCTGCTCGAGCACACGCTGGCGCAGTTCGGGCAGGACACTGGCAGCGGACCCGTCGGCGAAGTTCTCCGCGGCGAGGAGCAGCGTTTCGCCGCGCTGTGCACCCGCGGGCGGAAGGTGCTGTCACGGTTCGGCTCAGGCCGGCCGCTGAGTGAGGCCGACCTCACATACCTGGACCAGACGCATGGCCTGCCACCCGAACTGGTGACCGAGCTGCTGGCCTAGCCGCCGCCGCCCGGCAGCGGCCTCACGCGCACGGCGAGCCCTGGCCGGAGGGATGGTTGAAGGCGTTGACTGCGTCATTGACGTTGGGTGTGAGCGCGTGGCAGGCGGACGCGCAGCACGGTCTGGCCAGGCCGCGAATCGATCGTGATCTGGCCGTGATGCTCGACGATGATGCGGCGTGAAATGTCGAGGCCGAGGCCAGTGCCTTTGCCAACGTCTTTGGTGGTGTAGAACGGCTCGAACGCGCGGCCCTGTACGTCCGGAGGCATCCCGTGGCCGGTGTCGCCGATCTCGACGGCGACATCCTCGGGGTCGGCTCGTGTGGAGAGCCGGAGCGTTCCGCTTCCGTCCATCGCGTCGATGGCATTGTCGATGAGGTTGGTCCATACCTGGTTGAGTTCGCCCGGGTTCGCCTCGATGCGCGGCAGGTCGGTGGCGTAATCGCGAACGACGGTGATCCCGCCGTGTAGCTTGTGCCCGAGCATCACCAGGGTGCTGTCGATGCCTTCTGTGACGTCGATGAGCTGCAGCGAGGACCGGTCGAGCTGTGAATATGACTTCACCGCTGCCACGAGTGCTGAGACGCGCCGCGTCGAGTCCTTCATCTCGGAGAGCAGGCTCGCGGTCGCGAGTGTGCTTGCCACCCATTCCAGGCCGGGTTCGAGCGTGCCATCACTGAGGATCTGGGCGGCGCGCTCGCACCAGGCGATGTCGGCACCCGCCGCCGCGAGCGCGGGAGCGATGCGCCAGGCGGCATCGACCCCGTGCGCGTCGAGCCAGCCAGAGAGCGCTTCCTCGCGGTCCGCGGCTGCCAGGGGGCCGGGGGTCATCGTCGGGGCGCCGATCTGGCGTCGCAGCGCATCGATGGCGACAAACTGCCCGGCCGACAAAGATCGCTCGGCGAGGCGGACGAGCGACGACAGCAGCAGGTCGCAGGTGTCTTGCAGCGCCTCGACTGCGCGCACCGCGGCGGACGCCGGGTTGTTGATCTCGTGCGCGAGGCCTGCCGCGAGGGTGCCGAGCGCAACGAGTGCTTCATGCTCGCGCGACAGGGCTTCAAAGTTGCGTACCGTCTGGAAGCAGCCCTCAATCATGTGAACGCTGAAGGGGAACCAGGCGCGCGCCCAGTCCCCGAGTGCCCCGGCTGAGATTCGGAGGATCCGTCCCGGGCCGGCGCCGCGGCCGGTAGCGAGGTAGCCGAGGTTGTCGGCCCATGCCTGGAATCCGCCCGCCCAGAGCCCTGGCCGGTCCATCGCGGCGACAACGGATTCTTCCCGTCCGGAGCGGCGCAGCAGCTCGACCCGCCCGTCGAGCAGCACCCACCAGAAGTCGGCGGCGTCGCCCTCGCGGAAGAGCACATCGCCGTCCGCGAAAGCCACCTCATCGCCGGCAGCGATCAGTTCGAGCAGTTGCTCGTCGCTGAGCCCGTCGAACAAGAAGATGGCGCGCAGGTCGTCGATGTGCATCAGATCGTGGCCAGGTAACGATGCACGAGGTATACGGACATGGCTCCCTCGCCGACCGCGGACGCGACGCGTTTCATCGAGTCGAGCCGCACGTCGCCGGCCGCGAATACGCCAGGCACGCTGGTTTCCAGCGCGAACGGAGCCCGCGGGAAGGGCCAGCGCGGGCCGTGTTCGCGGGTCAGCAGATCCTGGCCGGTGATGACGAAGCCTTTCTCGTCGCGGGCAACATCGCCGCCGAGCCAGTCGGTGCGCGGCTCCGCGCCGATGAAGACGAAGACCCAGCTGGCCGGTACGTCCTCCTTGGTGTCGGCCGCCCGATCGGCGATCGTGATGGCCTGCAGGTGATGGTCGCCGTACCCGGCGACGATCTCGGCGTGGAGCCGTACCTCGATGTTTTCCGTGGCGTGGATGCGCTCAGCGAGGTATTGCGACATCGATGTCTCCAGCGCGTCGGATCGCGTGAGGAGCACCACGCGCCGCGCGAAGCGGGCAATGTTCAAGGCCGCTTGGCCTGCCGAGTTGGCCGCCCCGACGACATACACGTCATCACCGGCACATGCCTGCGCTTCGCTGGCGGTGGCGCCGTAGTACACGCCGCGACCCGTGAGCTCCTCGAGCCCGGGCGTCTCGAGCAGCCGGTACGACATGCCGGTCGCGACGAGCACGGCTCGCGCCTCGATCTCGGAGTTGTCGCCGAAGCGGACGGCGCGCACCGGCCCGCGCGTCTCAAGACCCACGACGTCGCGCGCGAGCACCATTTCCGCGCCAAAGCGCCGCGCCTGCGCAACGGCGCGGTGGGTGAGGTCCGCGCCGGACAGGCCCTTGGGGAACCCGAGGTAGTTCTCGATTGCGGCGCTCTGACCCGCTTGCCCGCCGGGGGCCTCGCGTTCGATCAGGACGGTCTGCAATCCCTCCGATGCTCCGTAGACTGCCGCGGCGAGTCCGGCCGGCCCGCCGCCGACGATGCACAGGTCGTACAGCGGCTGCTCAGCGCTGGTGCGCAGGCCGAGCGCGCCCGCGAGATCAAGGGTCGACGGCGCCCGCAGCGTCTCACCGTCCGGAACCAGGACGAGCGGAAGATCGGCCGTGCCCGCGCGCGCGAGATCTACCAGTCGGCGGGCTTCCTCGTCGCGCTCGAGGTCAAGCCAGCGGTACGGCACGTAGTTGCGCGTGAGGAAGGTCTTGATCTCGTGGCTCCGCTGCGACCAGCGGTCCCCGACGACGCGCACTCCGCCGGTGTCCCCGGGATGCCCTTCCTGCCAGTCGCTCAGCAGGTCATCGAGGACGGGATACAACCGCTCCCCGGGAGGATCCCACGGCTTGAGCAGGTAGTAATCGAGACCGATATCGTTGATGGCCCTGATCGCCACGTCCGTATCGGCGTACGCCGTGAGCAGCACGAGCTTGGTGTCGGGCGCATGCCGGCGCGCACGAGCGAGGAACTCGGCGCCGGTCATCTCCGGCATCCGCTGATCGGCTGCGATCAACGCGACCGGCCGGTCGCGCAGAGCGAACCCGCTCAGCATGGTGAGCGCCTCGGCGCCCGAGGTCGCACGGACGATCTGGTACTCGGTGCCATACTGACGGCGCAGATCGCGCGTAATCGCCTGCGAGACCGCAAGATCGTCATCGACGGTCAGAATTATCGGCTTAGCCACCGCGGGTGCCTTCCGTAGCTCGGGTTGGGGTGTCTGGTGTGCGTTGAGCTGCACACAGAACGGTAGATCGATCGCGGGTGCGGTTTCGTGGGGTGTTTGCCCTATCTTTGCGCCGCGCGCAGTTCGCCGAGCAGGCCTTGCTGCATCGCGTACAGGCTCGCCTCGGCGCGGCTGGAGCAGCCGATCTTGATGTAGATGTGCTCGATGTGGTTGCCGGCCGTCTTGGGAGAGATGACCAGCCGCTCGGCGATCTCCTTGTTGGAGTGCCCCTGGGCCGCGAGAGCGAGCACCTCGACCTCGCGAGCGGTCAACCCCGCGGGCCACTCGCGTCGCCGGGCCACGCGATGCCCGGCGGCACCAAGCACGGCGTGGGCTGCGTCGCCGTCGAGCCGGCCTGCCCGGACC
>JBAPOS010000130.1:0-16509 GCA_049279755.1 Candidatus Dormiibacterota bacterium | reverse complement strand
GATACAAGGTGTACCCGATGGGTCCGTACTATCAGGCGTTCCCGGACGGACGCTCCATCAAGATCTTCGCGGACGACGCGCGGCGCAATCACGATGAGATTGCGAAATTCTCCAAGGCGGACGCAGACGCGATGCCGAAGTGGGACGCGTGGATGGAAGGGCTCGCGGATGTGCTCGGTCCGATGCTCATGGAGGTGCCGCCGAATATCGGCTCGCGGCGACCGCGCGATGTGCGCCAGCTGTTGCGGCTCGCGTGGAAGCATCGCGGCCTCTCGGTGCGCACTGTCGGTGACGTGACTCGTCTGATGACCATGAGCATCGCGGACCTGCTCGACGACTGGTTCGAGTCGCCGCAGGTGAAAGCGGCAATGGCCATCAACGGCGTCATCGGAACATGGGCCGGGCCGTACGAACCCGGGACGGCCTATGTCATGGCGCATCACTCCATCGGCGATGTCGGTGACGGCAAGCTGGGAAGTTGGGGATACCCGGAGGGCGGCATGGGCGCGGTGTCGGACCAGATCCGCGCGAGCGCCGTCGAATCGGGCGCGACGGTTCGCACCGACGCCCGCGTCGAACACCTCCTGATCAAGCGCGGCAAGGTCACCGGGGCTATGCTCGCCGGCGGCGAGGAGGTCCTTGCACCCGTCGTGGTCAGCGCGATGCATCCGCAGACGACATTCCTCCACCACATCGACAGTGGGGACCTGCCGCCGGAATTCGTCGCCGACATCAAGCGATGGCGGTCACGCAGCGGTGTCGTCAAGATCAACCTGGCGCTCGCGGAGCTGCCGAACTTCACCGCCGATCCGGGGAGCAACCAGCAGGAGCATCACACCGGGTCCGTCGAGATGGCTCCGTCGGTGGAGTGGATCGAGGAGGCGTTTCAAGAGGCGCGCCAGGGGCGTCCCGCGACGCGACCGTTCTCCGACAGCGTCATCCCCACGACGTTTGATCGCACCCTGTGCCCCGAGGGCACGCACATCATGTCGCTCTTCACGCAGTGGGTACCGCACGAGTGGGCGGACGAGCCGCACCTCGAGGACCTGGAGGCGTACGCCGATCGGATGATCGACTGCTATGCGGAGTTCGCGCCCAACATCAAGGGCGCGATCCTTCACCGCGACGTCATCGGGCCGTACCAGATGGAACAGGAATACGGCCTGATCGGCGGCAACATCTTTCACGGCGAACTGTCGGCAGAACAGCTCTTCCACATGCGTCCCGCACCCGGCTACGCGGATTACCGCACCCCGATTCGCGGCCTGTATCAGGCCAGCTCCGCGACCCATGGCGGTGGCGGGGTGTGCGGCATCCCGGGTCGCCAGGCCGCGCGCGCCGTGCTCCACGACCGCCGCAACGCTCGCTGGTCTCGCCGTACGCAGTGACCGGCGCGCACAGCGCTGTGGCGCCGCTGCAGGTGATGCTCGAGGCGCGCAGCGTCGCCGTCGTCGGTGCAAGTGCACAACCGGGATCGTTCGGCGCCGAACTGCTCCGTCAGCTGCGTGTCGGCGGATTCGACGGCCGGATCTACCCGGTGAACCCGAACTACGCGGAGATCGACGGACTGACCTGCGTTGCCGCCATCGAGGACGTGCCCGAGCCGGTCGACCTGGCAATTCTCGGCGTTGGCAATGCCTCACTCGAGAGGATCCTGCGCGGTGCCGGCGCAAGCGGCGCGCGCTCGGCGGTGATTTGCGCGAGCGGCCACGGGCCGGACGAGGGAGAAGGCCCATCGCTGCCGGAACGGCTGCAGGCGATCGCCCGCGAGTTCGGCATGCCGGTCTGCGGCGGCAACGGCATGGGGTTCATCAATTTCGAGCGCCGGCTGCGCGCCACCGGGTACAGCCAGGATCCGAGCCTTACAGCCGGTCCGGTCACGTTTCTGACGCAGTCGGGATCGTCATTCTCGGCGCTGCTCCGCAACCGCCGCGGGATCCGCTTCAACCTTGCCGTGTCCGGAGGGGACGAGTTGGTCACGACCATGGCCGAATACCTCGAGTACGCCCTCGGGCTGGAGAGCACCCGCGTGGTCGCCATCTTCATGGAGACGATCCGCGAACCGGCACGTTTTCGCAGAGCGCTCGAATTGGCCGCGGCGCGCGACATCCCGGTTGTCGCACTCAAGGTTGGACGCGGTGACTTCGCCCGACGAATGGTGACCGCACACTCCGGCGCGATCGCCGGCGAGGACGGCGCGTACGAAGCGCTCTTCGAACACGCGGGTGTGCTCCGGGTTCGCGGGCTCGACGAGCTCGCCGATACGGTCGAGCTGCTGTGTGCAGGGCGTGTCGCGGCCGCGGGCGGCCTGGCGACGCTGCACGACTCCGGTGGGGAGCGCGCCCACCTGATCGACGTCGCGGAAGCATGCGATGTGCGTCTCGCGGTCATCAGCGACGCGACCAGCAAGCAACTCGCCACGGTCCTCGGTCCCGGATTGCCGCCGGTGAACCCGCTGGATGCATGGGATACCTCGGGCACCGCCCGCGACGCTTTCACCGCCTGTTTGCGAGCGCTCCACGACGACGCCGATACCGCGGCTGTCGCATTCGCCGTCGACCTGGTTGCCGATGAACGCGACGACGTCTACCCGGCGATCGCGCTGCACACCGCCGCGACCACCACCAAGCCGTTCGCGGTGCTGTGCAACCTCCGCTCGGCAATCGACGGGGACAAGGCACGCGCACTGCGCGACGCCGGCGTCCCTGTCCTGGAGGGCACCGAGACCGGCGTTCGCGCGATCGGGCATCTTTTGGCACGGCGTGATTTCAGACTCCGCCGCCTCACCGAAGCACCGCCGGACGGCGTGGACTCGCGGCGGGCGGAGCGCTGGCGCACCCGCATCGGCACCGGCACAGTCGGCGAAGCCGCGGCGATGGATCTGCTGGCCGCGTATGAGATCCCGACCGTCCGCTGCGTCGAGGTCGAGGGTCTCGAGAGCGCACTCGAAGCCGCTTCTGTGATCGGCTGGCCGGTCGTGTTGAAGACGGCGTCACCCGGGGTCGCACACAAGACCGATCGCGATGGGGTGCGGCTCGATCTTGGCGACGAATCCGCGCTGCGCCGGGCCTACCGCGACATCGACTCCCGTCTCGGGCCGCGCATGACGGTCGCAGCCATGATCCCGCAGACACCGGGCGCCGTCGAGATGCACCTCGGTGTCGTGGTCGATGAGCAATTCGGGCCACTTGTCGTGGTCGCGGCAGGCGGCGTGTTGGTGGAGGCCTTCGACGACCGCGCGGTTGCCCTGCCGCCGCTCACCCCGTTCCACGCTCGTGCCCTGATCGACCGATTGCGCATCAGCGGAATCCTCGACGGCGCGCGCGGGCGGCCACCGGTCGATCGGGACGCCATCGCGGGCGCACTGTCGGCGCTGTCGCATCTCGCCGTGGAGCTCGGGGACGTTCTGGAAGCGGTCGACATCAACCCGCTGATCGCGGGACCGCTGGGGTGCATCGCGGCAGACGCGCTGGTCATTCCGGCTCCGCCACATCAGCGTGTTGTCGGAACGTGACCTGACGATCACCTTCGCCTTTGGGGGCAGGGCACAGACTGAAGCCATGGCGCATGTTCGCCCGGCTTCACCGCTCTCCTCGCGCTGGTTCATCGCGGCTGCGGCAGCGAGTGCCGCGGTGACCCTGGCGTTTCTGGTGCTCATGCTCCGCACCAGGCCGGGAGATGGTTTCGCCACCGATGTCGACGATATCGGCAACCTGCTTGCCGCACTGGCCGCATCGGCCGGCTGCGGCTTCGCGGCCCTGCGTCACCGCGGACACCTCCGCTGGGCGTGGTGGCTGCTCAGTCTCGGGGCGTTGAGCTGGACGGCGGGCGAGGCGATCTGGTCGTGGCTGGCGATCATCAAGGGCGAGGCGATCCCCTTCCCGTCCTTGGCCGACGCCTTCTACCTCGGCGGCGTGCCGATCGCCGCCGCCGGCATCCTGCTGCTCCGGCCCGCATCCGACTCCATCCGCAGCCGGCTGCGGTCACTGGTCGACGGCGTGCTCATCGCGGTGAGCCTGCTGGCCGTGAGTTGGGTCACGGTGCTCGGCGCGGTCTGGGCCGCGGGCGGCACCACGGGCTTCAGCCTCGCGTTGAGCCTCGCCTACCCGGCCGGCGACGTTCTCCTGCTCAGCATGCTCGTGATGCTGGCGATGAAGGTCCCGCCGGGAGGACGTCTGCCGGTTGTGCTCCTGATCGCCGGCGTCGCCGTCACGGCCTTCTCGGACAGCGGCTTCGCCTATCTCTCCGCGGCCACCACGTACGGCGGGACCAACATTATCGACGTCGGGTACTGGGCCGGCTACCTGCTCATCGGGCTCGCCGGCATGAGTGCGGCAATCAATCCGATCAGCACCCGGGCGACAGTGCCACCTCGAACCAGGCTGTCTTTGGTGCTCCCATATTTCCCGATCCTGGCCGCGCTGGTGCTCGCGCTGATCGCGGAATACGAGCACCGACTCGACCCTTTCCTGTTGAGTTGCGTCACGGTCATCGTCGCCGCGGTGCTGCTCCGGCAGTTTCTCGCGCTCTCGGACAATGTGGACCTGGTCAGGAGCCTCGCCACTCGCGAAGACCAGCTTCGCCACCAGGCCGACCACGACGCGCTGACCGGCCTGGCGAACCGGGGCTGCCTGCTGCGCGTGCTGGACGCCCAACTCGCATCATCCGCTCCCGGAGAGTCGGCGTTGCTCTTCATCGACGTCGATGACCTCAAGGTCATCAACGACGAGTACGGACACGCCGGTGGCGATACCGTGCTTCGCGCGGTCGCGGGCGTGCTCGCGGCATCGGTGCGCAAAGGCGACCTGGC
This sequence comes from Candidatus Dormiibacterota bacterium, assembly GCA_049279755.1. Taxonomy (GTDB): domain Bacteria; phylum Chloroflexota; class Dormibacteria; order Aeolococcales; family Aeolococcaceae; genus Palsa-851. Next base: position 11,699 of record JBAPOS010000130.1, on the reverse strand, counting down.
CGCACGCTTGGGCGGTGACGAATTCGCGATCCTGCTCAGCGGCATCTCCGGCGACACTCAGGCGAGCGAGGTCGCAGAACGGATCCTCAACGAGATGGCACTGCCGATCGCCGAGTTGAACGGCAGCAGGGTGGAGGTGTCCGCGTCCATCGGCATCGCGGCGTCAAACCGCGGCGAAATCCTGAGTGGGGAAGAGTTGCTCCGCCGGGCCGACGTCGCCATGTATGCGGCCAAGGCGGCGTACAAAGGTGTCGCCGTCGCGTGGGAGGATCGCCTCGAGTCGACCGACGAGAAGGCCGCTGCGTGGACGAGTGACCTGGAGCGTGCGGTGGAGGAGCACCAGTTCGTGCTCTTCTATCAGCCGGTCGTCGAGTCGGTCTCGCAGCGCATCGTCGCCGTCGAGACGCTGCTCCGCTGGCAGCATCCTCGCTACGGCCTGCTGGCGCCGGACCGATTCATCGACGACCTCGAGACGACCGGCCTCATCGTGCAGGTCGGCGAGTGGGTGCTGCGCACCGCCTGTACGCAGACTCGCATATGGTCAGAATCGCTGGGCGTCGCACTGGACATCCATGTCAACGTCAGCGGGCGGCAGCTGTCTCGCACCGACTTCCCCCATGTCGTGCGCCGTGCCCTCGAGGCGTCGATGTTGAAGGGGAACCGGTTGGTGCTGGAGTTGACTGAAACCAGCCTCGTCGAGTCAAACCGGGCGGCCGGGGTGCGTCTTCGGGCGGTGAAGCGGCTCGGCTGCCGGGTTGCGCTCGATGACTTCGGCACCGGGTATTCGTCGCTCGCGCATCTCAAGGACTTCCCCATTGACATGCTCAAGGTCGATCGTTCCTTCATCAGCGAGCTGAGCCTCGACGCTCACAAACCGTCGCTCGCCGGCGTGCTGATCAATCTCGGCGCCAGCATCGGGGCGAGCGTCGTGGCCGAGGGTGTCGAGACCGAGGAGCAGCTCCGCGCCTTGACGGCGATGCACTGCCCGCTCTACCAGGGCTTCTACTTCAGCCGCCCGGTCGATCCGGCTCGGCTGGGGTCGATGCTCATGAGCATGGGGCAATCTGCTCTACCCACCCCCGCCTGAGCGCGCGACGAACCGGCCGGTCCGAAAGCCGACCGGTCCACAAGATCCCGCCGCACGCGTGACGATAGCGACTCAACCGTAGCCGGCCGCATCGGACGCGACGCGCTGGGCGAGATAGACGGGAATCGCAGACGCGATGATCACGCCCAGCGCCACCGCATTGACGATGGGCAACTGATTCGGCCGCGAGAGATTGGCGAAGATCCAGATGGGCAGGGTTTCGTTGAATCCGGCCGTGAACGTGGTCACGATGATCTCGTCGAAGGAGAGTGCGAATGCGAGCAGCGCCCCCGCGATCAGCGCCGAACGGATCACCGGCAGCGTGACGAAACGAAAGGTCTGCAACGGATCTGCGCCGAGGTCGGCGGAGGCTTCGACCAGCGAACCGGGAGTGCGGCGCATCCTGGCAATGACGTTGTTGTAGACGGTCACCACGCAGAAGGTCGCGTGGCCGACGATCAGGGTGAACAGGCTGAGGCCGCCGAACAGCGTCCGGAAGGTAGTGTTCAGCGCGATGCCGGTGACGATCCCCGGGAGCGCAACGGGAAGAATCACCAGGAAGGACACCACGTTGCGACCGAAGAAGCGGTAGCGATGCACCGCGGCCGCGAGGAGGCTGCCAAGCACCAGCGCGATCGCGGTGGCGATCAGACCCACCTGAACCGAGAGGACCAGCGCACTGCGTGCGCCGGGATTCCCGATGGCGGCCTGGATCCACTGCAGCGTCAGGCCCGTCACCGGCCATTTCTGACTCTTGGACGGGTTGAACGCATACAGCACGATCAGCAGGATCGGCACGTAGATGAGCACGAGCAGGCAACCCGATGAGCCGATGAGCGCAACCCGGAGTCGTGGCGTGAGCTGCATGGTTAGAGCGCCTCGAAGGCGCCGGCACGGCGCGCAAGCAGCAGGTACACCACCATCACCAGCACCGGCACGGTGGCAAACGCGGCGGCGAGCGGGAGGTCACCGACGACACCGAGGTTGGCGTAGATGACACTCCCGATGAACTGCGTGCTCGACACCTGGCTCACCGCGATGTAGTCCCCGAGCGTCAATGAGAAGGTGAATATCGATCCCGCCACCAGCGCCGGAAACACCAATGGAAGAACCACCGAGCGGAACGTCTGCCACGTCCGCGCCCCAAGATCCGTGGACGCTTCCAGCAGCGAGTTGGGCACGCGCTCGAAGCCGGCGGCGAGCGGCAGGATCATGTACGGAAGCCAGATGTACGCGAGCACGAGGTAGACGGCGACCTCGCCGAATCCCGGCCCGGACAGATGGAACGGCTTCAGCAGCCAGTTGAGGAAACCGCCGTCAGAGAGGATCAGTCGCCAGGCGAGAATCTTGACGAGGTAGCTCGTCCAGAGTGGCATCAACACCAGCACACCGAGCAAGGACCGGAGCTTCGGCCCGGCAAGCTTGCCCATCACAAAGGCGATCGGAAATGCGAGGACGGAGTCGGTGATGGTGACCAGCGCCGCGATCAGGACCGTCCTGACGGCAATGCTCCTGTACACCGGGTCGGAGATGAGGGCGGCAAAGTTCTCGAAGCTGAAGGTCTTGGTGATCGCGAACGTGATGTTCGCGTCGTAGTGCCAGAACGCCGCCGCAAACAAGACGGCGAGCGAACCGAGGTAGAACACCACCAGCCACCCGACCGGCGCGGCGAGCAACCCGGCGACCCGGATCCTCGGCATACGTGCGAGGACCCGGGCCACCCGGCGGGTCAGCGTCGGCCGGTAGGTCGACACCTGGCCGGCGCTCATGTCAACACCCGGCGCTGATGTCTATCCCTTGATGTCGGTCCACGCATGCAGCCAGTCCGCGTATCCCTTGCAGACGTTGCCCCTGCTGTCCCCGCAGTTGGTGAGCGGAACCTTCCAGAGCGCGAGGTCGTGCAGGTAGATCGCGTCGCCGACGTGGTACGTCGCGCAGAACGTCGGGTCGGTCTTGGCGATGATGTCGCATGCCTTGAGGTTCGCGGGTGCCTCCCCGAACCACTGGGCGACCTGCGACTGCACAGCGGGTGTGGTGATCCAGTTCATCCAGAGGTACATGCAGTTGGGATGCGCCGCGTGCGAGTACATCATCCAGGTGTCGGACCAGCCAGTCGATCCCTCCTTGGGAACGGTCACGGAAACCGGGGTCGGGTTCTTGTCGGTGAGCAGGAGATTCGCGATCACCTGCCATGTCGTGCCGACGACGGAGTCCGCATTCGCGAATGCGGATTGCTCCTTGGTGTAGTCCGACCAGTAGGTGCCGATTACAGTGTGCTGGACTTTGAGCAGGCTCACGGCGGCGTTGAACTGGGCCGTGTCCAGCTCATAGGGATCGGTGATGTGCAGGTCCGGTCGAGTCGACTTCAGGTAGAGCGCCGCATCCGCGATGTAGATCGGATCGTCGTACGCGGTGATCTTTCCCTTGTACGGAGAGTTCGCATCAAAGACCACGCCCCAGGAGTCCGGTGCGGGTTTGACGATGTCGGTGCGCCACATCAGCAGGTTCGCGCCCCAGCCATGCGGCACTCCGTAGTGGACACCGTTGTAGGTGTTGTACGGCTGATCCTTGAGGCTCGGATTGATGTCCGGGTAGTTGGTCAGCAGGTTCACGTTGATCGGTGCGGCCGTACCGCCGGCCATGAGCCGAAGGGTGGCGTTTCCCGACGCCGAAACGCCGTCGTACTGGCCGGTATCCATCAGCGCCACCATCTCGTCGGACGTGTTGGCGATCTTGGCGTTGACCTTGCAACCCGTCTGCTTCTGGAACGGCGTGACCCAGTCGACCGTCGGGTCGTCCTGTCCCGCCTCGGCGTACCCGGCCCAGACGATGATGTTGAGCGCACCTTCGCCGGGACCGATCTTCGTCAGCATGGTCGTGCCGGTGGTGCCGGTCGATGCCGAGCCGCACGCGGCGATCCCCAGGGATGCGCACGCCGCGGTGATCCATATTCGTGACCTGCGACTGATCATGCTCCTACCTCCAATTGCGTTCCCGGTCAACCCGAGCTGAGTGCCATGGTCTGATCCCGTTGCCATACGAGTCGCACCTCACGGCCCTTCTGCGCCTGAGCGTCTATCGCCGTAGCGCTCACGTTCTGGGTGACGACGCTGAGCGTGCGGTCAGCTGTCACCGCCACCACATACACGGTCTGAGCACCGAGGTACACGATGTCTCGAACCGTGCCGGTGGCGGTGCACTCGTCGTTCCCGACCGTATCGGCGACGCTGACGATGCGAATCTTCTCCGGGCGGATCATGAACCGGCCACGCTCGCCGATGATGCGAGCGGCGAGGTCATCCTCGATGAGGTTCGATGCGCCCACGAATCCTGCCACGAACGGCGTCGCCGGGCGCTCGTAGATCTCCGACGGTGTGCCCACCTGCTCGATACGTCCGGCACCGAAGACGGCAATGCGATCGCTCAGCGCGAGCGCCTCGTGCTGGTCGTGGGTCACGAAGATGAAGGTGATGCCGGCGCCGCGCTGCACATCCTTCAGCTCGACCTGCATCTCCTCACGGAGCTTGGTGTCGAGCGCACCCAGAGGTTCATCGAGCAGGAGCACGCGGGGACGATTGATCAGCGCGCGTGCGAGGGCAACGCGCTGCCGCTGGCCGCCGCTGAGCTCACTCGGCTTGCGCGACTCGAACCCGCCGAGCCGCATGGTTTCCAGGACTTCGGCCACTCTCGCGGCGCGCTGCCGCCGGGGCACGCGGCGCACTCGGAGGCTGTACCCCACGTTGTCCCCCACCGTCATGTGCGGGAAGAGGGCATAGTCCTGGAAGACGGTGTTGACGTCCCGCTCGAACGGCGGCATCTTCGTGACGTCACGACCGTGCAGCCAGACCTTGCCGCTGGTGGGTCGCTCGAAGCCCGCGATGAGGCGAAGGGTCGTGGTCTTCCCGGATCCCGACGGACCCAGGAGCGAGAAGAACTCGCCGTCGGTGATGTCGAGCGAGATGCCGCTGATGGCCACCTGGTCGCCGAACCGCTTGGTGAGACCGACCAGCGAGACGGCCGCCGGGATCGTGAGTTCGGGCGCCTGACGCTCGCTCCCTTCCGCCAGGTTCTCTCGAGCCAGCACTGGTCTTCCCCACGTCAGCGCGCGACGGCCTCTGAGCCCGCTTCACGCGTGTCGGTCGAGATCCTAGCCCCTGAGATGGCCTGTCGGGGCGGGAACGCCGTGGTTCTGTGCCGGGCCGAAGCGGCCGAGCAGCCAGGTGGCGCCTAACTGACTCGCACGCGCGGATCGAGGACCGCGTACAGGGCATCGACAGCGATGTTTGCTGCCACCACGAAGCCCGCCGATACGAGCACGATGCCGATCACCACGGGGAGGTTCTGCACCTGGATCGCCTGGACCACGGCGAGTCCAAGGCCGGGTAACCCGAAGATGCTTTCCGTGACGATGGCACCCCCCATCACGCCGGCAAGGTCGATGCCAAATTGCGTGACGATGGGTGTGAGCGAACTGCGCAGCGCGTGGCGATACACCACGCGCCGCTCGCTCAGCCCCTTGGCGCGAGCGGTGCGGATGTAGTCCTCACCGAGCGTCTCGAGCAGCGAGCTGCGCGTCAGGCGTGAGTAGGTGGCGGCGATGACGAGGGCGACCGTTATCCACGGCAGGATCAGGTCGTGCGCCCACTCCAGCGGGTTGGTCGTGATCGGAGTCCAGCTTCCCGGTTTGGGAAAGATCGCGATCCCATGGATGGTCAGGAGGTAGTAGAGGACATAGAGGAGCAGCAGGCCGAGGATGAAAACCGGCATCGAGACTCCGGTGAGCACGAACACCGTCGCACCCCGGTCCATGAGGCTTCGTGGCCGGCGTGCGGCGAGGACTCCGACACTGATCCCGATGACCGTCCACAGCACCGCCGCTCCCGCTGCGAGCGAGAGGTCGATCGGCACCGCCTGCGCGATGATGGTCGTGACGGGAAGCCGGTTGTTGTTGGAGGTGCCCAGGTCGAAATGCCCCGGGATCGGCACCAGCCGCTCGAGATAATGCCAGTACTGGACGATGACCGGCTGATCGAACCCGTACTCCTTGTTGATGTTGGCGAGCAGCGCCGGCGTCACCGCCCGGCCGGCGAGCTCGCGCGCCGGATCGACGCCCGGCCGTGCGTAGTACAGGACGAAGACCAGGGTGATGATGACCCAGAGGGTGATCAGGCCCAGGACGATGCGACGGATCAGGAAGCGGATCACGCCCGCTTCTGCTTTCTGCGGCCGGCGAAGATGCGCTCGGTTCGGGGATCGAGCGCGTCACGGACCGCGTCACCGAGCAGGTTGAACGCGAGCGTGGTCAGGAGCAGGAAGAGCATCGGGAAGATGTAGAACCACCAAGCCTGGAAGCCGACGCCTTCCGCGTCCGAGAGCATGTTGCCCCACGACGGCGTGGGCGGCACGACGCCAAGTCCGAGGAATGACAGGGTCGCCTCGAAGATGATCGCGGCGGGAATCAGCAGGGTGGCGAGCACGATGACCGGCGCCACCAGGTTGGGGAGGATGTCCACGAACATGATGCGCAGATTGCCGGCGCCCAGCGAGTGGGCCGCCTCAACGTATTCCTTCTCGCGTTGGGAGAGTGCCTGCCCGCGCACGATTCTGCCGATGGCAGCGAACGAGAAGAACGCGATGACCAGAATCGTCAACGGCAGGCTGGGTCCGAAGACGGAAACAAGGACGATGGCAAACATCACGTACGGGAAGGACAGCACCACGTCCATCACACGAGCCAGGATGGAATCGAACCAGCCCCCGAAGTAACCGGCGAAGAGTCCAATAACGACTCCGACGACCGTGGCGATGGCGGTGGCGAGCACACCGACCAGCAAGGAGATTCGCGCGCCGTAGGCGATGCGAACCAGGATGTCGCGACCGAGGTTGTCGGTGCCGAGCAGGTATCCGGCGGACCCGGGAGGCAGCGGCTGGCCGTTGACATCGGTGCCGGTATCGACGTTGGTCTCAGTGGGGCCGTGCCCGGTAATCGCCGAGATCAGAGGAGCGCCGATCGCGAGCAGCACGATGAGCAGGATCACCACGATCGAGGCGATGGCCACGCGGTCGGTGCGCAGCCGCGCCATGACCAGTCGAAGCGGAGTTCGTCCCTGGATGACACCCGCCGCCGGCTCCTCGGGGGTGACCTCCGGGTATGCGACCTCAACCGTCGAGAGGCTCATGACGAGCTCCAGACCTGAGTGATGTCGTAGGTGATCACTTCTCCTCCCGGACGGGCATGCCGTCGGAGAATAGCCACGTTGAGAAGCGTTTTTGCAGGCTTCGGCCAGAATTCACTCCAGAGAATGAGACCAACCCCACATGACCTTGTGGGTGCCAGAAGAGCGGCGCCTCGTCGAACGTGGTGCGCACGAAGACCGCGCCTCGCATCCTGGGGCATGAGTCCAACACCGAGCGAAATTCGGGTGCCATAAGCGCATGGCTTCACACCGCGGAGCGGGTATGCCAAGATCCAACCAATGGCGTCTGATGAGGCCAGATGGCTGTCGTTGGAGCGACGCGCCGGCGAGACCCTTCGAACGGCTCTGGAACGGACACTGCGCGAGGCGATCGTCAGCCGGGCGTTGCGTGCCGGCGTTCGACTCCCGGCTTCACGCGCGCTGGCTCAGCACCTCGGCGTGTCGCGCCGGGTCGTCAGCGATACGTACAGCCAGCTCCAGGCGCAGGGATTTCTGCTCACCCGGGACCGTGAAGCCCCCGTTGTGGCGGCCGTCCAGGGACGCGATCTCGTGCGCCCCGAACCCAGCCCAGAGGTGCCACCGCCGCGCTACAACCTGAGTCCAACACGACCGGACATATCGCTGTTCCCGCTGAAGCGATGGATCGCGGCGGCGCAGCACGTCGCCCGCCGCGATGGGTCAGCGACACTGGGCTACCGCGAATCACGCGGCGAGCGCGTCCTCCGTGAGGTGCTCGCCGATCATCTCGGCCGCACGCGAGGGGTCATCGCCGATCCGGCCGACATCGTGATCGTCCAGGGAACAGCCCAGGGCGTCGACCTCCTCATGCGCGTGCTGCGGCGGCGAGGCGCTGAGCGTGTCGCCGTTGAGGACCCATCCCAGACCACGGCCCGTGAGCGCATCCAGGCAAACGGCCTTGCAGTCATCCCTCAGGCGGTCGACGACGAGGGTATGGTCGTCGACGGCCTTGACGCCGACGCTGTGCTCGTCACGCCGGCGCACCAGTTCCCGACCGGCCATGTGCTGAGCCTCGAGAGGCGCCGCCGCCTGATCGCCTGGGCGTGTGCGAACCGCTGCCTGATCATCGAGGACGACTATGATGCCGAGTTCCGCTACGACCGGGAACCCGTGCGTGCGCTCCAGGGCGTTGCGCCGGAGCACGTGGTGCAGATCGGAACCGTGTCGAAGACACTGGCACCGGCACTGCGCCTTGGCTGGCTCGTCGTACCGGCGCATCTCGTCGGTGAGGTGGAGCGCACCAAGTGGCTGCTTGACCACTTCTCTCCGGCTCTCGACCAGCTCACGCTCGCGGAGTTCCTCTCCCGTGGAGACTACGATCGCCATGTCAGGCGCGCTCGCGGCGTGTATCGAGGGCGGCGCGACCGCTTGATCCACGCGCTCACCAGGCACCTGCCGGAACTGAGGGTCGAGGGCGTCGCTGCCGGACTGCATCTGGTCGTGCGCATGCCCGAAGGGGTCGACGACAGCGCGATCGCGCGGGACGCCAAGAGCGCGGGCATCAACGTCGCTGCGCTGACGTCGTTCCGAATCAAGCCGGCGAACAGCGGTGGACTTGTGATCGGTTACGGACATGTTCAGGAACCTGCAATCGAACCGGCGGTACGAGAGCTCGCAGCCGTGACGCGCCCGCACCTGCGGCCGCGCAGTTCGGCAAGCGTTCCCATGCGGGACCCGCCGTTGGCGGCGACGAGCGTGAGCCACCGGACCTGAACCGAGGAGCGCATGGGCGTCGATGCCGTCACACGAACTGATTGAGGCAACGTACAGGCTGCTAGACGACCTAACACGTAATCAGCGGGAGGACGAGAAATGCGGTATCTGCTCTTGTTCGCGGGTGACCAAGAGGCATTCAACGCCATGGGACCGGACGACGCGCAGGCAATGTTCGGCCGGATCGGTGAGTGGTGGGCAAAGCATTCAAGCGCAGGCACACTTGTCAGCGGGGAACAGCTCGAGCCACCATCCACGGCGTCGACGCTGCGCCACACCGACGGCGGGAGCTATGTGGTCGACGGTCCCTTCATCGAGGCCAAGGAGCACATCGGCGGGTTTGCCGTGGTCAACGTCGCGACCCTGGATGAAGCGCTGGAACTCGCCCGCACCTGGCCGGCGGGAGGCTCGGTTGAAGTGCGTCGTGTTGTCGAGCGGAACTGACTCGCAGTAATTGCGAGTAGGAAGAAGTTCGAGTGGAGCGTCAGAGCGGCTGAGGAGCCGTAGCCGGCAGCATGTCGGCCAACGCCGGTGCCGGCGTGGGCGCCGCGACGTTGTGTTCCAGCAGACGCCGCATCGCGAGTGGCGGCAGCGGTTGTCCGAAGAGGTAGCCCTGAGCCAGCTCGCACCCGAGATCGTGCAGCTCGCGGAGACACTCCTCGGTTTCGACACCTTCGGCGATAACGCTGAGGCCGAGCCCGACGCCGAAGTTGAAGACGGAGTGCGCGAAGCCGATCGACTGCGTGGGACCGCAGAGTGAGGCTGTGAACGACCTGTCGATCTTGAGCACGTCGACCGGGAAATCGCGAAGCCGGCTCAGTGACGAGTGACCGGTCCCGAAGTCGTCGAGCGCGATGCGCACGCCGAGGTCGCGAAGCGCGTTGAGGCAGCCGATGATCGGTTCGGTGTCGTAGATGATGTCGGCCTCGGTCACCTCGAGGATCAGACGGTGAGCCTCGAGTCCGGTGTCGTGGAGGACGCCGCGCACACTGTCGACGAAGTCGGGTTCTCGCAGCTGGCGCACGGCGACGTTGACGCTCACCGCAACGGGTTCGGCGCCGTCGATCAACGGCCAGTCTCGTGCCTCCTCGCACGCGCTGCGCAGCACCCATGCTCCCAGCTGCGTGATCAGTCCCGTCTCCTCCACCAGGCTGATGAAGTCGTCGGGCAGGACGGTTCCGCGTGTGGGATGGCGCCAGCGAAGCAGTGCCTCGGCGGCGACGATGGAGCAGGTCGCGACCCGCACGATCGGTTGATACACCAACTCGAACTCGACCGACTCCACCGCGTGATAGAGGTCGGCCTTGAGCCGGTGGCGGTGCTGCACGGCGGCGTACATCGAAGGCTCGAACAGCTCCCAGCGCGATTTGCCCGAGCTCTTCGCGGTGTACAGCGCAAGGTCGGCGTTCTGGAGCAGGTCCTGACCGTTGCACCCGGTGTCGACCGCGGTTGCGATGCCGATGCTCGCGTGGGTCAGCACCTCTTCGGTAGCGATGATGAACGGTTCCCGAAGGGCCTCGATGACCCGCTCGGCGATGCGCACCGCGGTCGCCGCGCCATCGATGCCGATGAGCAGCACGGCGAATTCGTCGCCGCCCAGCCGCGCGGCGACGTCGCCCGGCCGGAGGCACTGTCCGATTCGGTCGGCGATGGCGCGGAGCAACTCATCACCGGCGGCGTGGCCGAGGCTGTCGTTGACCGTCTTGAAGTCATCGATGTCGATGAAGAGCACGCCGACGTGCTGCCCCGTCTGCGCCAGCGCCTGGTCGACGCGGGAACCGAAGAGCAGCCGGTTGGCCATGCCGGTCAACGGATCGTGTGACGCCTCGTGGCGCAGCTGCTCCTGGAGCACGGTGAGCTGTGACAGGGAGTGCTGCAACCTTCCGCGTTCGAGGATGACGCCGGTCTGATTGGCGAGCATCTCGAGCAGACGCAGATCCTCGTCATCGAAACCCGTGACCTCGCCGAGGCGGTTGGCGATGAGCATGGTCCCGACCATGTTGTTCTCGCCACGCAGGACGACGGCCATGGCATCGCGGAGCCCGCGGCGCGCGAGGAACCCATTCGGGTCGCCGTTGGCCTTGCCGTGCGCACTCAGGAGCAGCGGAGAGTCGAGCAGGAGCCGGCTCATGAACTGCAGTTCGGCGTCATCGAGCGTGACCGGAGTGAGGAAGTGTGTCGTCTGCTCCTTGTCGACAGCTGTGCGCACGACCGCATCGCGTTCGCGGGTGGGGAGGAAGGTGATCTCCGCGCGTTCCGCGCGGAACACCTCGCAGGACTTGCTGAGCAATTCGGCGACGGCGTCGTCAACTGTCGCGGTGCGCTGCAGATCCTTGCTGGACTGGTAAAGAAAGTCGACCTGGTCACGCTTCTCACGCTCCGCAACGTAGAACCGGTAGGCGATGAACACGCCGATCGTCGGGATGGCGAGCAGCCAGATCTCGGCGGGGTTCTCCCAGACGATGCGGACGCCGATCAGTGCAAGGCAGGTGTTGACGACCGTTGCCGCCTGGGTGAACCCGAACGTCGCGACGATGCCGGCCGCGTCGATACGCCCTTCGGAGAAGGAGATCGCCGCAAGGATCACCAACGACTGGAGCACGCCGCCGGCAAGGATCGCCAGAAGCACGCAGAGGAAGCTCGTCGCACTCAAGGGGTCGTGATGGTCGACGAGGTGCATGAAC
>JBAPOS010000129.1:0-3916 GCA_049279755.1 Candidatus Dormiibacterota bacterium | reverse complement strand
GGCTGGGAGAGCGCGTCGAGGGCGCGCGTGCCAAGCGCTTCATCGATCATGGCTGGGCACTCGATCGCGCCATCGCGGAGCGCGCAGGCATCGGATTCGCGGGGAAGCACGCATCGGTGATCACCCTCGAGGCCGGCTCGTACGTGCTGCTCGCGAGCATCGCCGTGTCGGTCGATCTTCCTGTGGACTCACCTTCGCAACGCGGCTGTGGCCGCTGCACCGCGTGCCTGCCATCCTGCCCCACGGGGGCGATCGTCGCGCCGGGTGTCATCGACGCTCGTCGCTGTATCTCCTACCTCACCATCGAGCATCGAGGCCCGATTCCGAACGAGCTGCGCCCGCTGCTGGGAACCTGGGCGTTCGGTTGCGATCTCTGCCAGGAAGCCTGCCCGATCAACCATCGCCTCGCCCCGCAACCTCTCGACGTCGATACCGTGACAACCGCGCGCGGACCGGTGCCGCATCCGGACCTGATCGAATGCCTTGAACTCACCGAGTCCGAGTTCACGGCACGCTTTCGGGGAACCGCGGTCGCCCGGACCGGGCGTGCCGGCCTGGCGCGAAACTGCGCGATAGCACTCGGCAATGCCGGCGATCGTGCCGCGCTCCCGGCGCTCCGCAGCAGCGCGGATCAGGATCCGGACCCGGTCGTTCGCGAGGCTGCTCGCTGGGGGATCGCGCAGCTGACCGGCTGATACCGGCCGGCGTCAGTCAGCGAAAGAGCAGGACCGCCGCTCCGGCACCAATCACCAGCGGCGCGCCGACGCACGCCGCGAGCAGCGACACGGAATCCGCTTCGCGCGGCCACCAAGCCGGGGGCAGCGCCCGGTTGATCGGCACTCGAGCCCCGCGCAGGCGGGTGTTGCCGTCGAAGAGCGCAAACCCCGCGACGCACGCGAGCGCGATGAGCAGCGCCGTCTCAGCAAGGAGTGCCGCCGTCCCGGTGGCACCTGCGGCGTGGAGCCAGGCGGAGAGGACGAAGGTGACGATGCCGAGACCCGCGCCACAGGACGCGGCCAGGAAAGTGGTCGGCAGCGAGGTGCGCGGCAGGCTCGGGAGTCGCATGGCTTTCGATCGCAGCGTAGCACTCGGGCCGATCCGATGAGGGTTCACATCGAGGGGACTCGTTTGTGACGAAACCGTTACGGCGACCGGCAACGCTTGACGCCCGCGATCTACTGTGCCTACGCTGCGTTGGTCGCCTCGCGGGCGGCCGGTTCCCACTTCTCACCCAACGTCCCACCACACGAGGAACCAGATGCCGACAAGGTCTCGTCTTGCCGCCGCCGCGCTCGGCGCCACCGCAGTGGCGACCATCCCTTCCACTGTTTTCGCAAGCTCATACATCGTGCGGCCCGGCGATACGGCGTCGGACATAGCGGTCCGCCACGGCACCACTGTGGCGGCCCTCCTCGACGCAAACCGCATGGCCGCGCCGGAGCTCATCCGCGTGGGTCAGATGCTGACCATCCCCGACGCTTCACTCAGCCTGCCTGCCTACGCGCGCGGCGCGGACGACTCCGAGACCCACACCGTCGGCCGCGGCGAGGGCGTCTTCGAGACGGCGCGACGATTCGGTGTCGACCCGACGGCGCTGGCCCGGACGAACGGCATCGGCGTCAACGCGCCGATCGCCGAGGGTGACGAGCTCGTCGTGCCCGGCCGCCTCACGCGGATGAACGCCCTGGTGAGCTTCGTGGCCGCCGACGTCGGCGTCGACGCCCGGCTGCTGCGCGGCGTCGCCTGGGCAGAGTCCCAATGGCGGCAGGAACGCGTCTCGCCGACCGGGGCGGTGGGTGTCATGCAGATCGAGCCCTTCACCGGGGAGTGGGTGTCGCGGCACATCGCCGGAACGCACCTCGACATCTGGCGCGCGCAGGACAACGTCGCCGCCGGGGCGATGCTGCTGCGCCACCTGATGACCAAGCACGAGGCCGACATCCCCGCGACGCTCGCCGGCTATTACCAGGGAGACGCGAGCGTCGCCACCCATGGCGTCTACGACGACACGCGGCGCTACCAGCGCGAGGTCCAGGACCTGATCGCTCAGGACGTCTGAGCGCCGGGTACGGGCCAGCCGCCCACCCGGGTCATGGCTCCGTTCCGGTCCACGAGGCGTGCTGGAAGCCCGGCGCTTTCGAGCCATGATGCCGCCGCGGCACCCCGCACGATCGCGGCGGTGGCGGCGATATTGGCGTCGACGCAGTTTCCTGCGACCACGCTGACGGTCCGCCAGGGCCCCGCCGCCGGGAGCCCGGTTGCCGGGTCGATGATGTGGTGCAGCTCCATCCCGCCACGCCGCCAGCGCCGGACCGTGGTGCTCGAAGTGGCAACGCCGCCGGCGCGGATGCTGATCGTCTCCCCATCGGGGGTGATTGCGGCGCGGCTGTTCTCCGCGATCTGAATGTGCCAGCCCTCCTCAGGAGGTTCGCCCGCCACCGACACGTCCCCACCCAGGCTGACCAGGACGCCTCCGCCCTGCATCGCCTCGAGCGCCGCCGCCGAGGCGAGATCGGAGGCGAGCGCTTTCGCGGTCGCGCCCAGGTCGACCTCGATACCGGCGTCGATCTCGACACGCCGCGTGGCGGGGAAAAAGCGGATCCGCCGCCACCCGGGCACCGGGAGCACAGCCAGCGTGAGCGCGTCGCCGTCAGCGGGAACCGCGCCGAAATCGACGCTGTAGCCGGCGCTGCGAACCGCTGCACCGACCGTCGGATCGACCGCGCCACCGGTGACTTCGGCGGCGCGCAGTGCGGTGGCAAGGGCCTGGGCGAGCAGCGGCGACACGATGCCTTCTCGCGGCCCCTCGACGGCCCCAAGACGGCTCAGCTCGCTGTCGTCGCGGAAGCGGCTGCACGCCTGATCGATCGCATCGACCACCGCCTGGACCGAGGCGGTCGCTGCCCCGAGCGTCTCCGGGTCGGTGACCACCACGTGCATCGATGTTCCGAGAGCGGTTCCTCGATACGCGGCAAGGGTCATGAGCCTCCGCTGACGGTACTCGCCGAGGATGAGCTGCCGGAGCTCGCCGAGCCCGTGGAGAGCGCCGACGACCCGGCGCTGGAGGAGGACGAGGACGGCGAGGGCGTCGTCGTAGAGGACGTCATCGATGAGGTCGTCGCGCTGCTCGTCGCGGATGTGCCGGCGTGTGTCGCGGCCGATGCGACCGCAAGGACAGCGACCGCCGCACTTCCGGCAACTCCGAAGGACATCGTGAGCCTGCGGCGCAGGCGTAAAGCGCGGTCCCGCTCCTCCACGGTGATGCGACGCTTAGGGGCGGACATCACCTCACCTCCCGCGCATGCGCAGGTTGCCTGTTTGGGCGGGCGCGGGCCGGCGGGGACGGGGTCGTGCGCAGCAACCGCAGCACACCTCGCAGGTCGGTGAGCGCCGTGCGAGGGATGTCGACGCGCGAGTCCGGGTCCTCGACCCACGCGACAGGCACTTCCTGGATGCGCAACCCAGCCCACTGCGCGAACACGAGCAGCTCGGTGTCGAAGAACCATCCCTGGTCGTGAACCAGGGGCACCAGGTCGCGAGCAACCTGGGCGCGCATTGCCTTGAATCCGCACTGTGCGTCGCGAAAGCGCGTGTGCAGCGCGCCACGAAGCAGCAGGTTGTATCCGCGGGAGATGAGCTCACGTCCCGCGCTCCGGCTGACCCGCGCACCTGCGACGAGCCGGCTGCCGATGGCGATGTCGGTGCTCCCGAGCAGAATGGGTGCGACCAGTGCCGTCAACGACTCCAGCCGTGTCGAGAGGTCGACGTCCATGTACGCGACCACGTGTGCATCACTCGCCATCCATGCGCTCCGGAGAGCCCGGCCGCGACCCTTCTCGCGGAGGTGGACGAAGCGCACACCGTCCAGCACGCTGGCAAGCCGCATGCCGATCAGGCGCGTTGCGTCCTCACTCGC
>JBAPOS010000128.1:0-9708 GCA_049279755.1 Candidatus Dormiibacterota bacterium | reverse complement strand
GGGTTCGCGCGGCGTGGCGCGTGATGCGCCGCGATTCCGCAAGCCACATGTCGAGTCGCGGAGTGACGACGGCCGGCGCGCCCGCGCTCATGACGGTGCCGACGACGTGGACGATGTCGGCGAGCGTGACGACGGGACGAAGCTGAGCACGAGGAGCACCACGATGGCGATGACAATGCAGCTGTCAGCAACGTTGAACACCGGCCAGAAGTGGAAGTCGATGAAGTCGACGACGGAGCCCCGGACGAGCCGGTCGACGCCGTTGGACAGTGCGCCCCCGAGGATCATGCCGATCAGCACCTGCCGGTACCAGGTCGTTCCGTACCTGTAGCCGGCGAGCAGGATGTACAGGCTCACGATCACCGCGACGGCGAGGTAGAGCCAGTGCAGTTGAGGCAGCACGCTGAACGCGGCACCGGTGTTCTCGACGTGATCGATGGACACGAACGAGCCGGGCCAGATCTGCTGCCAGACGCTCAGATGCGAAGCGACCACCCACTTGGTGATGTGGTCGACGAGGGCGACCGCCGCCGCCGTTCCGAGCACCACGGTGTAGATGCGCCGCCGCGAAGCGCGCCGCCCGCCGGCTACCGCTGTACGCCCAGCCAGCATCGTGCGCCTCCCAGCTCGCCTTCCCACTCCGCGAGCGCCTCTCCGCGCTCGTCCTTGATCGCGAGGGCGAGCGTCTCAGCCTGCAGCCAGTCGCGATGCGCGTCGACCGCGCGGCGCGCATCGTCTTCGGCGTCGACGAGCAGCGTGATCCGATCCTCGACTCGAAGGGCCGCCTGCTTGCGCAGGTCATTCACCTTGCGGCTGACCTCGCGCGCGAGCCATTCGAGACGCAGCTCGTCCGTGATCGCGGTGTCGAGTACCACCGAAGCATGCCCGCCGCCCGGGTCGACGTAGCCGACGCTCTTGACGTTGAGCTCCTCCATGAAGATCGCCTCGAGCTCGGGATCGAGCGGGTCGCTCGCGATGGTCGCCGAGGCGAGCGGCTGGCGCACGCGCACCCCCGCCGTGGTCCGCGCTGCAAGCCCGTCCTCGACCAGCCGGCGCAGCCGGCTCATCTCGACCAGGACCTCCGAGTCACGCCAGGCGCCGGCCACCTTCGGATAGTCGGTGAGGTGCACGGAGTCGGGGGCGCCCCGGGCGGACGGCGGATCGCCGTTGAACCCACTGAGATTGCGGTACATCCTTTCCGCCATGAATGGCATGAACGGGGCCACCAGCCCCGCAAGGGTGAGAAGCACGGTCTGCAAGGTCGCGAACGCAGAGAGCGAGTCATCGCTGCTGCCCGCGCTCTTCCAGAAACGCCGGCGCGAGCGGCGCACGTACCATTTGGAGAGGTCTTCGACGAATCCTTCGACCGCTTTGACAGCATCCGAGGCGTCGTAGCGCTCCATCGCCTCGCGAACCGACTCGACGGTTTCGGCGAGCCTGGCGAGACACCAGCGGTCGAGGACGGGGCGCTCGATCACGGCGGGAGCGGCCGAGGCCGGATCGTACTCGTCGGTAAGGGCGTAGGTCACGAAGAAGGAGTAGACGTTCCAGAGTGTCAGCATGAAGAGGCGCACGACGTCCTGGAATGACGTGGGGCTCACCCGCAACTCGGCATTCTCGACGCCCTGCGCGTAGAAGTACCAGCGAGCAGCGTCGGCCCCGAACTGGTCGAAGATGGTGCTCGGCTCGATCGTGTTGCCGCGCGACTTCGACATCTTCTTGCCCTGCTTGTCCTGCAGGGTGCCGACGACCACGCAGTTCCTGTACGCCGGCAGGTCGAAGAGCAGCGTGGATTCAGCGAGCAATGAGAAGAACCACCCACGCGTCTGATCCACTCCCTCGCAGATGAAGTCGGCAGGGTGCGTCCGCTCGAAGAGCTCTCGGTTCTCGAAGGGATAGTGCTTCTGGGCGAAGGGCATCGCGCCCGAGTCGTACCAGGCGTCGATGACCTCGGGAACGCGATGCATCACGCCGTTGCAGGCGGTGCAGGGCAGGGTCACGTCGTCGATGAACGGGCGGTGAAGATCGTCCTCCACGCTGAGGCCGACGTCCGCGGCGCTGCCCGCGCAGAACTTCTGGTCGCAGTCATCGCACACCCAGATGGGCAGCGGCGTACCCCAGTATCGGGTGCGCGACAGGTTCCAGTCGATCAGGCTCTCGAGCCAGTTGCCCATCCGCCCGTCGCGGATGTGTGCCGGCTGCCAGTGCACGCTCCTGTTGTGGGCAAGGAGACGATCCTTGACCGTGGTGGTGCGGATGAACCAGGAGGTGATCGCGTAGTAGAGCAGCGGTGTGTCGCAGCGCCAGCAGAACGGATAGGTGTGCAGGATCCGCTCGGCTCGGTAGAGGCTTCCCTGCTCGCGCAGGTCCTCGATGATCTTCGGATCCGCGTCCTTGACGAACATGCCGCGATATCGAGTCTGTCCGTCGAGAAACCGTCCGTCGAGGCCGACCACGTGGCGGATCGCGATGCCTCTGCGCACGCAGAGCTCGAGGTCCGCGACGCCGTAGGCCGCGGCGGTGTGCACGATTCCGGTGCCCTCGTCCATGCTCACCAGCTCCGGAGCGTCGAGCACCACGAATGCGAGTCCCTCGGGGATCATGTCGGTGAACAGCGGCTCGTAGGTCAGGTCGACGAGATCAGCTCCGTCCATCTCGTCGAGGATCTCGTAGTCACCGTCGAGCACCGAGAGGCGTTCCTTCGCGAGGATGTAGGACTCGTCGCCCTGCGCGACCCGGACGTACGGCTTGCCCGAGTGCACCGCAAGCGCGACGTTCCCCGGGAGCGTCCAGGGCGTCGTGGTCCAGGCCAGCAGGAAGGTTGTGCCGTCGGAGTCATTCAGCCGGAATTTGACGTACACAGACGGATCCGGCGTGTCCTCGCGATACCCCTGGCTCAGCTCGTGCGATGACAGCGTGGTCTGGCAGCGCGGGCAGTACGGAGTGACCTTGTAGCCCTGGTAGAGCATCTCGTCCTCCCAGAGTTCCTTGAGGCTCCACCACACCGACTCGATGTATGTGCCGTCGTAGGTGCGGTACGGATGATCGAAGTCGAGCCAGAATCCCAGACGCTCACTCATCTCGCGCCACTGATCGATGTACTCGTTGACAGACGCCTTGCAGCGCGCGTTGAACTCCGCGATGCCGTATTCCTCGATCTGCTGCTTGCCGCTGATCTTCAGCGCGCGCTCGACCTCGAGCTCGACCGGGAGGCCGTGGGTGTCCCACCCGGCCTTTCGAGCCACCGAGAACCCGGTCATCTGCTTGTAGCGCGCGAAGACGTCCTTGTACGACCGGGCGAGGACGTGGTGAAGACCGGGCAACCCGTTGGCGGTGGGCGGTCCCTCGTAGAAAACGTACGGCGGTGCGTCGCGGCGCATCGCCAGGCTGCGCTCGAAGACGTGGGTGCGTTGCCAGAGATCGAGGATCTCGAGTTCCGCCTCGGGAAAACCCGCGCGGGCGCTGACGGCTGAATACCTGGGCATCGCCCCAAGGATACCGGCAGATCGTTCGCTCTCGAAGAGTCGCGAGCCGCTACGCCACCGGCTCGCCGAAGATCGCCCGGCCGATTCGCACCATGGTGGCGCCCTCTTCGATTGCGGTCTCGAAGTCGTTGCTCATGCCCATGCTCAGCTCCGGGAGAGCCCATCCGGTGGCGTGCTCCATGTGGTCGCGAATATGCCGGAGCCGGGTGAACGATGCGCGAGCGTCCTCGGGGTCGTCGGAGAAAGGAGCGATGGTCATCAGTCCCATGAGGTGGATCGCCGGTACGTTGACCAGTTGCTGTACCACGGCTTCCACATCAGATTCGTCGACGCCGAAACGCGTTGGCAGTCCTGTCAATTCGACCTCGAGGAGCACGCCGATCGGGTCGCGCCCCGGTGGTCGGTGTTTCGACAGCGCGTCCGCCACGCGCAGGCTGTCAACCGAGTGCACGAAGTCGAAGAGCACCGCGGCGCGTGCGGCCTTGTTGGTCTGCAGGTGGCCGATGAGGTGCCATCTGGCTGCGTTGCGCACCGCCCGTTGTTTGTCTGCCGCCTCCTGTATCCGGTTCTCGCCGACGTCCTCGACGCCTGCATCAATCGCCGCATCGACTCGGGCTGCGGGCATCCCTTTGCTGACGGCGATCAGCCGCACGTCGCTCGGGTCACGCTCCGAACGCAGCGCGGCAGCCGTGATCCGGGCACGAACTCGCTCGAGCCGGTTCGCAACCGGCGGCACCGCTTCCACAGCGCCTCACTTACCCAGGTCGAGGGGTAGTTCGCGGCCCTCCGTGTCGCGACGCTTGCGCTTACGGCGGGCGGTGTCCGGGCGAGTGCCCGGCGGGTGCGCGAGCACGTCCTCGATGGTCGCGCGCATCTCCTGGGCGTCTTTGAACGATCGATACACCGAAGCGAACCGAATGTAGGCGATCTCGTCGATCTCGCGCAATCGTGCCATGACCATGCTGCCCACCTCGGGGCTTGAGACCTCCGAGATGTTCCGGCTGCGCAGGGCGTTCTCGATCTCCGCGACCATCAACTCGAGGTTCGCCGGGGCAAGGCGCGTCTTCTTCGAGGCCATGACCAAACCCGAAAGTAACTTCGCGCGGCTGAACTCCTCGCGTCTGCCGTCCTTCTTGACCACGTAGAGCGGCGGCACCTCGACGCGCTCATACGTGGTGAAGCGCTTGCCGCAGCCGAGGCATTCCCGGCGCCGGCGGATCGCCTCACCGGTCTCCGAGTCGCGCGAGTCGACCACCTTGATGTCCGTCTCGCCGCAGAACGGGCACTTCACCTGCTGCCCCCTGGAGGTTTGGGTGCGGCTCCGGCCGGCCGCGCGATGGGCCGGAGCCGCACGTGCCCCAAACCTACCGACGGTCCCTCAGAAACGCGGGGATGTCGAGGTCGTCAACGCTGTAGGGTCCGGTTGGCTTGCCGCCGACCGTGAACGCCGGCTGCCGCTGCTCGGAGACCATGGGGCGTGCCGACGGCTCGTAGCTGAGCGTGCCGATGACATCGATCTGCCCTGTGAACCCGGTGGCGATCACGGTGATCTTCACCTCGCCCTTCATGTGCTCGTCGATGACCGTGCCGAAGATGATCTGTGCGTCGGCATCCGCCGACTCGCTCACCAGCTGCGCCGCCTCGTTGACCTCGTAGAGGGTGAGATCGGGACCGCCGGTGACGTTGAGCAGGATGCCCTTGGCGCCGGCGATGGTGGTCTCGAGCAGGGGGCTCGCCACCGCGTCCTTGGCGGCATCGGCAGCCCGCGTGTCGCCGCTGCCGAACCCGATGCCCATGAGCGCCTGACCCTGGCCCTGCATGATTGTCTTCACGTCCGCGAAGTCGAGGTTGATGAGTCCGGGGAAGACGATCAGATCGCTGATGCCCTGCACCCCCTGGCGGAGCACGTCGTCGGCAACCTTGAACGCGTCACCGATCGGCGTCTTTTTGTCGACCACCTGCATCAGGCGCTCATTCGGGATCGTGATCAGCGTGTCGACGCGACCCTGGAGGTTTGCGATGCCCTCCTCGGCGGACTTCTGACGGCGCAGGCCCTCGAAACGGAATGGCTTGGTCACCACGCCGATGGTCAGGGCTCCGGTCTCACGGGCGATCTCCGCGATGATCGGTGCGGCGCCGGTACCGGTGCCACCGCCCATGCCCGCGGTGATGAAGACCATGTCGCTGTCGGCCAGCGCCTTGGTGAGCTCGTCACGCGACTCTTCGGCCGCGTCCTGCCCCTTCTGAGGATCACCGCCGGCGCCGAGCCCGCGGGTCAGCTTGCCGCCGATGCGGATCTTCAGATGCGCGGACGACGAGCTGAGGGCCTGGTGGTCGGTGTTGATCGCGATGAACTCAACGCCCTTGAGGTTGCTGCGGATCATGCGGTTCACGGCATTGCTGCCGCCGCCGCCGACCCCCACGACGCGGATGCGGGCATTGCCGTCCAGAGTCCGGTCGAGGTCTGCCATGACTATCTCCTCGCGTTGGGTTGTGGGCTGTCGTGTTGGGGGCGAGTTCGGTGACGATCTCCGGCGGGCCAGGGCATCCCCCGGCTGGTCGAGTCCATGCGTGCGCAGATGATCAAAAGAGGTCACGGAACCACCTCGAGAACTTCGCCCCGGCCGCGGCGCCGTCCGGGTGCTTGCCATTGGAGCGCGAGGGTTTGCGTCCGAGGTTGCTCCTGGCTCCCCAGCGCAGCAGACCGACGACCGTCGCATGGTTGGGTCCGCGGATTTCGTCGTTCATGCCCTGCAGGCCCTGGGGTGCGGCGACGCGCGCCGGGAGGTTGGTCTGCTGCTGCACAACCTCGGCGAATCCGCGCAGCAGCGCCCCGCCGCCGGTGATCACGATGCCGCCCGGGAACATGCCGAGCGGCCCGGCTCGCTCCACCTCGGCCGCGATCAACGACGCCATCTCGCGGGCGCGTGGGCCGATGATCTCGGCGAGATACCGTTGCGGCACACCGACAGGCTCGTCGTAGCCCATCGGTGTCAAGGTCACCTCCGCGTCGGCCGGCAGCGTGAGCTGCAGGCAGTGACCGAAGTTGCGTTTCACCGTTTCGGCGGTCTCGAGGTCACAGCGCAGGCCGACGGCGAGGTCGGCGGTCACGTGGTTCCCCCCGACGGGAATCACGCTGGTGTGCACGATGCTGCCGCGTGCGAACACCGCGATATCGCTGGTGCCACCACCGACATCGACCACGACCACACCTCGCTCGATCTCGTCCTCGGTGACCACGGCCTCGGCGGATGCGAGCACCTGCAGCACCATGTCGTCGACGTTGAGCCCTGCCTTGTGCACGACCTTGACGACGTTCTGGATCGCGGTGTTGGCGCCGGTGATGATGTGCGCGTCGACTTCGAGTCGGTTGCCCGCCATGCCGATGGCATCGCGGACGCCCTCCTGTCCGTCGATCGTGAACTGCTGCGGCAGCACGTGCACGATGCGGCGCTCGGACGGAACGCTCACCGCGCGGGCGGCGTCGATGGCACGATGCACGTCCTGGTCGCGGACCTCGCGATGGCCGGCCTCGACGGCAACCACACCGCGGCTGTTCTGCGACGTGATGTGCCCGCCGGCGATCCCCACCACGGCGGAATCAATCGCGACGCCGGACATCTGCTCCGCCATGTCCACCGCCTCGGCAACCGCCTCGGCAGCCCGGTCGATCTCGACGACCGCCCCCTTGCGAACCCCCCGGGACGCCACCATGCCGACACCCAGGACTCGGAGACCGGTGGTCTCAAGGTCTGCTACGGCGCAGCAGACTTTGGTGGTTCCGAGATCGAGTGCAAAGACGCGGCGAGGACGGGTCACTGTATCGGTCTCCGAGTGTAGCCGTCGCGGGTGCGCCGTTCAAGGGGTTTTAGGCGCAAAACCGCAAGATGCTGGGTTCGCGGGCCCAGTATGCCACAACATGTTGGTTGTCATTGAGAGGCGAGGGACGCATCAATGGCCCGGTCCACCGGACCCGGATTGCTCATCTCCGACAATCCCGGAGACGCGCACAGGGCCTCGCCACTGCACCTTCTGGACGAGGCCCTGTGCGCCGCGGTCTGTCTGGACCGCTGAAGCTGCGCAACCGTAACACCGCTGGTCGATCGCGTCTACGCTCCTGGACGCCGAATTACGGGGTCAGCGGTCCCATCACATCGCCCAAACCCGAGGGCTGGACGGGGGCGCTCAGGCCTCGAGGATGATCTTCCCGCGCAGATCACCAGCCGCCATCTCCGCGAACGCCGCTGCGGCATCGCGGAGCGCATGCGTTGAGCCGACCAGGGGACGGAGTGCGCCGGTGGCGATCAGATCGACGAGCCTGCGCAGCTCCCCGCGCGTCCCCATCGTGGTCCCGGCAATGGTGACGCTCCGGAAGAAGATCCGGTTGAGCTGCGCGGGAGGGTTCGCGCCTCCGGTCGCCCCCGGAACGACGACCACGCCCCCCGGCTTCACCGCGCGCAGGCTCAGATCCCAGGTGGGCTCGCCGACGGTGTCGACCACGGCGTCGACTCCCACCCCTCCGGTGGCGCCGATGACGGCGCGCGCGGTCTCTCGTTCCACCGGGAACGCCGCCTCGGCGCCGAGGTCGGCCGCGAGTGCCCGTTTGGCCTCGTCGCGCGATGTCGCGTAGACGGTGATACCGGCCAGTCTCCCCAGCAGGATGCACGCGGTCGCCACGCCGCCACTCGCTCCCTGGACGAGCACGCTCATCCCGGGCCGCAGGCCGGCGCGCACGAAGAGCGCCCGGTACGCGGTCAGGTAGGCGGTGGGCAGGCATGCGGCATCCGCGAAGCTGACCTGGTCGGGCAGGGCGACGAGGTTCGCGGCCGGGATCTCGACGTACTCGGCGAGCCCGCCGGCAAGAGAGCCCTCGCTGAGCATGCGGAACGACCGGCAGCTCAGGGGCTCGTCGGCGAGGCAGGCCGCGCAGTGCCCGCAGGTGACGATCGGATACACCACGACCCTCGCACCCACCGCCGGAGCACCGGATGGCGCCTCGCTCCCGTACGCCTCGACCTCACCTGCCGCGTCGCAGCCCAGGATGTGCGGCGGTGTCACGGGTGCCGACGAGACGCCGCGGAGCGTCCAGATGTCGTGGTGGTTGAGTGACGCGGCGCGCACCCTGATCAGCGCCCAGCCCGGCCGCGGCACCGGTACCGGCAGCTCGCCGACGGTCAGATTGGCCAGCGGGTTCTCGCCGCCCACAGCAGACGCATACACCGCAAGCATTTCGGGGACCGTAGCATGGTGCTCACCATGCGTCTCGACACCGTCCTCGAAGGCCGCCGTCAGCCCGTCTTCTCGTTCGAGTTCTTTCCGCCGAAGACCGACGATGGGGTGCGCCAGCTGTTCGAGGCGATCTCGCACCTGCGCGATCTCGAGCCGACATTCGTGTCGGTCACCTACGGTGCCGGCGGCTCGGTGCGCACCCGCACCGTCGACCTGGTGACGCGCATCCGTCGAGAGCTCGACATCGAACCGGTCGCGCATCTCACCGTTGTCGACGCGACCGTCGACGACCTCCGCGCCATCCTCGATGGGCTCCGTGACGCCGGAATCGACAACGTTCTCGCACTGCGCGGCGATCCTCCTGAAGGCGACGAGCGCTTCGTTGCCACCGTTGGCGGGCTCGCGCACAGCAATGAGCTCATGGAGCTGATCACCGCTGACTACGGCTTCTGTGTCGGCGGGGCCTGCTACCCGGAGAAGCACCCGGAATCCGCGGATGGCGACGAGGACGTGCGCTCCGCGAAGCGCAAGGCCGATGCTGGCGCCAGCTACCTGATCACGAACCTCTTCTTCGACAACCGGATGTACTTCGACTTTGTTGCGAGGGCCCGGGTTGCCGGCGTGACCGTCCCGATCATCCCGGGGATCATGCCGGTGACCAACGTCGGCCAGATCCGGAGGTTCACCTCCAAGATCGGCGCGTCGATCCCCGAGGCGCTCCTCGATGCGCTGCGCTCACGCGAGAACGACCCCGACGCGGTGCTCCAGCTCGGAGTTGCCTGGGCGACCCTGCAGTGCGCCGAACTGCTCGCCGGGGGCGCTCCGGGCGTGCACTTCTACACGATGAACCGCTCACCGGCGACCCGGGCGATCCTCTCCGCGTTGCGCGCCGCGCGCCCCTGGGATCGCGTCCGCTAATCGGCTACGGCGACGGTTTTGGCGTGGTGGCCGCCGGCGTGATCAGGGTGATCGCGGATGACGGGCTCCCGGTCGG
>JBAPOS010000127.1:0-5287 GCA_049279755.1 Candidatus Dormiibacterota bacterium | reverse complement strand
GCCACGCCCCGCGCGCGCAGGGAGTCGATCACGGCTGCGCAACGGCGCTCGCTCGCGACCAGCGCGATGTCGGCGGACGCCAGCTTCAGAGCCGCCTCTACAGCGTCGTCATCGTAATGGCCCATCGTGGCAACAACGACCCAGCAGTCCTTCTCCTGGGCGAGCGCGCCGAGGTCGAGGCTGTCGAGCACCCGGTCCGCTCCCGGGAAGTCGGCGGCCTTTGCCCCCGGGTGGACACCGCAGGTGCGGAAGCCCACCACCCGGGCGAGTTCGATGAGCGTCCGTCCGGCCGGACTCTCGCCGATGACCGCCAGCAGCGGTTTGGGGAGGTGGGGGTCGATGAAGATGTCGAGTGTCCCGCCGCTCGGGCACGTCGTCGCCACCGTGAGCTCACCACCGTTGCGGGTTTCCAGGGCCTCCACATCCGGACGGATGCGGACGAGCCGCGGCAGGCCGTCATTCATCGCCACGAGCGCTTCACGACGGATGAGCGCGTCCGAGCAGCTGCCGCCGATCCACCCGTGGAGCTCTCCGTCGTCGGTGATCACGGCCTTGTCGCCGGGGTGTGCCGACGTCGGCGACTCGGTGCGCACCACGGTAGCCAGCGCGCATGCACGCCCCGTTGCGGCGTTCTCGGCAAGCAGGGTCAGGAGCCCGTCGTCTATTCGGTCACCCCCTTGCTGCGCAGCGCCGCCCACACCTTGTCGGACGTGACCGGCATGTCGATGTTGGTGATGCCCAGGTGGGACAGAGCGTCGATGACCGCGTTGACGTACGCCGCCGGCGAACCCACGGTCGCCGATTCACCCACGCCCTTGGCGCCGATCGGATGATGCGGGGACGGTGTTACCGTCTCGCCCAGCTCGAAGCGCGGCGTCTCCCATGCGGTGGGAATCAGGTAGTCCATGAAGTTCGAGCCGATGCAGTTGCCCTCGTCGTCGAACGTGATCAGTTCCATGAAGGCGATGCCGAAGCCCTCGGTGAGCCCGCCATGGATCTGTCCCTCGACGATCATGGGGTTGATGCGCACACCACAGTCGTCGACTGCAACCATCCGGCGCACCTTGACCTGCCCGGTGCCCTTGTCGATGTCGACCACGACCAGGTAGGTCCCGAACGGGAAGGTCATGTTCGGCGGGTCGTAGTAGGTCACACCTTCTAGACCGGCTTCGATACCGTCCGGGATATTGGTGTACGCGGCGAACGCGATGTCCTGGATGGTCTTCACGTTGTCGGGAGAGCCCTTGACGTTGTACTTGCCGTGGGCGAACTCGATGTCGGCGACGTCCGCCTCGAAGAGATGCGCCGCGATGATCTTCCCCTTGTCGCGGAGCTTGCGCGCCACCACCGCGGTCGCCGCACCACCCACGGGCGTCGAGCGCGACGCGTATGTGCCCAGCCCGAACGGTGTGTTGTCGGTGTCGCCCTCGCGGACCTCGACGTCGGATGCCGGGATGCCCAGCTCTTCGGCAACGATCTGGGCAAAGGTCGTCTCGTGGCCTTGACCCTGCGACTTCACGCCGAGCTTGAGGATCGCCTTGCCGGTCGGGTGCACGCGCAGCTCGGCTGAGTCGAACATGCGCAGCCCGGCGATGTCGTAGTCCTTGCCCTTGCCGGCGCCGACGACCTCGGTGAAGCTGGCCACGCCGATGCCCATCAGCTCGCCCTTGGCACGCTTCTCGGCCTGCTCCTTGCGGAGCTCGTCGTAACCGAGCATGTCGAGCGCCACCTTCATCGCCTGTGGATAGTCGCCGCTGTCGTACTCGAATCCCGACGCGGACTTGTACGGAAACGCCTCGGGCTGGATGAAATTGTTGAGACGGGTGGTCACCGGATCCTGGCCGAGCTCGACCGCCGCGCTTTCCACCAGTCGCTCGATGAAGTACGACGCCTCGGTGACCCGGAACGAGCAGCGATATGCCACGCCGCCGGGAGCCTTGTTGGTGTATGCACCATTCGCGACGATGTGCGCCGCGGGGATGTCATAGGAGCCGGTCACGATGTGGAAGAGCCCCGCCTTGAACTTGCTCGGCTGCGCGTCCGCGAAGAACGCACCGTTGTCGCTCAGAAGGTTCACACGAAGGCCGATGAACTTCCCGTTCTCATCGATGGCGATCGAGCCGTCCATGTAGTAGTCGCGGGCGAAACCCGTCGAGATGAGATTGTCTGTGCGGTCCTCGATCCACTTGACCGGGCGTCCGATCAGCAGTGATGCCGCGGTCGCCACCACGTATCCGGGATAGATCGGCACCTTGTTGCCGAAGCCACCGCCGAGGTCCGGGGAGATGATCCGGATCTTCTCCTCGGGCAGTCCCGCGACGATCGCGAAGAGCGTGCGGTGCGCGTGCGGCGCCTGACTCGTCATGTAGATCGTCGCGTTGCCGGTGACTGGATCGAGGTCCGCGACGCATCCGCACGTCTCCAGTGGCGAAGGATGGCAGCGCGGATAGAAGGTCTCCAGGCTCACGACCTTGGCGGCACGCGCGAACGCGGCGTCGGTCGCGTCCTTGTCGCCGGCTTCCCAGTGGTAGATCTTGTTGTCGGTCTGGCCCTCTTTCTCATCGCGGATCACGATCGCGCCAGGTGCGATCGCCTGCTGCGGGGTCGTGATCGCCTGCAACGGCTCGTAGTCGACGCTCACCAGTGCGGCAGCGTCCTCAGCGATGTATTTCGTCTCGGCGATGACGCAGGCCACCTCCTGTCCCTGGAAGCGGACCTTGTCGGTGGCGAGCACCGCCTGCGTGTCGCCGGAAAGGGTCGGCATCCATGCGAGCTTGTGCTGGGCGAGCAAGTCGCCTGTGACCACCGCGATCACGCCGGGAATCGCCATGGCGGCGCTCGAGTCAATCCCCTTGATACGCGCATGCGCATGCGGGCTGCGCACGATCACCATGTGGAGCATGCCCGGGAGCACCACGTCATCGACGTAGTGACCCTGGCCGTGGATGAACCGCGCGTCCTCCTTGCGGGCGAGCGAGACACCGATGCCTCCCATCGCCTGACGCGCCGCCTCAGCGGCCGCAGCGGCTTCAGTGGTGTCGACTGCCATCACGCAACTCCTGCGGTTTCGGCAGTCTTCGCCGCTGCCGCGTGCTGTATCGCTTTGACGATATTCATATAGCCGGTGCACCGGCAGATGTTGCCGCTGATACCCCAGCGAATCTCGTCCTCGGTGGGATGCGGGTTGGCGTCGATGAGCGCCTTCCCCACGAGCATCATGCCGGGCGTGCAGAAGCCGCACTGCAGACCGTGCTCGGCGTGGAAGCCCTCCTGGATCGCATCGAGCTTGCCGCCCGTGGCGAGCCCTTCGACGGTGGTGACCTTCCTGCCCTCGAGCATGGGCGCGAGCAACGTGCAGGACTTGACCGGTCGACCGTCGAGCAGCACCGTGCAGGCGCCGCAGTTGCTGGTGTCGCAACCGATATGCGTACCCGTCATCCCGAGCTTGGTGCGAATCAGATCGACGACGAGCGTGCGTGGCTCGACGTCAACGCTTTTCTCAGCTCCATTGATCTCGAATGTCACCTTCATGCCGCTGCTCCCTGCGCACGATCGATCGCGGTGCGCAGGCCGCGTTGCACAAAGACCCGTGCAACGTCGCGCTTGTACTCCGCGCTGCCCCTGATGTCTGCCTTTGGTTCGGCTGCCTCGCCTGCGAGCCGAGCCGCCTCCGCGATCACCTCGTCCGACGGCTCCTGTCCCACCAGCGCCGCTTCCGCGGCACTGGCCTTGATGCTGTGGGCGCCGACGGCGCAGAGACCGATGCCCGCGGTCGCGATTCGCCCGTCGCCGCCGAGCACGACGTGGACGGCAGCCGCGACGCTGGCGAAGTCGCCAACCTTGCGCTCGAGCTTCAGGTAGGTCCCGCCCGACCGTCCCGTCCCGACTGGGATCCGGATCTCGGTCATGACCTCGTCCGCGTGCAGTCCGGTGGTGAACGGACCCTCGAAGAAGCCGGCCGCCGGCAGCACGCGCTCGCCACTCGTCGACTTGACGACGAATTCGGCACCAACGGCGAGCATCACCGCACCCCAGTCACCTGCCGGATCCGCATGGCAGACAGATCCTCCGACGGTCCCCATATTGCGGATGAGCGGATCGGAGATGAGCGGCGCCGCGTCGAGCAGCACGTCGAGCGTCCCGCGCAGGTCGCCCGCGCCCTCGACATCGCGATGCCGGGTACGCGCGCCAATTCGCACATGCCCGTTTTCACGGCGGATTCCCTCGAGCCCTTCGACCCTCCCTATATCAATAAGGATGACTGGGGCCGCAAATCGTAGTTTCAGCAATGGGATCAAGCTCTGGCCACCGGCGAGCACCTTGGCATCATCGCCGTGCTGGTGCAACAGGCTGAGCACCTCGTCCAGCGCCCTCGGCGCGGTGTAGTCGAACGCGGCAGGGAACATCCACAACCTCCGGGGTTCGAGCCCAAATACTCTCGAGAAGAGTCCGTTCGCGGACCGACTACAGGGTACGCCTGCGAGCTACGCCTCGAAAATGGCCGTGGCACGCGCCGGGTGACCGTGGAAATGCCTGTCCGGTGAGCGTGACTATGATGGTTGCCGGAATCCCGAACCAGGGTGGAGGACCAGAGACGCTCACGATGTTGACGCACGCTGTTGCCGCCGACCTCGAGTCAGTCGCCAGCGCGCAGCGACGCCTGCTCGAGCAGGTTGGCGTGCTCGCGCCCGAGACCGTCGACCTCGACGCGGCCCTGGGGCGGATCCTCGCGGAGTCGGTCACGTCGCGGTCCGACCTCCCCGGGTTCGACAACTCCGCAATGGACGGGTACGCGGTGCGCGCGAGCGACATCACACATGCGACGCCGGGTGCTCCGGTTCGCCTGCCCATCGTCGGGGAATCCCGCGCGGGGGCGGTGCCGCCCATCCACGCCGCCGGAACCGCGATGCGGATCATGACCGGTGCACCCATCCCCGACGGCGCGGATACGGTGGTCCGCCAGGAGGACACGTCGCGCGATGGCACGACGGTGCTCATCGAAATCGCCACGCCGCTCGCCACCAGCGTTCGCCCGCGCGGGGCGGACATGCGAGCCGGGGACACGGTGATCCTGCCGGGGCAGCAGCTGACCAGCATCGACATCGGTGTCGCCGCGGCCCTGGGTCACGACCGCCTTCTTGTCGGCGGACGGCCGCGTGTCGCGCTGCTGGCCACCGGCGACGAGCTGGTCCCCGCAGGTGCGCCTCCAGGGCCGGCGCAGCTGGTCGACTCCAACTCCCCGATGCTGACGGCTGCTGTGCGTGAAGCCGGTGGTACGCCGACGTTC
>JBAPOS010000126.1:0-3690 GCA_049279755.1 Candidatus Dormiibacterota bacterium | reverse complement strand
TGTCTAGCCTCCCAACCCGGATGAGATCGCGTTGAAGGTCGGGGCTCCGATCAGAAGCAGCAGCGGAAGGAGCATACCCGCAATTGGCAATGTGATCAAGATCCTGGCTCGCGCCGCGTGCACACGTGCGTCCGCAAGACGTTCCTGATACACCGTCAGCGCGAGCCGCGTGTACGCCACCCTGTCCGGCACTCCGACATTGGTGGTAGCTGCGGCGTCAGCGAGCTCGGTGAACTCGCGTATTTGATATGCATCACCGATGAGCCGGTACTTCTCGGCTGTTGAACGGTATGTGCTACCTGCCAGCCTCTTATATCCCCCCTGGTCGAGGAGATTGTAGAGTGAGGCATCGCGTGCACATCGCGACATGACTCGCACCGCGTCATCGAGTTGCAAGCCACGACTGTCCGTCATGACCGCGACGGCCATTAGCATGTCGCCGAGGGTTCGAGCCGACGCCTCGCGCGCTTCCCGCGAGCGCCGGCGAAGATCGGCAAGCGACAACGGGAGAATGAGAGCCGCGATCGCAACGGATGCCCACGGCGGAACCGGCCAGGCGCCCTCCACCGCCCGGCCACCAGTTGTGGCAGCAATCAGCAGCGCAAAGGTCATCAGTGAGAGAGCACCGGTCCTGGCCAGGAACGCCGCGGGAGTGTCGTTGCTGTTTGCCTGTCCGAGGAGGCGTTCGAGATCGAGCTCAGCCTGCAGGCGCTTCAGCATCGGCGCGCGGCGTGCCGCTCGTTCGAATGCCGAACCTCGCGTGGCGAACCCTCGGAGTTGTGTCATCCGTCTCCAGGCACGAGCGTCGGCGGGTACGAAGACGTCCAATAGGGCAACTCCACCGACCCAGCCTCCAATGGCCAACAGAGCTAAGGCGGCATAGGGGATTGCCTCAGCCATGCGGATGGAGCTCCTGATCCTGAACTCGGCGAAGATCCCATCGCGTCCACCGAGCCGTTTGCACGATCCGCCCGAGTGTCGCGATCAGACCGAAGAACATCGCAACGGCGGCGAACAGCACCACGGTTCCCGAAAAGGTGTCGTAGTACGCGCGAAAGCTCGACACCCGTACGAGGCTGACGAACATCACCGTCATGAGCACCGACATGGCGAAGGTGACGGCACGCTGCTGCGTCAACGTGACCAATGATTCCTCTTCGACTTGAAGCTGCGCGTCACCGACAGGGAGGAGCACTTCGTCGATCGCCGATATCAGTCCGTCGAGGCTGCGCGTTCTCGCCCAGATCAAAACGGCGCATGCGTGCTCGATGAGCGGCGAACGTGAACGGAGCCCGCTTTGGACGATGTTACCCGTCACCGAACCGCCCTGTGCCCACGGCTCGAGCACATGAGCCAGATCCCGGCCGGGATTCCGCCCGATTTCCTGGAGCGCGGAGTCAAGTGACTGGTTCCCGATCGCCATCCGATCGCGAAGCACTCGAAGCTGCACGAGGAAGGCGCGTTCCATGCGAAGCCGCCTTCGAGCGGCACGACCTGCAACGAGGAATCGCACGCCAAAGAAGCCGATCGCGCCCAAGAGAAGGCTCAGAAGCCAGATCTGGGTGGTGAGTCCGATCAGGGCGCCAGCGACTGTGACCCCTGCCCGCAGCGAGATCCAGCGACGCCACGGCCACCCCATGGCAGCCGCAACATCCTTCTCGTATTCGAGCAATGGAACCGTGCGGCGGCGCGAGCTCCTTGCCAGTGGCTGACCGCCCAGAATCGACGCCGTCCCGGCACATCCGCAAGCAACTATCACCGCAACTCCGGCGACGAGGACCACAGGCTCGGGCAATCCTGCTATAGACGTCACGGCTCCGGCACCTCGTCGCTTTCAAGATAGGGGCGTATCCGAGGCGACAAGCGCCCAAGGTTGCCGATGAGGTCGGTCCCGCGAAGGAGCCCGCCGCTGTCCGCTTGGCGGTACACCCATTTGTGGTTTCCTCCGCGCTCGACGGCAACGACGCCGGTGATACGCCGTCGGCCATCCTGATTGGCGATGTGGATTACGACGTGGACCGCCTGCTCGACGATCCGCCTCGCCAGACGCTCGTTCCCCGCAAAGCGCGTGTTTTCCATGACGTACTGCGTTGCCTGTTCGATGGCTAGCTCGGCATCCTCGGCGTGGATCGTGGTCATCGACCCGTCATGACCGGTCATCAATGCCTTACACACCGCGGCCATTTCTTCGCCTCTCGATTCCCCGAGGATCAGCCGATCGGGCTGGAATCGCAGGGCGTGGCGGACCAGTTCGAACATTGTGAGATGTTGCACGTCGGCATCCGCACGGATCGCCGGGATGGTCGATACCGCCGTAGTGAGCGCGTGCCATTGGTGGCCGTCGCCGCGGTCCTGGTCGAGGTGTAATTCAGCTCCATCCTCGACCACGACGATATGTTCATCCTCGGAGATCATTCCAGCGAGAACGCGCAGCAATGTCGTCTTACCGGTGGAGGTGCCTCCGGCGATCATGACGTTGGCACGGCCGCGTACGCATGCTTCTATGAATGTCGCTACACCACGCGGCATGACCATTTGTGCGACGTAATCACCGAGATCCCGAACCTTCGATCTAGCCGGCACTCTGATCGCAGCCTTGACGTCAGATCGTCCTGACACGGCCGGTCGCTTCGCGACGCAAAGTCGAATAACACTACCGATGTTCGCCTCCGCAATCGGAGAGGCGTCCGTGATCGACTGATCACCTGTCACGCCGCGCAAGCGCACAACACCACGAAAGAACTCGAGGACCTCTTCGTCGCTCGCAAACGGGCTCCCCCCGACCAGTGACAGCTTCCGACCGACAGTGCTCACCAGCCAGTGATCGTGGTTGAGACATGTGATGTTCTCCAGTTCCGCACCGTAGATCAACAGCGAGAGCGGGTAGAGGTGTGAGCCGCGAATGACGGCGTTTCGCTGGGTTGTCGCCCGATAGCGGGGATTCCGGCCCAGCTCCGAGACCACTGAAAGAGGGAGCCCGCTCGACTGGGGAGCCTCAATCGCACGATCAATAGCCGACGAGATGTCATCGCTCAATCGCTCTTCGTGGAGCACCGACGCCGGCTCCCCGTTCCGCGAGCGGTGAACGGTCGCGGCGATGATCTCCGCGACCTCGCGCTCTTCAGTCGGGATGTGTGGCCATCGGCTCACCTGCACCGGAGAGCCGTAACCGCCGGGTATGGGAGGCGCGCCAAGGGACGTTGCGCTCACAGGTGTAGTTCCGATTCGACGCCGGCGAGGATCACGGGTCGGCCGGTGTCGGCCATCCGGGCTGCCCGACGCTCGTCCCAATCCCATCCCCTACGGATGGGGAGGTAGGGGAGCTCGCGTTCCAGGCTCTCGACCATCACCCGTCGATGTGCGTCGCCACGCTGTTCGCAAACGATCAGCTCACCGTGGGGCGGACGAGCGGTGCGTAAGACGTCGATGCTTCTGGACAGCAATGAAGGATCGTCGCGAATCACGACGAAGACGCGATCGAATACGGAACAGACCGCGTCCGCTGCGGCTCGTGGCGATCGCATGCCTGTATGCGCCCACGGATGGCCAAGGTCCACAACCACGGCATCAGACGCGAGGGCGCCGAGTGCCGGGGCAATCGAACGCAGACAATCGCTCATCTCGAGCCCGTAGGTGCTTCGGAGACCTGGGATCACGCGCAAACCTGGCCGGTCTGGTACCGGTACGGCC
>JBAPOS010000125.1:0-5615 GCA_049279755.1 Candidatus Dormiibacterota bacterium | reverse complement strand
CGCAGCTCTACCGTGCCCCGTCGGTCGGCGCGCAGGCGGCGGGTCCTGCGCTCGGCGACCCGCCATGGGGACTGCCGGAGCAGCCGGCGGACCGACGCCAGCTCATCCCAGCTCATCTCGCGAAAATCCCGCCTGCGGAGCAGCTCCTCGGCGCTGTACCCGGTGCTCGAGGCCGGAGGTCCCTCCACCTCGCGGGCAACGCCGGGAGACGACAGTCCGAGCGCGTTCATCCACGCCAGCGCTTGTTTGGGATCGAGCGCCAGCGGCCGGCTTCTCCCGGGAATGGAGCCCGCCCTGCCTTCCCCCCCGGGCCTTGAGAAGAAGAGGTCGAAGGCGGCGTCGAACACCGGGCCCTCCTCGCGGCGGGTGACGAAGACGGCGCGGAGCGCGTAGCGGACCTCGTCGGGCCGTTGCAGGTCGATGGCGAGCAGCGCCTCGCACGCGTCGCGCACACGTTCGGGGCTGGTGGTCAGCCCCGCATCGCGGAGCAGCCGCGCGAAGAGGGTCACGCTCTCCACCGGATCCGGGGCGTTACCGATCACCGTCGCGCCTGCTCCGCGATCGCCTCCTCGCCCAGCTGGAGGTCCTCCTGGTGCTTGATCGCCGCGCCCATTGTCTCGCGGAGCGCAGCGGGCGTTGCCTCGGTGTGCCCGAGCGCGGCGAGCGCGCGCGCCCAGTCGACAGTTTCTGCCACTCCTGGCACTTTGTAGAGGTCGAGGCCGCGAAGCCTCTGAGTCACCTCGGCGACCTGGCGGCCGAGCCGCTCGGAAACCTCCGGTGCCCGGACCCGAACGATGGCGACCTCGCGCTCGAGGTCGGGGTAATCGATCCAGTGATACAGGCAGCGTCGCTTCAGCGCGTCGTGCACCTCGCGGGTGCGATTGCCCGTGAGGATGACGAGCGGAAGGTGCTCGGCTCGAATCGTGCCCAGCTCTGGAATGCTGATCGCGTAGTCCGCGAGGACCTCGAGCAGGAATGCCTCGAACTCCTCGTCGGATCTGTCGATCTCATCGATGAGGAGGACGGGTGGCACCGCGTCGTGGTTGTCGATCGCGTCCAGCAGCGGCCGGCGCAGCAGGAAGTCCGGGCCGAACACGTCCTGCTCGGCGCGAACGCGGTCCTCGCGCTCACCCACCAGCCGGATATGGAGCAACTGGCGCGCGTAGTTCCATTCATACGCGGCATGGGCGAGGTCGATGCCCTCGTAGCACTGGAGCCGGATCAGTCGGGCCCCCAGGCCCGCCGCCAGCGCTCGCGCCGCCTCAGTCTTGCCGACGCCCGCCTCACCTTCGAGGAAGAGCGGCTTGTTGATGCGCATCGCCACAAGGATTGCCGTCGCCAGGCGGCGGTCGCAGAGGTAGTCGTTCGCCGCCAGCAGATCGACGACCGCGTCGACCGAAGCGGGCTGCGCGCTTTCGGCCGGCGCATTCATGTTCTGAGGGTGACGAGTCGGCGCCATCGCGGTCAAGCCGCGACCCTCACAGGGAATAGACGTCGATCTCGGTTGCCTTCACCACCGCGAAGACGTCGCCCCCCTCGGCGAGCCGCAACTCAGAGGCCGCTGCGGGCGTGACCTCGGCCACGAGGGGGAATGGTCCGTCGAGCCGGATGCGCCAGCGGTCACCTTCCGGATCGACTCCGGCGACCGTGCAGCGCAGGACGTTGCGCGGGCTCCCGTCGGGGGCCGTCCGGTACAGCGCCACCGCACGAGGTTGGATGGTCGCCAGCGCCTGACCCTGGACATCGGTGACGACCGTGAGCCCCGAACCGTCCTCCAGCAGCATGGTGCCGCCGGACACGGACCCCCGGAGCAGGTTCAGCCCCGCCATCCGCGCGATCCATGCCGATCGTGGCCTCGAGGACACCTCGCGGAAATCCCCTTGCTGGGTCACCTGGCCGTCCTCGAGGACCACGACGCGCTCGGCGAGCGATGCCGCTTCAAGGGGGTCGTGGGTGACGATCAACCGCACGCCGGTGAAGGTCGCGAGGTGCTCGCGAAGCGCCCGGCGCAGGTCGAGCCGTCCCGATGCATCGACTGCCGCAAGCGGTTCGTCGAGCAGCAGTGCCTGGGGATCGGTGACCAGGACGCGCGCAAGCGCGGCCCGCTGCGACTGACCGCCGCTCAGCGCCGCAGGGCGAGACGCGGCGTAGCGCGCGAGATCGACTCGCTCGAGCCATTCATGTGCCCTGGCAATTGCCGTCTTGCGGTCGACACCCCGCGCGCGCAGACCGAACGCCACGTTGTCGACGATGCTGAGATGCGGGAACAGTCCATGGTCCTGGAAGACGAAGCCGACACGCCGGGCCTCAGGGGTGAGACGTGTGCGGGTCGTGGTGTCCTCGAACACCGTTCCATCGACCTGGATCCGACCCTCGTCCAGAGGCACCAGTCCGGCGACGACGCGGAGCAGGGTCGTCTTGCCGGCGCCATTCGGTCCGAGCACGGCGACGGTGACGTTGGAGTCGACCGAGAGGTCGCACTCGAGATGAAGGGTGCCAAGCCGGGTCCGGATCCTCGCCTGCAGAGTCACCGCAGCGCACCGAGCCATCGGTCGCGCAGCACCACGAGCACGAGCACGGAGATGGCGAGGAGGAGGAGGGACAACGTGATCGCCATGCCGATCTGTCCGGATCCCTCGAACGACGTGTACGCGGCGATGGGGAGGGTCTCCGTCGTCCCGGGGAAGCTTCCCGCGAACGTGATCGTCGCGCCGAACTCACCCAATGCCCTCGCCCAGCAGAGCGCCGCCCCGGCGGCGATCGAGGGCGCCGCAAGGGGCATGGTCACCTGCCAGAAGCGTCGCCACGGCCGAGCGCCGAGGGTCGCCGCCATCTCCTCGAAGTGGTCGTCGCGCAGCCGGAGCCCGGCTTCGACGGTGATCACCAGGAAGGGGAAGCCGACGAACGCCTCAGCGATCGCCGCCCCCGCCGTGCTGAAGGGGAGCACGATCCCGAAGTGATCCAGCACCGTCCCGATCGGTGTGGTCCTGCCGAGCGCGGCCTGCAGTGCGATCCCACCGACGACCGGCGGAAGCACCAGAGGCAGGGTCACCAACCCGCGAATCACCCGGCGTCCCGGGAGTGCGGAACGCGCCAGCAGGTATGCGAGCGGGACGCCGATGATCAGCGAGACCGCCACCGCGATGATCGAGCACTCGAGCGAGAGGCGGAGCGCGGTGAGCACGTCCGTCGAGACCAGCTGCGACGGGAGGTTGCTCCAGTCGACGTGCACCAGCAGCCCGATCAGCGGCAGCGCGATGAACAGGACGGCCACCGCGGCCGGGACGAGAAGACCGAGGAGGGGGCGTCGGGTGACGCCCCGGGTCACGACGCCTTCACGAACCCGTCGGCCAGCAGCTGCATCTGCACGTCACCTGACACGGCATCGGTGACAAATGCCTCGCCCGCTGCGGCGTGTGCGCTCGCCTTGAGGACGGCGATCTCGTAGGTGCCGATAACGTTCTGTGCGTCGGGGATCGGGACGCCGGTCACCTTGCCTCCGGCGGTGACGACATCGGTCACGAACACCAGGGCCGCGTCGGCGTTACCGGACTCGACCTGCTCGACCAGCAGCGCGTCATCGAGCTGCAGCGATTTGGGTGTGACCGTGATGTGCGCCGCTGCCAGCGCTTTGGTCGCATAGTCGCCCACCGGGACTCCCGGCTGGGCGAGCACGACCGAGAGACTTGGGTTGGCGAGGTCGGCGAGAGTCTTGATGCCCTTGGGGTTTCCGGGCGCGACGATGATCTCGAGCTTGTTCTTGCAGAGCGCCTCCGGTGTGTTGACGAGTCCCTTGGCGACGAGCTGCTGCATCGTGGAGGTGTTCGCGGTCGCGATGACGTCGGCGGGCGCGCCGTCGATGAGCTGCGTGACCAGTGCCTGCGAGCTGCCGTAGGAGTACTGGGTTGTGAACCCCGGATGGTCGACCTCGAGACCCTTCTCCGCCGTGTTGAACGCGGAGGTCAGTGATGACGCGGCGAAGACGGTGATCGACCCGCTCAGCGGATCGGGCGACGCCGAGGGACCGCTCGACGGGCTCGAGCCGCACGCCGTCAGCGCGGTGGCGGTGGTGCCGAACAGCAGAAGGGTACGGGTGCGGATCTTCATGGTTGCCTCTGTTGTGGTCTATTGAGCCGGGGGCAACTCGATGACGACGTTGGTTGCTTTCACGGAGGCAACCGCGAGCATTCCCGGCTCCAACTTGAGCTCCGTGACCGCCTCGGAGCTGATCAGCGAACTGATCCGGAACGGACCCGCCTGGAGCTTGACGTGCGCCATCACGCCGTCCGTGGCCACGTCGGTGACCAGGCCGATGAAGTGGTTGCGCGCAGACTCGGTCACGGGCATCGTCGGGTGATTGCTCGCCATCTCGACCGCAAACCTGGCCAGCGCGACGCCGTCGACCAGCCGGTGCCCGCCATCGGTGCGAACGGTGTCGATGCGTCCGGAGTCCGCCCAACGCCGAACCGTATCCACGCTCACGCCGAGGAGCTCTGCAGCCTGACCCATCTTGTATGTCGGCACGGGCCGCGACTTTAGCGCAAAAGCGGCCCTCTCCTCAACCAGACCTAGCGATTGCGCGATTCAGAAGCTATTGGCCTTACTCGTGCGACACCACGGTCACGGCGTGCACCACGTCGTTCACGAAGAGCGGAGCCGGGTAGATGACACGCACGTATCCCTGCGGATCGATGACGTCGAGGTAGTTGGTCTTCGGCGGTTCGAGCGGCTCTCCCCACTTCAGCCACGTGATCTTCAGGGTCGCGTCCGGACCCAGGAGCCAGTGCCATCCCGGCGACCACTTGGCGGTGAGATTGGTGCTGATGAAGTGGCTCACGTCGGCCGGGGTTCGGTCGGGCATGTCGCTGACGATGAGGAGGACCGGGTTGATCCCTTTGGGCAACGCCTGCTCCACAGCCACGATGTCACGGCCGAGAACCGGGCAGAGGTTCACGCAAAGTGGGTCCATGAAGGCAAGCAGCACGACATGGCCTCTCTCATCCGGGAGCGAGACCTGCTTGCCGTCCTGGTCGACGAGCCCTGTCAGCGCAGGGGTCGGTTGGCGC
Source organism: Candidatus Dormiibacterota bacterium (assembly GCA_049279755.1). Taxonomy (GTDB): domain Bacteria; phylum Chloroflexota; class Dormibacteria; order Aeolococcales; family Aeolococcaceae; genus Palsa-851. The sequence goes on along the minus strand of JBAPOS010000125.1, from coordinate 549 downwards.
ACCAATGATGCGCCGATGATGTTGGCCGAGGGCGTGATCTCCAGCGGGGCACTCGTGGTCGTGGCCCGGGTGTGCATCGTCAGCGACAACAGCGCCCCGATGCCAAGCCCACCTGCCAGCGCGAGGACGACGAGGAGCGCCTGACCGCGTTTGCTGCGGGTGACGGCTCCAATGCCTTCCGAGGGTTTCATCCGCAAACCTCGCTCTCGGCAAACGGTTCTTGAGGGTCGCATCCGCGCCTGTCCGCGACGTGCTGCCGGCGAGCGCGGCGCCCATTATGGCCCGGTTGAACCGCTTGAGTGCGCGCGCGGCGGTCGAGCGTATGCTCCCGGCGTGAACCCGCATCGTCAGACGAGGGTTGCCGCGTCAGGCGGCGTCCTGCTCGCGCTCGTCGGGCTGTTCATCGGCCACACCCTCGAATACCTCCGGGTCTGGGGACCGGCGGGGATCGTCGCGTCGATGACCAACCCTGTGCACGCCTACATGCTCCCCGTGGCCGGTGTCCTCCTCGCGCTCGGCGCCGTCTTCGGCCTCCGCCTCGCGCGGGCA
>JBAPOS010000124.1:0-12111 GCA_049279755.1 Candidatus Dormiibacterota bacterium | reverse complement strand
GAGCTTGCCCGCGCGCGCCGCCATCAGCGGCGCCCCACCGATCGTGTCGACAGGTGCTCAACGGCCTCGCCGAAGGCGCGACCCCGATCCTCGAAGTCGCGGAACTGGTCGAAGCTCTTGTATCCGGGGGCAAGCAGCACCACGTCGCCGGGTCGCGCCAACGCTGCCGCGGCCGCCACCGCGTCACCAAGCGTGGCGACGACGGTACGGGCGGCGAAGCCGCGCCGCGCCAGCGCCTCGTCGAGCTCACCGGCGCTGGCTCCGTTGAGCACCGCGTACCGGGAGCGAGCCACGACCTCGTCGGCGAGCGGCTCGATCGAGGTGCCGGCTCCCTTGCCACCGCCGATCCAGACGATCGTCCGCCCCGGGAAGGAGCGCAGCGCCGCGATCGCGGATTCAACGTTGGTGGCCTTGCTGTCGTTGATCCAGAGCACACCGTCCTGATCGCGAACGGTCTGAAGCCGGTGCGTCACCGCGCGAAAATCGCGCACCGCCCCGGCGATCGGCGATGTGGCAACTCCCGCGGCCCGGGCGATCGCCACCGCGGCGAGGACGTTCTGAAGGTTGTGCTCCCCGAACAGTGGGATATCGCTCACCGGGAGCACCGGCGTGACCGTCCCCGCTTTGACGGAGACCACATCACCCGCGGCGCGCGTGGCGCCGTCGGTGATGCCGGGGGTGAGGCCGAATTGGTGCACACGGCACTGCGCAACCGTGGCCATCTCGCGCGTGACCGGGTCATCGAAGCCGAGGACAGCGTCATCGAGCGCGAAGCGCACCAGGCGCCGCTTGGTCTCGGCATACGCCGCGAAATCCCCGTGACGGTCGAGGTGATCCGGCGTGACGTTGAGCACGCAGGCGATCGCGCAGCGCGGCTCGAGCACCGACTCGATCTGGAACGATGAGAGCTCCAGGACCACCCAGTCGGTCTCGCTCACCGCGTGAAGACGCTCGAGCATGGTCGCCCCGATGTTCCCGCCGAGATGGACGCGCTCACCGGCGCGCTCGAGGATCGCGGCCACGAGCGTGGTGGTGGTCGTCTTGCCGTTGGTGCCGGTGATCCCGCAGATGCGCGCGCGGCAGCGCTCGAAGACCAGGTCCATCTCGCTGCGCACCGGGACACCATGAGCACGGGCGATCTGCAACTCGGGCGCATCCCAGGGCACGCCGGGGCTCGGACACACCATCAGCGCCTCCGCGGCGACGTCGTCGGGGTAGCCGCCGAGGCGCGCCTCAACGCGCGCAGGCAGGACCGCGGTGCGCTCCCGGATCGCGAGCGTGTCGGCGCGATCGACGATCACGACGTGGTGGCCTTCGCGAGAAAGCGTCACCGCGCAGGCGAGACCGCTCCGCCCCGCACCGATCACCACCACGGATTTGAGCGTCATGACGCCGAGCCGGCGACGCGGGCGAAGAGCACGGTGATCGCCGTGCCGACCGCCGCCGCCCCGGCGAAGGCCGCCACCAGCCGCTGCTCCCGGAGCCCGAGCTCCTCGAAGTGGTGGTGGATCGGGCTTGCGCGCAGCACGCGAGTGCCGAACCTCTTGATCGCGGTGACGTTGACCACGACGCTCGCCGCCTCGACGACGAACACGATCCCAAGCACGGGAAGCAACCAGATGAGGTGCAGTTCCGCAGTCAGGGCAACGATCGCGGAGCCGAGGGCGAGCGACCCCGTATCGCCCATGAACACCCGGGCCGGAAACCAGTTGAAGAGCAGAAACGCCATCACGGCGCCGGCGAGTGCCGCGGCGATGATCGCGACCGCGAGGTCGTGGCGCGTCACAGCGATGATCGCGAGGCCGATGAGCACGAGCGAGGTGCACGAGGCTGCCAGCCCGTCGACGCCGTCGGTCAGATTGACCGCGTTGCTCGTGGCCACCACAGCGATCGCCACCACGATCGCCAGCCCCCAGCCGAGGTTCGGCGCGCCGAGGCCGGGAAAGAACTGGTGCGTGAATCCGGTGATGGTCAGTCCGATCCCGACAAGCACACCGGTCACGCCCTGGAGACCGAGCTTCTGATAAACGGAGAGGCCCAGCCTGGTGGCGTCGCGGATGTTGACGATGTCGTCGAGGCCACCCGCGATGGCACCGGCGAGAAGCGCGAAGATCACCACGAAGCCCTGGCGCGAACGGTCGACGGCGAGCCAGGCCACGATCACGACGACGCAGAAGAGCACGCCACCCAGGGTCGGGGTCCCCTCCTTGGCACGGTGGCTCGCGGGGCTGTACGAGGCGACGTGCTGACGCGCACCGAATCGAACCAGCAGACCGATGAACGCGGGGTAGAGCACCACGCCTGCCACGAACGCGATCACGCCGACCGCGATGGCCTCCCTCACGGTTCGATCCGCCACTCGTCGATCATCAACTCGGCCATCTGCTTCCAGATCGGTGCCGCGAGGATGGAGCCGAAGCGGTTGCCGGCGTTGACCTGGGGGTTGTTGAGGATGACCATCATGGTGAACTGCGGATTCGTGACCGGCATGAAGCCGACGAAGGACGCGACCACGTTGGGCCCGTAGCCGCCTCCGTTGGGCAGCGCCACCTGGGCTGTCCCCGTCTTGCCGGCGATCTCCATGCTCCAGCCGGGGATCTTGGCCCGCTTCCCCTCGGCACCTGGATCGTTCACCACGCCCACCATCATGTGCGCGAGGGTATTCGCAGCGGTGGCCGACATGACGCGGCGGGTCATCGGCACGAACGGCGTGGTCGTGCCGCTGTTGGGGTTGACGATCGCGTTGACCGCGTGCGGCTGCACCCAGACGCCGCCGTTGGCCACCGCGTTCACCGCTGCGAGCATCTCCACCGGCGTGGTCACGAGGCCCTGTCCGAAGGTCGCCTCGGCATACTTGAGGGGACTCCACGACGTCGCGGGGGCCAGCGGGTCGTTGACCTCGCCGGCGAGGTCGACGCCGGTCGGCGCCCCGATGCCGAAGGCGAGCAGGTTGTTGTAGTAGGCGTTCTGCCCCTCCATCTTCATGGCGTCGATCGCACCGTTGTTGAGCGAGTCGTCGAGCACCCATTGCATGCTGACATTGCCGTGAGAGCGGCGGTCCCAGTCGTGGATGAGGAACCCGTCAATGCGTTGCTGCTTCTCATCGATGACCGTGCTGGGCGTGAAGGCGTTGTTGTTGAGGCCACCGGCGAAGGTGATCACCTTCATGATCGACCCGGGCTCGTAGGGCTGGGTCACCGCGAGATCGCGGAAGTCGGCGATGTTCGCCGACGCGTAGGTGTTGGCGTTGTACGACGGGTACTGCGCCCACGCGTCGATCGCGCCTGTGTGCGTATCCATGATCATCAGCGTGCCCGACGTGGATCTCGAGGACATGACGCCGTTGGCGAGTGCCACCTCGGCCGAGAACTGGACCGCAGGGTCGAGCCCGAGCTCCAGGTTATCGCCATTTTGGGCAGGAACCATCTGCTGGCGGCCGAGGACGATGGCGTTGCCGTTGACGTCGGTCAGCGTCGACTCGTGCCCGTTCATGCCTGACAGGATCGAGTTGTAGTAGCCCTCGAGACCGTACTGACCGACACCGTCGGCGTTGACGAAACCGAGCAGGTTCGCGGCGACCGAGTCCCCCGGGACGGATGAGGGCTCGTAGACGGTCTCCTCGGACGGGATCATGCCGATGCCGCTGAGGCCGAGCGCCTGGAGCTTGTCGTCGACGTCCTGTGAAACCGTCTTGGCGAGGTAGTCGAACTGGTTGGGCTGGTTGAGCGCGCGCAGGATCTGCGCCGGGCTGAGCTGAAGGATCGGGGCGAGCATGCCCGCGACCTGCGGGCGATCGGCGGTCGCCACCAACGCCGGGTCCGCGAAGACGTCGAACACCTGGACGTTGCTCACCAGGACGTGTCCGTTGCGGTCGAGGATCACCCCACGGGTCGCATGGAGGCTGATCGACGTCGTGTGCGATGACGCCGCGGCCCGCGCAAGCGCCTTTCCCTGGATGATCTGGATCTGCACGAGGCGGCCGAACACCGCGGTTGCCATCCCCAGGAAGGCGAGCACCAGCCACAGCCCCCGGCGGCGCAGGTCGGGTCCGTCGGTGAACGCGTGCGCGTGGGCGGAGCGTGCCGACCCCGGTGAGCGTCGGCGCGGGTTCATCGACCCGTGCCGCTCCCGTCGAAGGCGCCATCGAGCGCGCCTACCAGTTGCTGCAGCGTGCTGCTGGTGTCGCTGCCCGTCAGCTGTTCGTCCGGCGGGGACGTGATGACGCCATGCGGCGCGGCGACGACGAACGCCCATTTCGCGGCAGGGCGCATGCCCATAACCTGGGCTGAGGCGATGATCCGCTCGGAGGACTCCAGACGCGCGAGCTCAGCGCCGAGCTGCGAATCGAGGGCGGCAAGCTGTTGCTGGTGAGAAGCGAGCTTTGTCGCCTGATATGTCGCCGTGGTCACGTGAGCTGTCTGATTGACGTACGCAATGCCGATGCCCGCGGCGACCGCGATCACCGGCAGCAACGGCAGCGGTGTGCGCGGACCACCGCGACGGATGCGCAACCGTCGAACGAGCGGTTCGAAGGGAACGTCGTCGACGCCGGCAGCCGTCGGAGTCGACGCGCGGTCGACGCCTGGTGCGAAACGCAAGTTGGGCACTGCCCTGATCTCCAGTGGTGAAACGTTGAGAGGAACGATGGAGGGGCACCGACGGTGCCGGGCCGGCGAACGAAGCGGTGGCGGGGAGAGCCGCGGCATGCGCGGCTCCCCCCTGGAGCGCGAAGTGAGGAAACGAGGAGTGCGGCGCTCGTCACCCCTCGGTGGCGAGCTTCTCGGCAACCCGCAGGCGCGCCGAGCGTGACCTCGGATTCGTGGCCAGCTCGGCCGGATCCGGCCGGATCACCTTGCGGGTGAGGAGAAAGAGTGTGGCCCGGTGGACGCAGGTGCAGTGGGGCTGTTGGGGCGGACAGACACAATTCTGAGCTGCGACGTGGAGTGCGTTCTTTACAAGGGTGTCCTCGAGAGAGTGGAAGGAGATGACCCCAAGACGCCCACCGGGCCGGAGGATGCTGATTGCCGCCTGCAGGCCTCGTTCGAGGCTTTCCAGCTCGTGGTTCACCGCGATGCGAAGCGCCTGGAAGGTGCGCGTCGCCGGGTGGATCCGCTTGGGCCAGAACCGCCGGGGAACCACTTGCTCCACCAGCTCGCGAAGCTGCGTGGTGGTGGTGATCGGCGTCCGCTCGCGCGCTCTGACCATGCGATTCGCGATTGACCGTGCGAACCGCTCATCGCCGTAGTCACGGATCATCGACGTCAGCTCGTCCGCGGTCAGGGAATCGATCAGCTGTGCGGCGGTCACCCCGGAGCTCGGGTTCATGCGCATGTCCAGCGGCCCGTCGAGGCGGAAGCTGAACCCACGAGCCGGGTCGTCGAGCTGTAGTGACGAGATCCCGAGGTCGAAGACGACGACATCGACGGCCGCCACGCCGAGCGCGTGGACGATGGCCTCGAGGTCGGCGAAATCACCCTGGGTGATCTCCACAACGCCGGTTGCACCGAAACGGGCGCGCCCGGCGTCGACAGCGCTCTGATCGCGATCGATCGCGATCACCCGGCCGCCCGGGGTGACGCGCTCGAGGAGCGCGGCCGTGACCCCGCCGGCGCCGAGCGTGGCGTCGACGGCGATCTGCCCGGGCCGGGGCTGCAGGCTCTCTATGAGGGGTGTGAGAAGGACCGGCCGGTGGCCCGCGCCGTCAGGCGACGGGGTACCGGGCGTGGCGTCGTAACGAGTCCCCATGCCGGCCACGAACGACAGGGGGATGGTCATGAATCGAAGCGGCTCCGTCTGGGGCGCTCACGCCGGCGACGGAGATGCGGACGTGCCGCGCTGGTGGACCAGGTCCCAGACCTGGGTGAACTCGGCAGGGCTGAGTTCCGCCTGCTCGGTCTGCCAGAGCGCGTCGGCAACGATCTCGACACCGCTGTCGAGCCCGATGAAGACCACCTGGTCGACGATCTGCGCAAAGGCCCGTTGCTGCCCCGAAAGCAGCAGGCGACCCTGTGTGTCGACTTCGAGCAGCGAGCTGTTGCCGGTGAGCCAGCGCATGAACCGGCGCTCCTGTGCCGGGGTTTCGGCAGTCCGCCGGAAGAGATCCTTCTGCACCGCCCACTGATCGGGTGGCCAGATCATCAGGCGGCTCTCGGGCCCTGGGGCGACGACGCTGCCCTCCGGGAGGAAGCGGCGCAGCTGGGCGGGAATCGCGACCCGTCCCTTGTCGTCGATGTGATGGCGGTACGTTCCACAGAACGTCACCGGGGCGCTCACATCGGCGCGCGCCTGCTCGAGCCTCTCCGTCGTCACGTCGGTATCCCCACTACTCACCACTTTTCTCCACCGGCGGGCCGAACCCTAACAGTTATGTGGTGAGGCGTCAACGCAAACAAATGTACGCTGCACCTCTCGGCGGCATGGCCCTCAGGCGTCGTAGCGCGGCGTCTCGAGGAGCAGCCAGGACAGATCGGTTCCACCGGTCAGCTGACGCGGTTCGGCGCCCCGCCGGAACAGCACCGCGCCACCCGTGCCTCGCACCTGCATCGACGGGCCGTCGACCGCCAGCCAGCTCTGCTCCCGGAGCGCCACGACGGTGACGTCGTTCTCCTCGAGGAACTCTGTGAGGCGCTCCTCGCGGGTCTCGCCGATGCGCGCCTCCGGCGGCGGCGGGTCGATGTAGTGCGGGTTGATCTGGAACGGCACCAAGTCGAAGGCCACAAAGCTGGGTGGCTCCACGATCGGCATGTCGTTGGTGGTCCGGATGGTCGGACAGGCGACGTTTGCACCCGCGCTTGCGCCGAAGTACGGGATGCCGCGGTCGATCGCCGAGCGCACCGGGCTGAGCAACGAGAGCCGGTGCAGTGCCGTGACCAGGCGGAAGCTGTTGCCCCCGGTCACGAAGATCGCCTCGGCACCGGCGAGGGCCGCCGCGGGGTCACCCGCGGTATGGACTCCCGTGATCTCGACGCCGTGCGGAGAGAGCCAGTCGCTGAATCGGGCGGTGGCACGATCGTGGTCGCTCTGGGCGTAGGGGATCATCACCGCGCTTCGCGCCCCGCGAAGGTGCTCGAGCATCGCTGGTCGGGCCGAGGTGACGTCACCACCGGCGTGAAGCATCAGGCGTCTGGGCATGATCGGCGGGACCTCGTCGGCGCGATGCCATCTGTCAGGAGCCAAGAGGCAGGAGCCAAGAGGATAGACTCGAGGCGCAAGCCGGCCAGACGGTCGCGGGCGCACGCCGTCCGAGGAAAGTCCGGGCTCCGCAGAGCAGGGCGCTGGGTAACGCCCAGTCGGGGTGACCCGAAGGAGAGTGCCACAGAAATGACACAGCCCCGGATTCGTCCGGGGCAACGGTGAAATGGTGGGGTAAGAGCCCACCGGCGGCCGGGTGACCGGCCGGCCAGGTAAACCCCGCCCGGAGCAAGGCCGAACAGAGACCGAGCGCTTCGGCGCTCAGGAGTTGCTCGCTTCGCGTGTCTCAGGTGGGCCGCTCGAGGCGCCGGGTAACCGGCGTCCCAGATGGATGACCGTCCCCCGTCCGCCGCGCGGTCGAGGACAGAACCCGGCTTATCGGCCGGCTTGCACTCCCCTCACCCTCCGGGCACGATCGCGACCAACGCGAACAACCAGCGAGGACGTCATCCGGCGCCGCCGGCCGACGCGGCCATGATCCGTTGCGTCTCCTCCACCGCGAGGGTGTCGACGCGCTCGTTGCCGGGGATGCCGCTGTGTCCACGCACGTGCTCGAAGCGCACCCGCGAGTCGACGAGTGGGTCGATGGTCGGGTACAGGTCGAGATTCTTCTTGCGCTTCCACGAACCCGTGAGCCAGTTGATGACCCCGAGGCTGTCGGTGCGAAGCGTGATTCGCCACGCGGGATCGTCACCGATGCGCGCCCGGATGCGCAGCAGTGCTTCACGAACCGCCTTCAACTCCTCGCGATTGTTGGTGGTTCCGAGATCACCCCCGACGGCTTCATCGACTGAGCCGTCGGGCCATTCGATGCGGTATGCCCAGGCACCCGCGCCTGGGTTCCCCGAGCAGGCGCCGTCGGTGTACGCGATCACCGTGGCGGTCACGGGGCAAGGATCCGATCGCAGTTCGCGCATTGCGTCAGCCCGGTCCCGGTGCGCACGGCGCGGCGCTCCTCGTTCGACACCGGCATGCGACAGCCCGCGCAGAAGTCACCCGCGAGCCCGGTGACAGCCGGGCGGCGATGGGCTGCGATTCGTGCATAGAGGGAGAGATCGCTCGGGTCGGTTTCGGCACGCAGCGCGTCACGTTCGGCGTTCAAGACGTCGCGCTCGGCGGTCAACGATGCGAGACGCGCGCGCAGCGGCTCCATTGATTCGCGACGTTGCGATTCGCGCACCGCAACCCGTGCGGAGACGTCCTGCAGGTGCGCGAGCGACTGATCCACCTGCTCCATCTGCTCGAGGGCATCGTCCTCGGCCGTCGACAGGCGGGCGCGCAGCGTCTCCAGCTCGCGCTGCATCTCCATCAGCTCGGCCGGGTTGCGCACGGTGCCGCCGTAGAGCCGGCGGTCCAGCTCGCGAATCCGCGTCTGCAGTGACGCGGCGTCGAGCTCCGCGAGCCTCGCGCCCGCGCCGCGCGTTCGGTGCTCCTCCTGCGCCGCGGTTTCCGCGGCATGCAGGCGATCGAGCTCAGGATCAGCCCGGATGGACGCCTCCGTCGCGGCGATATCGGACGCGAGTGTGGTGAGGCGATCGTCGATCTGCTGGAGGCTGAGCAGCGCCGACGCACGGCTCACACGGCCACCTCGTGGGATACGCGAGCCAGGTCTTCGAGTGCGCGTCGCGCCGCCCCGGAGTCGATCGAATGGACGGCGACGGCGACGCCGTCGAGAAGCGTCGTGACGTGGTCTGCCGCGACCAGCACCGCCGCCGCGTTGAGCACCACGACGTCACGCCGCGCCCCACGCTCACCGTCGAGGATGGATCGGATGGTGTCCGCATTGGTGGCCGCGTCCGCGCCCTGCACGGCGTCGAGCGGCGCCGGCTCGAGGCCGACGTCGCGAGGGTCGAGGAGGAAATCGCGAACGCCTTCGGCGGTCACCTCGTAGCAACGCGCGGCGCCGCCAACGCCGAGCTCATCGACGCCGTCGGGTCCGGTGAACACCAGCGCATGGGCGTGTCCCAGTCGATGCAGCACCTCGGCCATGATTGGCGCGAGGCTCGCGTTCGAAACACCGAGCAATTGGTGGCGAACCCGAGCGGGGTTGGCGAGCGGACCGATCACGTTGAACACGGTCCGAATCCCGAGCTCGCGACGCACCGGACCGACATGGCGCAGCGCCGGGTGAAAATCGGGCGCATACAGGAAGCCGATGCCGGCCTCGGCGACACAGCGGCACACGCCGTCGGGCGAAAGCGAGATCACGACTCCAAGTGCCTCGAGCACGTCCGCGCTGCCGCACTGCGACGACGCCGCGCGATTGCCATGCTTCGCCACCGGGCATCCGGCACCCGCGGCGACCAGCGCGGCGGCCGTTGAGATGTTGAAGGTCCCGGCGCCGTCGCCACCGGTGCCACACGTGTCCACTGCCTCGACAGGCAGCACAACCTGGGTCGCATGCGCGCGCATCGACTCGACCATGCCCGAGAGCTCGTCGACGGTCTCGCCCTTGGTGCGCAAAGCCGCAACCAGTGCGCCCACCTGGGCCGCCGATGCCCCGCCTTCCATCATGGTGTCCATCACCGCCCGCGCCGTGGCGACGTCAAGGGGACGGCCCGTGACGACCGTCTCGAGTGCCTGCCGCATCACCTCCTCGCCCATGGCGGGCGACGGTAGCACCGAGCGTCGCGAGAGCGATCCATATACTCGGAGGCGTGACCGCCCGCAGCCTCGTACCCTTCGACCCGGACGCCGTGCGTCCGTGGCGCCTTGGCGACGGACCACGTGGCGTGCTCTTGATCCACGGGTTCGCCGGCACCCCGCCGGAGCTGCGCCGCCTCGGAGAGGTGCTCGCGGCCAACGGGTTTCGATGCCATGCACCGATGCTTCCCGGCCACGGGACGACGCCGAAAGACCTCGAGCTCACTCGGTGGCAGGACTGGGCGGCATGTGTTGCGGAGTCCTTCGACGCGCTCGCATCGGAGTGCGATGACGTCATGGTGGCGGGGCAGTCGATGGGTGGGACTCTGGCACTCCACCTTGCGGCCCACGACCTGCGCGTCCGCGCCGTCGCCGCGCTCGCGGCACCCATCTGGCTGAGTGGTCCGCTCGCTCCGTTGCTACCGGCGATCAGGCGCATCGTGCGCTGGCACCGAGCGGGAGACGACGTCGACCTGTGGCACCCCGACGCGGTCGAGGAGCTCTTCAGCTACGGCATCCGTCCCACTCGCAGCATCGACGAGCTGCGCCGGCTGTGCGCCATGGTTCGCAATGAGCTGGCGGAGATCCGCGCCCCGGTGCTGGTCGTCCACGGCGAGCGTGATCGGTCCATCGATCCCCGATGCGCTCGCGAGATCGGGCAACGGCTGATCGGCAGCGCGGCTGTGCAGGTCGAACTGCTCCCTCGCAGCGGCCACGCGATCTCGGTCGATGTCGACCGTGACGGTGTCAATGCCCAGATCCTGCAATGGTTCGAGCGCTTCGCCCCAGCGGCGCAGGCAGCCGCCACTGCGGGACTCTGAATCAGCCGGAATCGTGAGTGGATTCCAGCAGGCGCGCGGCCAGTGCCGGGTCGATGACGGGGTTCGCTGGAGGGCCCGCGTCGAGGTCGCGATGATGTTTCGAGGTGTGGCGTTGCGGCCTGTTGACGGTTTCGCGCGCGGCGTCGTGGACGACGTCTCCGCACGCGGCGCAGCGAAGGATCGCGGCCGAGGTCCCCTTGCCCGCGTACTCGCGATGCGAAAAGCGCAGCTCGCCGCCACATTTCGCGCAGCGTCGCCGTGGCCTGGTCTCGTTCGGAGCTTCGCTGGTCATCGATTCAAGCGTACGACCTCGACCGTGCGCGCAGCGCGGGCGTGCGCGGCATGAGCGCAGCAGTGTCCATCGTCGATCGGCTCCGACGGGTCGTGAGTGCTCCGGGCGACGTCATGACCGCGCCGCCGGCGGGGCTGCGACCGGCCTCGGTGCTGCTCCTCTGCGACCCGACAGCGCCCGGCGTGCCCCTGCTCTTCGTGCTCCGCTCTGAGGAGCTTCGCCACCATCCCGGGCAGATCGCGTTTCCCGGTGGAGGCGCCGAGCCGATGGACGCCGGCGTGGTGGAGACCGCGCTTCGCGAGGCGGGTGAAGAGCTCGGGATTCATCGCGACAGCGTCGAGGTTCTCGGTGTCCTCTCTCCCTTTTCGACAGTCGTCTCCGGTCGCTGGCTCACACCGGTCGTCGGCATGCAGCTCCGACCGATCGAGTTCAGGACCGACGACTTCGAGATCGCCGAATGGTTTCGCATCGACATCGCGGACCTGATGGTGGCGCCACACAGCGTTCGCGAGATCGAACGCAACGGCATGCGCGGCCGCGTGCACTATTACGAAGCGTCAGGCCGGGTCATCTGGGGTGTCACCGGCGCCATCCTGCACGAGTTCCTCGAGCGCCTCGGCCGGACCGATTGACCTCAGGTCGAGGCGGCGACAATCCTCTGATCCTGCGCCAGCGCGACCGCGCCGGCGAAGATGGAATCGACCGGCTTGGCGGCGTCCACGAGCAGTACGACCGCGATGACGTCGCCGTCCTGAAACGCGATGCCGACCTGGCTGTAGCCGGTCGAATTCGTGCCCACGAACTCGTCCGCCTGGCAGCCGAGGCTGGCCGGCGGCGTTGTAGTCGTGACCGTCGCAAACTGGGTCTTGGCGGCATCGCGCAGCTGTGGATAGTCTGCGGTCGCCGTCTGCGTGGAGGCGTCGAGCACGACGTCATCCTCGATGCGATACGTATTGCCCGTGTTGGCAAATCCGCGCTGATCCGTGTTGGCGGTGTTGTTCATCCTGCCGTCGCTGATCTGCACCAGCGACGGACCGCCTGACGGCAGATCGGCGACGGTGAGCGCGAGTCGCTCGGCGGGGGAATGGGCAGCATTGACCTGAAGATTCGCGCAGGCTGCTGCGGTCGCCGCTGCCGTCGGCACCGCCGTGGTCGGTGCCGGCG
>JBAPOS010000123.1:0-5252 GCA_049279755.1 Candidatus Dormiibacterota bacterium | reverse complement strand
CGGCGACCGCTCCGTGCGCGCGATCAAAGCGGTGCAGGCGCCGGAGGAACTCGGCTTCGAGCCGATCGATGGCGCGCCGGAGGTCGATCAGATCCTCGCCCAGCGCGTGCGTCGAGAACTCATCGATCGACTCATCGACGAGTCCATCGACGGCGTCATCGAGACGCTCGCGCGCATCCGGGATCGCGAAGGCTTCCATTCACGAATTATACCAAACATCTGTTCGCTGACGCCTCAAACGGCAGGTGGTCCCGGCAGGTTATCGCCACTTCCGGCAATAACACGTGCTGGCGTGGCGGCGACTGGCGTCGACGTCGCGAGCTTGGGCGACCGGAGAGTCAGTTCTTCTGACTCACATCGCGCCGGCCAACGCCGTATGCCGATCCAGACGCCACTCAAGAGCGCACACCGGAGACGTTCCGACTCTCGACGACCACCGGCACTGCCAGTACCGCTGCTCCATCGCGCTGTTGGCTCACGCACGCGACCGGGACCAATCAGCCGAAGCCGATGGGCCATATCAGCCGAAGGTGCGCGACACATCAGCCGAAGCCCTTCAGCGACCGGTCAGCCGAACTGCGACATCCCCGAAGTGGGCGGGCCAGGATTCGAACCTGGGACCGTGGGGTTATGAGCCCCCTGCTCTAACCGGCTGAGCTACCCGCCCTGGCGCAAACTGTAGCCGCCGGACGCTTGGCGGCACGAACCTGAGGATCTCGGCCACCATAGAGGTATGAGCCAGATCCCTCCCGTCGTGGCCGATTGCGATCGGGCGTTTGCGGCTGTCCAGCATCTGGTCGACCAGGTGCAGCCCGATCAGTGGACGGCACCGACACCCTGCACCGACTGGGACGTTCGTCAGCTGCTCAACCACGTCGCCAACGGCAACGTGGTCTTCGCCGGCGTCGCGGACGGCACCCGCCGGTCGGGTCCGGTGTCACCTGAGGAGCGCGCGGTCGATCGGCTCGGAGACGACCCCGCCGCCGGGTTCCGCGCAACCGGTGCAAGGATGCACAACGGCTTCCTCACCCCTGGGTTCCTCGATGGCACGGTCGACACACCGATGCTCGGCGAGCAACCGGGTGCGACCGTTGTGCACATGCGCATCAACGAGTTGCTCATCCACGGATGGGACCTCGCCCGGGCGATCGGGCAACCGGCCGACCTCCCCGAGGATCTCGCCGAGGGCGCCCTGGTCCTCTGGCAGACGCGCCTCGCGGGCCGGCCGCGCGACGGGATGCCCTTCGCACCTCCGGAACCGGTCCCTGACGACGCGCCGGCAATCGATCGGCTCGCGGCCTTTCTGGGACGGAAGCCCTGACGACCCCAGCACCGCACCGGCCCAGCAAGGATCAGTACTTCCTGCTGATCGCACTCGCTGCGCGAACGCGTGCCGACTGTCTTGGACGCCGCGTCGGCGCCGTGATCACACGCGACGCGCGCGTCCTGAGCACCGGCTATAACGGCACGCCCTTCGGCATGCCCAACTGTTCCGAGGGCGGCTGCCATAGATGCTCTCGCCGCGACGACGATGGACTGCGCGGCGGCGCCTACGACATCTGCATCTGCGTGCACGCCGAGCAGAATGCGCTGCTCACCGCGGCACGCTTCGGTCAGCAGACGCTCGGCGCTTCGATGACCACGACTACGCAGCCATGCTTCGGCTGCCTCAAGGAGATGCTCCAGGCGGGCATCAGCGAGGTGCGCTACCTGCATCCCTGGGACCCGATGGAGGCGTACGACGACAGGGCGCTGGTGCAGCAGTACGCGGCGCTGCGCGCGCGATTCGACGCCTTCTCTCAGGTCGGCGACCCGGCGATGGACACCCCGGAACTCTTCGGAGCGTTTCTCGAGCAGAGCTGATCAGGCTCTGGTTTGGTCGACAAGCTGCACGCGGTCGCGCTCGATCGCCGTGGCAAGGTCACGCACGCGCGAAAGCGTGTCGATCTCCGAAGTCGGCTTGTCGTGCCGCCACCGCGCGATGCGTGGGAAGCGCAGCGCGAACCCGGACTTGTGCCGCGCGGAGAATTGCACCGCATCGAACGCGATCTCGAGAACGATTCGCGGCTCGACGGTGCGGTAGTGACCGTGGTCGGAGACCGTGATATCGAGCAGCAGCGCGGTCATCTCGGCGATCTCAGCATCGGTGAGCCCGGTGTACGCCTTGCCGATGGTCGCCAGCTGTTCGGTGCCGTCGACGCGCACGGCGAAGGTCACGTCGCTGAGCACACCACGCCGCTTGCCGTGTCCCCACTCGGCGCCGACGACCACGACATCGAGCGTGTCGAGAGGGCGCTTGAGCTTGAGCCAGTTCAATCCGCGACGTCCAGGGGTGTACGGCGACTCGGGTTGCTTCAAGAGCAGTCCTTCGTTCAATCGCGCGCGAGCGTCGTCAAAGCGGCGATCGATCTCAGCGACGCCGTGCACCCGCTCGAGGTGCGCGAGGGCAAGCGGCTGCGGCACCTCCAGCGCCTCCAGCCGTGCGCGCCGCTCGCGCAGCGGGTGATCGATCAGCACCTCGCCATCCACCATCAGCACGTCCCAGGCGACGTAGATCACCGGCACGGCTGCCATCACCGCCGCGTCCGGCGCGACGCGGCCGAGTCGTGTCTGGAGGGCGTGGAACGGCATCACGCGGCCGTCGTGAAACGCGAGGATCTCGCCATCGAGCATCACGTCGCTGCGGAGGTGAACCGCCGCATCGGTGATCTCAGGGAACTGTGCCGAAATGTTCTTCAGGTCGCGGCTGTAGAGCGCGACATCGGGCCCGCGGCGGTGGAGCTGACACCTGATTCCGTCATACTTGTCTTCAACCCAGACATCCTCGCCAAGACGAGCAACCGCCTCGGCAGCGTCGGCGACGGGTGTCGCGAGCATTGACCGCAGAGGCACGAACCAGCGCGGCGCCGCATCGTCGAGACGCCCCGCCCTGGCGAGCAGGGCGGCCTCGCCGAGATCACCGGTGAGCATCACGGCGCGGCTCACCGCTGCGGGCTCCGCTCCGAAGGCGAGGGCCACGCCTTCCTCCACCAGCCCCTCGCGCAGACCGATGCGCAACTCAGCGGTGATGAGCTTGGCGATGTAGCGCGCCTCGTCCGGGCTCACACGCCTCAGCAGCGCGGTGAGCAGCGCCGTACGCTCGCGCGCGACGCGAGCTCCGGCGATGTTCGCGAACGACTGGTCGAGGTCGCCGATGGAGATCGGATCGGTGTCGCGACCTTCGACCCGTGAGAGCAGGTCGCCGGTGACGTCACCCGTATCCGAATGGCGCCGCCACGCCGCTCGGATGGCAGCATCGTCAGCCCCGCTCACGTTGCGGAGCACGGTCGAGAATGCCGCACCGCCGACCTGCAGGGTGCGCTCGTCACCTGCCGGAAAGACGCCGCCGCCGAAGTACCGCACCACCTGCGCTAGCTCCGACTCCTCGGTTGTGGCCAGGAACTGCGCCAGGAGGCGCACCTTCTCCGACTTCGAGGATGTCTTCGCGATCGCGTCGCCGGCACGCGCCAGATCGGCCAGCGTGGTCACGCGCCGATCATCGCCTCCCGCGACCGCCACGCGTCGCGGGAGCCGCCGCCAGAACTCCTACGGGGCCTGGTTGAAGACCGGTGGTGGTTGCGCCGCGCAGCCATCACAGGCGGCCGACCACCACAGGCTGCCGCCGCTCCCCTGCCAGAAGGCTGCGACAGCGTTGCCCCCCCAGCTCACCGCCGAGAGCTGCGAGGTCGCCGCGATCTGGTTCAGCTGTTGCGGCCCGATCCATCCGTTGCCGGGGTTGTAGATCGCGGCTGCAAGGGTGCCGTTGGCTCGTTGCATCACCACCGCCACCGCGCTCGCGGCGGTTCCGGCGGCGGCGGGTCGCCCCATGCTCACCGCCGAGTCGACCTCCACCTGCCCGGGTCCGCCATTCGGCGTCACGGCGGCTGCCCAGACCGAGCCGGACGTGGTGCGCCAGATGGCATCGACGGTCCCCAGGCCCGAGGTGGCGACGGTCGGGTCGCTCGCGAGCCCTCCGGTGCCGACCTCATGGGCGCCGAACCAACCCGACGACGATCCGAGGTCGGTCCAGAGATTGCCTGCCGTGTCGCGCCAGACGAGCCCGGTGGTGCCGTTGGAGGTGGCGACCGCATCCGGGTTACCGGCGACCGGGCTGCTGTTGAGTGGCATCGGCGCCGACCAGGCGCCGTTGTACGACTCCGACCACAGCGTGTCGTCGGTCGCTTTCCAGAACACCTCGATCTGCCCTGGCGCCGGACTCACCGCGGCGGGAGCCGATCCGAGTGCCATCGGACCCACGTTCAGCTGCTGCGGCGACGACCACGTCTCCGCTCCGTAGAACCCCGTCTGCGATTGCACCTGCCAGAGATTGCCCGAGGTGTCCTCCCAGAATGCGTCGACCTGTCCCGGCGCCGGAGACACCACGGCCGGGGTCGACGCCTCGTTTGTACCAGCGCTGATGGCCGACGCCACGTGCTGCCAGGATTGGTTGCGGTAAGCGAGGTCGTAGAGCTTCGAGTCGGCGCCGCGCCACATCACGTCCAGGTTGCCCGAATGATCCGAGACCGACTGCGGCGTCCCCATCACGTTGCTCGCCGCAAGCTCGATCGGGGTCTGCTCGGTCTGTCTGAGCCAGCCGATGATCGGCGTGTAGCCATTGGCGGTCACGCGCGAACCGCTCAGGGCGAATCGATCGGTGCCCGACGAGGTTGCATTCTGCTCGACCATGTCGACGTAACCAGGGCCGACATCGCGAACGATGGCAACGTGCCCCGAACCGTCCCAGTAGCTGCCGAGCCATCCTGGCGCGAAGATCATCAGATCACCCTGCATCGGCGGGGTTCCCGCTCCGTTCGCGTACTGCGCCAGCGGAATGGGCAGGTTCGGGGCCGCCTGCCACATCGTCGACGCCCCACCAACCGCACCGTACGGATACCAGTTGGCGGGTTCGCCCCACGCGTAGTACGCGTAGCGATCCGCAAGCTCCTCGCACTGAAACTCCGGACCGAACGCGCAGCCGTTCGGTGGGCCGCAGCCGACGTTGTTGAATCCGGAGCCGTTGCCGTAGGCCGTCAGGTTCTGGCAGTTGGTCACCCAGGTCGCCCACGTGCACCCGCTGATGAGCGGGGCTCCGTAGTTGCCCGTGCCCGCGACCAGCGCGGTGAGCATGCCGTGGGTCACCGTCGGCGCGGCGTGACCGGCCAGCGGCGTTCCCAGCGTCGTTGCCGGCGCCGAATGGGTGGTCGTCGTCGCGG
>JBAPOS010000122.1:0-4155 GCA_049279755.1 Candidatus Dormiibacterota bacterium | reverse complement strand
GTGTCCAGGGGAGGGGCGTTCCCGTAGACGGCATGAGAGTCCAGCTCGAGGTACACGGCTCCCGGGCAGCCGCTTCGGGCGCGATGCAGCGCCTCGGCCACATACCTCGGCAGTCGCCCGGCATCCGAGCAGGTCGCCGACCACTTCGCGATCGGTGCGGCGATCGCTCGCTGGTCGACGTCAGCGACGGCGCCGCGCCCCTGCCGGTTGCGGCTCGTCCTGCCCGCGAGCATCACGAGAGGGACACTCCAGGCGCCCGCGTCGAGCAGGCCGATGAGGCCGTTCGCAAATCCCGGGCCTGCCGTCACCGCGGCGACGCCGGTCTCGCCGGTTGCCAGCGCCCAGCCTTCCGCGGCGAGCACTGCTGCTCCCTCATGCCGGGTATCGATGATCCGGATGTCCTCGTCGATCGAGGCGTCGAGAAGCGGCAGGATGTGACCGCCGGGAAGTGCGAAAACCGTGGTCACGCCACGTTCTCGGAGCGTGCGCGCTATCAGGGCGCCGCCGTCGGTGCGTTGCTCGGCGTCGGTGCGAGGTCGCTCGGTCGCGACGTCAGGCATGGCTTTCGCAGTGTATCCACCGGGATCGGCGGCAGGCACTGCGCCGAGGCGTGGATAGAATGAGCGTCTTGCAGGACGAACCCCCGGCGCCAGGCGCAGCGTCGCCGGACATGCCGGGCGGACTCGGGATGCGCGCGCTCCGCAACACGCTCCTCATCCTGGTGGTGCGCGTGATCTCTCGAATCATCGCGCTGGTTGCGGTCATCATCATCGGCAATTACCTGGATCCCACCCGGTTTGGTGAGATGCAGACAGCGGTGACCTACGTGGGTCTGGTGGGCACCGTCACCGACCTCGGCTTCTCCGCGCTCTACGTGCGCGAGGGCGCGCGCCACACCGAACAGCTTTCCCGCTATTGGAACAATGTCGCTTCGCTCAAGCTGATTGGAGCCGCGATAGGGCTCCCGCTCATCTTCGCCGCGCTCTACATCGCGGGTGTTCGCTCGCTGCTCTGGCCCGCGTTCGCGATCCTCGTGCTCTCGGGGTACCAGCTGTTGCTGCGCAACACGCTCTACGCGATGCAGCGGCTCACCTTCGAGATCATCGAGATCGTTCCCGAAACCCTCATCGTCTTCGCGCTCGTCGTTATCGGGGTCCACATCAATGCGGACACCGGGTTCTTCCTCTGGGCCTACGCGATCAGCTACGCGTTCGCATGCGTGTATTTCGCGACCGTGCTCATCGCCATGGGGGTACTCCGCCCGGGGCTTCAGTTCGAGCCCGGGCTTCTCCTGTCATGGGTGCGGGTGGCGATACCGCTCGGCATCACCTTCATCATCACTACCGTCTACTTCAAGGTTGACGTCCCGATCCTGCAGCGCTTCCGACCGTACAGCGAGGTGGGGTACTACACATTTGCCTACAAGCCGTTCGAGTCGCTGCTCTTCATCCCGTTTGCTCTGCGCAGCGTCGTCTTTCCGCTGCTCTCCATCTATCACCGGCGGTCGCCCGAACGCGTCCTGCCACTCGCCGAGAAGTTCTTCAAAGCCCTGGTGATCCTCGGTTGGCCGATCACCGTGGGCGTGTTCCTGCTGGCCCCTCAGTTCAACACGCTGCTGCATCTGTACGCGGGATCCGAACCGGCGCTGCAGATCCTCGCGCTTGCCATCGTGTTCATGTTCGCCGACAACACATTCGCCGCCACCCTGAACGCCATCGACAAGCAGAACGTCTTTGCGCTGGTCGCCATGGTGGGGCTGGTGATCAACGTCGGTGTCAACCTTGTCGTGATTCCGCGCTACGGATACCTCGGGGCGAGCTGGGCGGTGGTGGTCACCGAGGCCGCCCTTGTGGTTGTCGGCTGGCTGGTGCTGCGCGCACAGCTGGGAACGATCCCACTGGTGAGCACCTCGTGGAAAGCAATCGCCGCCGGCCTGGTGATGGGCGTCTTCATCTACGTTGCGAATCCCCACGAGAATCGCGTGCTCCTGTGGGTGATCGTGGTCGCCGCAGCACTCATCTACGGCGCGGCCCTGCTCGCATTGCGCGTCGCCGATCGTGAGGAGATGAACCTCATTCGCAACGCGCTACGGCTGGGTCGCTAGCTTCGTCGTGCCCTGGTATCGGCGAGCACTGCCATCGCGCAGTTGCGGCCGTTGATCGCCATGACGCTGCCGCCGGGATGGGTGCTCGCGCCGCACATGTAGAGGCCTTCGATCGGGGTGCGCGGTGGGAAGCGGCGATCCCACATCTGGTCGGGGAGGCATTCCCCCTGGAAGATGTGGCCCCCGGCGAGTCCGACGGCGCGTTCGATGTCCGGTGGCGCCAGCACCTGGCGTGCAATGACGCAGTCGAGGATATCGGGCGCGAATCGCGCGATCTCCGCGAACGCCGCGTCGGCCACCGCCTCACGCCGTTCGTCCCACGACCCCGCGGCCAGCGTGTACGGCGCGTATTGGGCGAACACGCTCATGACGTGCTTGCCCTCCGGAGCGACCGACGGGTCGTACGCGGAATGGAAGTACAGCTCGGCCCAGCGTGGTGCGGGCTCGCCCGCACGGCTGCGTTCGTAGGCCGCCTGGGTCTCGTCGAGGCTTCGCGCGATGGTCACCATCGCTCGGTGCGGGGCGTCGCCCGGTGCGGCGGCGGTGAAGGTGGGCAGGCGCGACAGCGCGCAGTTGATCTTGAGGACGGGACCCTCCATGCGCCAGTCGGCGACACGCTGCGCGAAGGCGGTCGGCGCCGCGTCCGAAAGCAGGCTGAGCGTGGTGCGCGGATCCGCGTTCGAGATGACGGCTCTCGCGCGGATCCGCGAGCCGTCATCGAGGATGACAGCCTCGGACGGGACGATCTCGGTGACCCTGGCGTTGCGTTTGATGATGGCGCCTGCTTCTTCGGCGGCCTTCGCCAGCGCGAACGAGACGTTGCCCATTCCGCCCTGGACGTACCCCCACGCACCCGGTCTGCCCTCGATGGTGCCCATCGAGTGCATGGCGTGGATTGCCGCGGTGCCGGGATCGCGCGGACCCGCCCAGGTGCCGATCAACCCCTGCCCGTGCAGTGCGGTTCGAAGCCGCTCATCGTGCACATGGCGCTCGATGACGGACGCGATCGATTCTTCGAACATGATCTCGATGAGCTCGGGATCGTGGTGGAGGAGTTCCTCCAGCGCGGGCCGGTCGGGCGCATCGCCGACCCACGTGTCGTGCGGCTCGGACCGGAGCGCCCGCCGAATCCGGGCGAAGAGCTGCTCGTAGCGCGTGTATCCATCGGCATCTCCAGGGCTCATCGCCGCCACCACCTGGTGATTGCGTTCCGAGTCGTCCCACAGGGCCAGGGCTGTGCCGTCGTCGAACGGACACCAGAGATGCGGGTCGACAACCTGCACCCGATAGCCGTGCCGGCGCAGGTCGAGCTCGTCGATCACCCTGTGGTGGAGGAGACCGACGAGATACGCGCACGGGCTCACCACGAAACCCGGATCCTCGAAGGGGTGCTCGAGCGTGCACGCGCCGCCGATGCGATCCCGCGCTTCGAGCACGAGCACGGTGCGGCCTGCGCGTGCGAGGTAGGCGGCCGCGGTGAGGCCGTTGTGGCCGGCGCCGACAACGACCGTGTCCCATATGGTGGTGTCGAGCTCGCCGGTCACCGCAACGCCCTCAGGAACGTCATCGCGTGACGCCGCTCGCCCCGCCCCCCGTGGAGGGACTCACGAAGGGACTCGGCGAATCGCTCCGCCTCGCGGGCATTCAGCGCGGCGGCCATGAGCGCTCGTGTGGTCGGGGCAAGCGGATTGGGTGCGGTGTCTAGAAAGACGTCGAGATCGTCGCGCGCGGGTGGTGGGGCGAGGGAAAGCTCCGTCTGCGCCTCGACGTGCTGGAACCCCGTCGCGGCGGCCATGGCCATGAGGTCGCGATCATCGAAGCCGCGCAGCAGGTCCTCGTCCGGCGCGCGTCGCACTCGGTCAGCGTCGTGCAGCTTTCGCTCCAGGTCAGCCACGCCGGTGACGTCATAGCCACAGAGGTAGCCGGGGCGGTCGGCGCTCATCCAGCTGTTAAGCGGCTCGCCGAGCGACAGCCGGCCTCCCGGGCGCAGCACACGGTGATACTCGGAGAAGGCGCGCGCCCGATCCGCGATGAAGAGGAGCACGGCGCGC
>JBAPOS010000121.1:0-6048 GCA_049279755.1 Candidatus Dormiibacterota bacterium | reverse complement strand
GCTCCGCAACACGTTCAACGTCGCCGTCGCCGAGGTCGCCGACCAGGATCTGTGGCAGTCTGCGGTGATCGGCATCGCGTGTGTGAGCTCGGACAGCAGGCACGCGGACGAGATGTGCCAGAAGGTGCTGCGCTTCGTCGACGACCATGGCGAGGCGCTCGTCCTCGGGTCGCATTTCGAGCTGATCCACGTCTGAGCCGGCGCCGTTGACGCAGGATCTGATCGAGGCGTATCAGGCGACCTTGCCGTTCGCGCTCGACGAGTTTCAGCGCGAGGCGATCATCAAGCTCGAACGCTCACGCGGTGTGCTGGTGAGCGCGCCGACGTCGAGTGGCAAGACCGTCGTCGCCGACTATGTGATCTGGCGCCGCCTCGACGCTCCCGCGGCGCTGCGCCGGCCGGTCACCGAAGCGGCGGACGTCGTCTACACCACCCCACTGAAAGCGCTCAGCAATCAGAAGTTCCACGACCTCTGCGAGCGCTTCGGCGAGGCGCGCATCGGCTTGATCACCGGCGAGCACACGCTCAACGATGGAGCGCCGATCCTGGTGATGACCACGGAGATCCTGCGCAACGTCCTATACGACGAGCCCGCGCGCGTCGATCGAGTCGGCGACGTCGTGCTCGACGAGGTGCATTACATCGACGACTACCCCCGCGGCACCGTGTGGGAGGAGCTGATCATCGAGGCACCGCACCACATTCGCTTGACCGGCCTCTCCGCGACGATCAGCAACGTCGGTGAGGTCGCGGCGTGGATGTCCGGGCTGCGCGGCACCATCGAGACGGTCACGCGGACCGAGCGCCCGGTTGCGCTCGAGATGTGGCTCAGCATCGACAACACACTCCACCCGCTGTTCGACAAGGCCGGCAACGCAGCGCGCGGCACGCTCGAGCTCGCGCAGGCGGACGCTGTGCAGCAACCTCGGTTCCGCGAGGCACGGCGCGCTCCCGACAACGACCTGCTCCAGGTGATCGAGGTGCTCCGCCGTCGCGCGATGCTCCCCGCGATCTACTTCATCTTCTCGCGCAGAGGCTGCCGCGAGGCGCTCCAGCGATGCGGCGTGCACGGTGTCGATCTCACCACCGACGATGAGAAAGAACGCATCGATGTTGCGGTCACAGAACGCATGGCGGCGTTGAGCGATGCAGACGAGCGTCAGTGCGTGTTGCTCGAGCTCGACAGGCGTCTGCTCCGCCGCGGGCTCGCGATGCATCACGCCGGCCTTCTGCCCTATGCGAAGGAGACTGTTGAACGGCTCTTTCAACAGGGGCTGATCAAGGTGGTGTTCGCCACCGAGACGCTGTCGCTCGGGCTCAACATGCCGGCCCGGTCCTGTGTCATCTCCAGCTTCACGAAGTTCGACGGCGTGAGCTTCGCATCACTCACCAGCGGCGAGCTGACCCAGCTCATGGGACGGGCGGGACGGCGCGGTATCGACACCGTCGGACACGGCGTGATCCTCAAGGAGAGTGACGTCGATCTCCGCGACATCTACGACGCCGCGATCTCGGGCGAGTTCGCGGTGGATTCCAAGTTCTCTCCGACCTACACAATGGTTCTCAACCTGTTGCGCACCAGGTCCGCGGAGGCCGCCGAGCTTCTCCTCGACAGCTCGTTCGGGCAGTATCAGGCCGTCGAGCGTTCAGCCCGCTGGGAGCATCGCAAAGCCAACCTCGACGCGGAGCTGCACGATCTTCGGCTTCGGCGGTTTCAGCATCCGCGCGTGCCCTGCACCGAGCGGACCCTGACCTCGTTTCTCACCACCACGACGCAGCTCGGCGAGGCCCAGCTCGCGCTCCGCAGGGCCCGGCGCGGGCACTGGACCGACGCGCGCCGGGGCCGCTACGGCAAGGCGGGGTCGGACCCCGGGCAGCGATACGAAGCCCTGCGACGCACCAGCCGGTCGCTCCAGGATCGGCTCAACGAATCACCATGCAGGAACTGCCCCTACTTCGGAGAGCATCGAGCCCACCACCACCGGATCGCCGATATCGAGACCACCCTCGCCGGAGCCGAGGAGGAGCTCGAACGCTCGCAGCATCGTTTCCGTCGCGAGTTCCAGGCTCATCGAGCGGTGCTGCGGGCGGCCGGCTTCCTCGAAGGCGACGACCCGACCGACCTCGGGCGCCTCGCCGGCTCGCTCTATGGCGAGAGCTCGCTCCTGGTGGCGGATGCGATCGCCTCCGGGGTGCTGGATGGACTGAAACCCGAGGAGCTCGCCGCCACGCTGGTCAGCCTGGTCGCCGAGGACCGTGGCCGCGAGCGGCCCCAACCCTCCCGCCGTCACTTCCCGACGCCGCGCATCGAGGAACGCCATCGCCGCCTGCGGACGGCGATGCGGCGCTTCGTCGAGCTCGAGCGCGAGCACGGGCTCGAGACGATGCCCCCGCTGTCCCTGGAGCAGATCCGTCCCGCCTACGAATGGGCCTCGGGCGTGCCTCTCGCCGACATCGAGCCTCCTCCGGGTGCCGACACCGGGGACGTGGTCAAGGCGGTGAAGAGCCTCTACTCGCTGCTCCGTCAGATGGAGCAGGCGCTACGCGGCCATGCGCTGCACCCGATCGTGATGCTCACCCGTGAGCGTGTCGAGCGCGACCTCATCCGCCGGATCTGAGCGCGTGCGAGACGTTGTCATTGGTGCGGCTTGCGATCGAGCGCGGTCTCCGTGGTAGCATGCCCCCACTGTGCTGACACCAAGAGTCGTGCTCGCAACAATGATCATGCCCCGCGGAGGTTTCCGAACGTAGGGGCACGCGCGCCCTCGTTGGGAAGCCTCCCGGACCACAAGCCCGGGAGGTTTTTTTATGTCCACGATCAGTCTGCTCGAACGCTACGGACGCGCCCCGTCGGGTGCGCACGTCAGCTGCCTCGTCTGTCGCGCCTGTGGTCACGAAACCCCCGTCGAGGCAACCAACATCTGCGAGCGGTGCTTCGGGCCGCTCGAGGTGCGCTACGACTACGAGGAGGTGGCTCGGCGCATCTCCCGTGAGAGCATCGCCGCCGGCCCCCCGAGTATCTGGCGGTATCGCGACCTTCTGCCGGTCGACCTCGAGGAGACCGAGCCGATCTCGCTGGGCGAAGGATTCACACCGTTGATCCACGCGCGCAACCTGGGCGCCGAGCTCGGGCTGCGCAACCTCTATTTGAAGAACGACACGCAGAATCCGACCGGCTCATTCAAGGATCGCGTCGTGAGCGTCGCCGCAACCTGGGCGCGCGAGCACGAGCTCACCACCATCGCCTGCGCCAGCACCGGCAATCTTGCCAACTCGGTGGCGGCGTACGCGGCCCACGCAGGACTGCGTGCCGTCGTGGTCGTTCCCAGCGATCTCGAGCCTGCAAAGATGATCGGGACGTCGATCTTCCGGCCGACGATCATCGCGGTCGAGGGCAGCTACGACGACGTCAACCGTCTCTGCACGGAGCTCGCGGACTGCGTCGACTGGGGCTTCTGCAACCTCAACCTGCGCCCGTACTACAGCGAGGGGAGCAAGACGCTGACGTTCGAGACCGCCGAGCAGCTCGGATGGCGACTCCCCGACGAGATCATCGTACCGGTCGCCTCCGGTTGCCAGTTCGTCAAGCACCGCAAGGCGGCCGGCGAGCTGATCGACCTCGGCCTGGTTGAGAGCGCGTCCGGGTTGCCGCGCCTCACCGGGGCCCAGGCGCTCGGGTGCTCGCCGGTCGCCACGGCCTTCGCCGGCGGCGAAACCACGGTCGTCCCGGTCCGGCCGGCGACGATCGCTCGCTCGATCGCGATCGGCAATCCCTCCGATGGTGCCGACGTGCTGCGCATCGCGCGCGAGACCGGTGGGGTTGTGGAGAGCGCCACCGAGGAGGAACTCGTCGAGGGCATCGAGCTGCTTGCTGCCAGCGAGGGCATCTTCGCCGAGACCGCCGGTGGGGTCACGGTCGCGGTGCTGCGCAAGTTGGCGCGCGCCGGCCGCTGGGAGGGCGACGAAACCGTGGTCGCCTACATCACCGGGGCCGGGTTGAAGACCGCCGACTGCGTCGCCTCCAGGGCGCCGGCACTCGCGCCCGTGGCTGCCTCGCTGCGAGCGGTTCGGGAGCGCTACGCGGGGCTGATCTGATCTGACCTGACCTGACCTCTGCTCTGAACATCGGTTTGCCCCGGCATCGGCCGTGGCATAGTGAACTCGATGTATCACCAGATCGCCCGCAACAAGCGCAAGAGCGTGATCGTGGTCTCGGCCTTCTTCATCATCTGGGCAGCGATCGGCTACGTGATCGGCTTCATCGTCTCGGGTGTCAGCGGGGGCATCTCGGGCATCGTCATCGCCGCGATCGTGGCCCTGCTCGTGGTGCTCTGGTCACTGACCCTCGGTCAGCAGACCGTCCTCGCCGTCTCGGGTGCGCAACCGGTGACGCAACAGCAGGCGCCGGTGCTCTATGACATCGTCTCCACGCTGACGATCGGCGCCGGGCTGCCGATGCCGAAGATCTACATCATCGACGATCCGTCGCCGAATGCCTTCGCCACGGGCACGAGCCCGCAGAAGGCGGCGATCACCTGCACCACCGGCCTGCTCGCCATCATGAATCGCGAAGAGCTCGAGGGTGTGCTCGCACATGAGATGAGCCACATTCGCAACTACGACGTCCGCCTCGTATTGATCGTCGCGACATCGGTCGCGCTCATCGGTCTGCTCGCGAGCCTGTTGTGGCGCTCGCTATTCTTCACGCGCGGCGGCAACAACCGCGACGGCGGCTATCTGATCATCGTCCTCATCGCCGCGGCCGCGCTGCTCTCGGTGGTCGCGGTGATCGTCGGCCCGCTCATGCAGTTCGCGCTGTCACGCTCGCGCGAGTCGCTCGCCGACGCAAGCAGCGTCGAGCTCACGCGCAATCCCGCCGGCCTGCTTCATGCGCTGCAGAAGCTTCAGGCCAACGACAAGCCCTTCGCGAAGATGACCCACGCCACCGCGGCGATGTGCATCGACGATCCGCTGCAGCACCACGGTGGGTTCACGCACCACCTCTTCGACACGCACCCTCCGATCGAGGAGCGCATCGCAGCCCTCCAGGCGATGCTCCAGGTCCGGCAGACCTAGGCGGGCGGGCCCGCACTCAGCACCACGTGGGCGGCGTGCGCCGTCCCATGCGCATCACGCCACGTCACGCTGACGCCGTCACCCGGTCTGCGGTCCTGCATGACGATGTTGAAATCCGACGCCGAGGTCACGGGGATCCCGGCGACCATCGTGATGACGTCGCCCGGCGTCAAGCCGGCTCCGGCGGCTGCCTCGCCGGCGGTGACCGTCGTGACCGCACATCCCGGCACCCCCGTTGCGTTGACGACCGCCACCCCGAGGATGCCGCGATGGCCCGACTCGATGTACGGGGACGGGGTGCCGGACTCGATCTCGTGCGCGATGGTCATCGCTCGCGTGATCGGGATGGCACACCCCCACTTCGGACTCGCCCCGGTGCCGGTGCTCAACGCACCGGCAGTGTCCATGCCGATCACCCGGCCGCTCGCTTCGAGGAGCGGCCCCCCGGAATCGCCGGGCTGAATCGGAGCGTTGAAGCAGACGACTCCGTCAAGGGTCTCGACGATGGTGGCCTCCTCATCCTCGACGAGGATGGTCTCGTCAAGCGAGGTGACGGTGCCGCTGGCGGACACCGGCGCACCGTCGCGACCCAGCGCGTTGCCGAGGCCGGTGACAGGATCGCCGACCTCGAGTGACCCGGAGAGATCGAACGGCGTGGTGGGAAGGCCGGTTGCACCTTCGAGCTGGATCACCGCGACGTCCTGGGTGGGATCCACACCGATCACGACGGCTCGGTAGACAGGGCCCCGCCCGGCGAGCTGGGCGGTCAGCCCGGTGGTATCGGCCACGACGTGGTTGTTGGTGAGCACCAGCCCTCCGGTGGTGAGTACCATGCCGGTGCCCGCGATGAAGCCGCCGGGCACGACCCCGTTGATGTTGACGATCCCGTGATCACTGACGACCGTCGGCGCGGGTGCGTGCGACGCTGCCGGGTGAGCGCCACCTAGGACAAGCCATCCGACCGCGAGGAGC
>JBAPOS010000120.1:0-10480 GCA_049279755.1 Candidatus Dormiibacterota bacterium | reverse complement strand
CACCTGGTGGCGACCGCACGACGCCGCGGCGAGCACGCCGCCAACGGCACGGCAGCCGCGAGCGGCGCAGCGGTCTAGCCTTTCTCCGTCGAGGATTTCGCCGCCTTCACCGGCGCGGAGGTGGTGTCGCCGAGCACGCAGAGACACGCGAGCGCCCCGGCGATGGCATCGAGGATATTCATCGGCGTGGTCATGTGCAGACCGGCAAGGTCCCGCGTGGCCGCTGCATTGTCAGGGTGAGCGAACCCCACAACGGCGAGCAGCAGCAGCACGACGCCGACGGTGAGCACGATGTCGCCCGCGAGCCGGCCTGTGGCTCGAAACCCCGCGAAGCCGAGAGCGATGCCGATGGCGAGGTCGAGGACGTCCCGCACGTAGGTCAGGTGCAGGGCCATCGGGCCGACGTTGCCCTCGGGCTGGTGATGGAGCAGGGTGCCGGCGTCGCCGGTCAGCAGTCCACCCAATCCAACCATTAGGAAAAGGACCGCCCCGAACTGCGCATAGAGACGTGCCATCGAGGGTCAGACGTTAGCCGATGGCGCGGGAAGCCAGCGCGCCGCGACCATGGTCACGTTGTCCGTGCCCCCGCCGGCCAGAGCTGCATCGCACGCGCGGGTGAGCGCGACGCCGAGCGGATCCGGCGCGGAGATGATCGCGCCCAACGCCGGATCGGACAGGGGCTCCCACACGCCGTCGGAACAGAGCAGGAGGACATCACCGGGTGCCGCGTCGACTTCGAAGATATCGGCTTCGACCGGGTCGCCCATAACGGCACGTTCGATGAGATTGCGTTTCGGATGGTGGCGCGCCTCCTCGGCACTGAGTGCTCCCAGGCGTACCTGGCCCGCGGCCCAGGAGTGGTCATCGGTGATCTGGATGGCACCGGCAGCGCCGATCAGGTAGGCGCGGCTGTCGCCGACGTTGGCGACCACAGCGTGCTTTCCGTTGACGATGGCGAGGACCAGGGTCGTGCCGGGGTTACCTCCGATCACGTCGCGGGCCGCTGCCACCGCGCCGTTCGCAGCCGCCACCGCGCGTCTGAGCGTGGCTGCCGGGTCCTCGGACCCCGCATGCATCGAGAGCACCGCGATGGCGGCCACGACCGCAGCCTCCGCTGATTCGAGGCCACCTTTGTGGCCGCCCATCCCGTCTGCGAGCACGAGCGCGGCTGTCCTCCCGTCGCCGCCGACGATCGCGTCCCAGACATCCTGGTTCTGGGCGCGGACCGGGCCGCGTTCGGTGATCCCGGCGATCTCAAGTGCCTCACCCGCGCCGGCAATTGACCGCGTGGCGCGGTCGTCGGTCACGCTTCGGCCCCGGCCTCGGCGGTGGCGGGATGGCCGAGCAGGCGGCGCACCACCTCATCGGCGACGGACACCGGGTCGAGGCAGAGGATCGTCTGCATCCCAAGGGCTTGCGCCGCCTCGACGTTGCAGAGCAGGTCGTCGATGAAGAGGCAGCGGTCGGGAGCCACACCGAGCCGGGTGCACGTCAGCCGGTAGATCTCGGGATCGGGCTTGCGCATTCCCACCTTTGACGAATCGACCACCACGTCGAAGAGTTCCGCAACGGGAAAGAGATTGCTGAATATCGACTCGCCCTCGCGCGAGATGTTGGTCAGCAGCGCCGTCTTGTAGCCGGCGTCGCGGATCTGCCGCACCGCGTCGGCCATGGCGCCACACGCGACCATGCCTCGGCCGAAGATCACCTCCTGTGCCGCTCGCGCGTCCACCGGGTCGTTGCCGGTCTCGTTGTAGCGCGCGGTCATCCTGTCGAAGAACTCGTCCTCCGAGATCTTGCCCATCTCCATCAGGTGCAGATCGTGGACACCGGTCGTCAGGTGATAGTGATCGCGGAACTCGCCGAGGAAGAACGCAATCAAGCTGAAGTACTCGGGCGGGACGTCGGTTCGGTGGTGAAAGAGCGGCTCGGTCATCACACCACCGAGATCGAAGATCACGCCGTCGAACTCACGCCCGGAGGTGACGGGCTCAGAGGCCGCCTGCTGTTGAGTCATCGGCTCCATTGTGCCTAACCATGCCAACATGGCCGGTCATGAGAGCCGGAGAGACAACGATTCGCGGCGCCGAATCGACCCGCTCTCGAGATCGATGCTGACCGTGGAGACGGCGTCCGCCTGCGCATGCTGGTCCTGAGCAGGCACGAGGTCGAGAAGCTCCTCGCCGCCCCGCCGATGCTGGACGCGCTGGAAGCCGGGTTTCGAGCGTATTCAACCGGTCAGGCATCGGTGCCCCCGCGGACCGCTGCGCGTGCGGCCTTGGGTCTGCTCGGAGCAATGCCTGGCTGGGTCGCGGAGCAAGGTTTTGCCCTCAAGGCGGTCAGCGTCTTCCCCGGCAACCGCGAGCTCGGGCTCCCGACGCATCAGGGGGTGATCACCCTGTTCGACGAGCGCGATGGATCGTTGCTGAGCGTCATGGACGGCGAGCACATCACCGCGATGCGAACCGCCGGCGGCGCCACGGTTTCGGTCCGCATCCTGGCGCGTTCTGATGCGAGGACATTGGCCATCCTCGGCGCCGGCGTGCAGGGCCACTCTCACCTGGCGACGGTGCCGCTGGTTCGCGGCTTCACGACCATCCGCATCTGCTCGCGTGATCGGGACCGCGCTGCAGCGCTGGCCGCGACCGATCCGCGCTGCGTTGTCGTCCCCGGATTTGAAGAGGCGGTGCGCGGCGCGGATGTCGTCTGCTGCTGCACCGATGCAAGGGAACCGATCACGCGATACGACTGGATCGAACCGGGCACCCACCTCACCTCGGTGGGAGGGACCTTCGGCCCAGAGGTCGACGCCGACACGATCCGCCACGCCCGCGTCTTCGTTGAATGGCGGGGTGCAGCCGAGAACGCGCCGCCGGCCGGCGCGCATGAGCTCCAGGGTCGAGATCCCGGAACGATCACCGAGGTCGGTGAGGTGATCGCCGGACTGAAGCCTGGGCGTCGGAGCCAGGACGAGATCACCGTGTACAAGTCGACCGGAATCGGTTTTGAGGATGCGGTGGTGGCTCGAATCGTCTACGACGCCGCGGTGGCCGCAGGGGTGGGGACGGACGTCACCCTGTGACCGCGATAACGGGGGTCGATGCGGCGCGCGTTCACGAGGTCGCGCGGCTGGTCGCTCCGCACATTCGCCACACACCTCTGATTCCCACCCCGGCGGGCGGGTTCCTCAAGCTCGAGTCGATGCAGCCGACGGGGAGCTTCAAGGTTCGCGGATTCTTCGCTGCCGCCCATCTCATGGATCGTGAGCGGGTCGCACGCGGTCTGCTGACCGTGAGCGCCGGGAATGCGGCGCTGGCGTGCGCGCATGTTGCGCGCGAGCTCAAGGTCCCCTGCCGGGTGGTGATGTCCGACACCGCGCCCGCGCTCAAGCTGAACGGTGTTCGCAACCTGGGCGCAGAGGCAGTGCTCATGCCGCGCGGTCGCATGCACGAATGGATTGCGACGCGCGCCTGGGAGCGCGATCCTGAAGTCTTCATCCATCCGTTCGCGAGTGAGGCGGTGATCAGCGGCCACGCATCGATCGTTCCCGAGATACTCGCGGACCTTCCCGACGTGGACCGGGTCTTCGTGCCGGTGGGTGGTGGTGGGTTGATCTGCGGCGTCGCGCTGGGATTCGCCGCGCTCAAACCCGCAGTCCAGGTGGTGGGTGTGCAGTCCGATGGATACCCCTTGTGGCGGAACGCGTTTGCTGTCAACGGCCCGCCGGCGGTCACGCCCGATACGATCGCGGACGGGACCTCGGCGCCGTTCGACCCCGTGATGTTCGAGCGCCTTCGCGCTCTCGTCAGCGAATGGGCGCTCGTGCACGAGGCGACTCTTCGGAGGACGGTTGCGCGCATGGCGACCGACGTGAAAGTGGTCGCGGAGGGAGCCGGAGCGCTCGCGTATGCGGCAATGATCGATGCCGGAGTGACTCCGCGCACTGTGGCGATCCTCAGTGGCGGCAACCTCGACGGGTCGCGACTCGCGGAGCTGCTCACGGAGTAGCCCGAGAAGGTTCCGGGATCAGGAGCCGCCGGAGACCGACACCGGTGATCCGCCAAACCCGTTCTGGGGCGGCTGCACGGGGACCACCAGGCTCGGCGGGTTGTCCACGGGCTGCTGAGGCACCTCCGTCGCCGACGGATCCGGCGGTGATGGTAGGGCTGCCGCTTTGCCCGGCGCGGTTGTGGCTGCAACGATCGAGAAAACCACAGTGAGGCCCGCCGCGCCGATTGCCGCGTAGAGCGTGATCCGCCGGCGCAGCGCCAGGCTGAGATCACGGCGGAGCCGCGCGGAGTCGAGTTCGCCGGGTCCGGCCATGCTGCGAGCCTAGCGCCCGAAACTTGCGAAGAGGTGACCGCAGCGTGCGCTTTCACCGACCGACGTGGCGAACTGCCATGCTTGCCGCCGGCGAGAGGGTCGACGGCGCCCGCGGCATTGGGCGCTCGCTGTCCATCCTGCACAGCGAGAGTTTCGGGTGAGGTGGTGAGGGGGCTCGCGACGACGGCGTTGACCGGTTCATGGCGCTGATGGATCGCCTGCGGCGCGGGTGCGCCGTCGCCGTCGTGATTTCGCTCATGCCTGCCGCTGCCGCGGTTGCCGCCGGAGGCGCAGGCGGATCGGAACCGGGACCGGCGAGCGAAGGCACCGGGGCGTTGACGCACGGCAAGCTCGTGGCCGGAGCCGGAGGGACATACCTGCCGATCATCCCGGCCGGCGTCATTCCGATGGGCCCGGAGCCGCGCAACCCGCTCGAGATACCGCCCGCCGGACCCAATCCCCAGGGCATGAGCTGCCCCGCGTCGCATCGCTTTCACACCGGGCCGGGGTCGCCATCGCCGGGCGGCATCGTCTCGGTGGTCACCATCCATCCGGCCTTCTCGCGCAACGCCGCCGGTGGCTACGACGGTTTCGACCCTCGATTCGCATATGCGGTCCCGAATGCGATTCCGGCGGGCGGTGACCCGACGGCCACCTCTCCGGGCAGTCCGGCAACCGCGGCCAACGTGGCCGGCCACCTGATCGCCGTGACCGCGTTCGTGCTCAAGCGAGGCACCTGGCAGGACGCGCAGCCGGTGGCACCGTTCGGAGGGAGCTGCCTGGGCACCATGTTCTCGTTCAGCACGCCATATCTCGTGGGCAACGCTCCCCCACCCTTCCCACCGAACAGTGTGTTGCGCACGCCGCCATTCCCGACCGGGGCGGACCTTGTGGCCCGGGTGACCAGGTCCTGGACGGTCGGGGATATCGAGACGCTTCCCGGCACATCACCAACCTCACGCACCTTCGTGCACATCCCCACCTGCGCCTGGATGGACTCGACCGTTCCGGTCGTCCCCGACCCATATCACGCGCTGACCAGCACCGTCGTCGACGGTTACACGCTGTTCCTCCTCTACGAGGTCACCGTGATACCCGGAACGGTCACCTGGAGCTGGGGGGACGGCACCACCACGGCTGCACCGCGTCCGGTCGAGCGTGGACCCGCGCAACTGCCCGGTTACGACCCCGGGTCGCAGCGCTGGAGCGATCCCTGCGCGGTGAGCCACGAGTATGCACAGGTATCTGCGGGAGCGACGATCACGGCAGCCGAGACATTCGCGGTCACGATCACCGTCAGCTGGAGCGACGGCGTGACCGTTCACACGCAACCGGTGGCCTGTGATGCCAACAGCCAGGGCGCGTGTCATCTCACCATCGGCGCGACCGATGGATGGCAGAGCGGTCCGCATCCCGTCGACCAGATCGAGCCGGTCCCCTACCAGGCGCCGTCGCCCACGCCCTAGCCGGCGCCCGGTCAGGTGCTGAGCAGCGAGGTCCCGGTCATCTCGACGGGCACCGCGACGCCCATCGCCTGGAGGACGGTGGGCGCGATATCGCGGAGCCCGCCGCCGCCACGCAGCGGACCCTCGCCGGCGCCGCAGAGGATCACGGGCACCGGGCTGGTGGTGTGCGCGGTCAGCACCGATCCATCGCGGCGATCGATCTTGTACTCGGCATTGCCGTGGTCCGCGGTGATGAGCAGCCCTCCACGCGCCGTGTGAACCGCGCGTGCGAGGCGACCGAGGCAGGTATCGATGAACTCGACCGCACGCACGGTCGCGTCGAAATCCCCGGTGTGGCCGACCATGTCGGCGTTCGCGAAGTTTGCGATGAGCAGCGCATCCTGGCCCTGTTCCAGGCGCGCGACCACCGCATCCGTGACGCCTTCGGCGCTCATCTCGGGGACCGTGTCGTAGGTCGGCACCCGCGGCGACGGGACGAGTAGCCGCTCCTCGCCGTCGAACGCGGCCTCGCGGCCGCCGTTGATGAAGTACGTGACATGGGCGTACTTCTCGGTCTCGGCGACGTGAAACTGGCGCAACCCCGCCACGCTGATCTCCTCGGCGAGCGTATGCCTCACGTCCTCGCGCGGGAATGCCACCGCGGCGTGGATGTCTCGCTCGTACTCCGTGAAGGTGACAAGCTCGACGTCGCGAAGCACCCTCGACCGCGAGAAGCCGTCGAAGTCCGAGTCGATGAGCGCGTGGCTCAGCTGGCGCGCGCGATCGGGGCGGAAGTTGAAGAAGATGATCGAGTCGCCGTCTTCGATGCGGACGCGCATACCCTCGTGGAGGATCGACGCCGGAGCGACGAATTCGTCGGTGACGCCCGCGGCGTACTGCGACCTGATGTAGGCGACCGGGTCGGCGGCGGTGCCATTACCGGCTCCCGCAATGACTTCGTACGCTCGCTGCGTGCGGTCCCAGCGCCGGTCCCGGTCCATCGCAAAGTACCGGCCGGAAACAGACGCGACTGCGCCGACCCCGACGCGGCTCAGCTGCTCGACGAAGCTGTGCACGAAACCCGCGGCGCTGCTCGGCGGCTCGTCGCGGCCATCGAGAAACACGTGGAACCACAG
This sequence comes from Candidatus Dormiibacterota bacterium, assembly GCA_049279755.1. Classification (GTDB taxonomy): domain Bacteria; phylum Chloroflexota; class Dormibacteria; order Aeolococcales; family Aeolococcaceae; genus Palsa-851. The sequence continues at coordinate 3,576 of JBAPOS010000120.1, read as the reverse complement.
GGCATTGAAGCCGCGGCGGCGGGCGAGCTCGGCGATCGCGACCGCGTGGTCGAGGTGGCTGTGGACCCCGCCGGGAGAGATCAGGCCGAGGCAGTGGAGTGCGCTGCCGCGGTCGCGCGCACGGTCGACGGACGCGCACATCGCCGCGTTCTCATAGAAGCTGCCGTCCGCGATCGCCCGGTGGATGCGGGAGAGCGGCTGATAGATGAGCCGCCCCGAGCCGATGGTGAGGTGTCCGACTTCCGAGTTGCCCTGCTGGCCGGCCGGCAATCCCACCGCCTCACCGCTGGCATCGACCGTCGTGTGCGGGCACCGGCTCTCGAGCGCGTCGAGCTCGGGGGTGCGTGCCGCGGCAATGGCGTTGCCGTACGAATCCAGGCTGTATCCCCAGCCGTCGAGGATGACGAGCACGAAGGGGCGCACCCCGCTCATGCCGCGCAGCTAGGTGAGGTCACGAGCGCGGGCGGCTGCCTCGGCAGCGGCGACGATGACGCCGAATTCCTCGGCACGCAAGCTCACCCCACCCACCAGCGCACCGTCGATATCCGGTTCGCCGAACAGTGAGGCGGCGTTCGCCGGCGTGACGCTGCCGCCGTAGAGGACTCGCGGCGAGCCGTCGAGGAAGCGTGCACGCACATGGTGCTTGATGTGTGCGACAACCTCCTGCGCCTGCTCCGGCGTCGCGGTGCGACCGGTACCGATCGCCCACACGGGCTCGTAGGCGATGACCCAGGCGTCCATCGCCGGCGGACCGGCCAGCTCGGCGAAGACCGCGTCGAGCTGGCGATCCACGACGTCGAAGGTGCGGCCATCGTCACGTTCGTCGCTCGTCTCCCCCACGGCGAGGATGACCTGGAGGCCGTGCGCGAGCGCCGCGACGAACTTCTTGCCGACCTCGTCGTCGCGCTCACCGAAGATGTGCCGGCGCTCGGAATGTCCGACCAGCGTCAGGTCGCACCATCCGGCCAGCATCGCAGGTGAGATCTCGCCGGTGAAGGCACCCGCGTCCTTCCAGTAGACGTCCTGGGCACCGAGGCGGACGCCGGTGCCGACGAGCACCGAGTGGATCGTCCACAGATGGGTGAACGGCGGGAGGACCGCGATCTCCACGCGATCCGTCGCCGCAACCGAGGCGCAGACGGCGCGCGCCAGGGCAACGCCCTCGTCGACGGTGGTGTTCATCTTCCAGTTCCCGGCCACCATCAGCGGGGCCGTCGCCTTCCGGGATTCCGTCATCAGCGCCGGACGGCCTCGCGGTCGCGAAGCGCTGCGACGCCGGGCAGGGTCCGCCCTTCGAGCATTTCGATGGTGGCGCCCCCGCCCGTGCTGATAAAGCCGATCTTGTCAGCAACGCCGGCATCCTGGACAGCGGCGGCGAGATCGCCGCCGCCGATCACCGTGGTCGCCCCGGAGGCGGCGACGGCAATCGCGACATCGCGTGTCGCCGCCGCAAAGTCAGGGATCTCGTAGATCCCGAGCGGACCGTTCCAGATGATGGTGCCCGCGCCGGCGCAGTCGGCGGCAATGCGCTGCACCGTGTCAGGGCCTGCGTCGACCACCATCCATCCGTCGGGGATCGCCTTCCATGCCACGATCTGCGACGGCGCGCCGGCGACGGCCTTTTCGACGACCACGGCATCGACGGGAAGGCGGAGATCCGCGCGCCGTCCTCCGGCTTCCGCGAGCAGGCGACGCGCGGTGTCCACGTGCTCGTCCTCCACCAGCGAGGTCCCGGTGCTCTCGCCAAGCGCGCGGTAGAACGTGCACGCCATCGCACCGCCGACCCAGAGCACGTCGACGCGATCGAGCAGATGATCGAGCACGCCGACCTTGGTCGAGATCTTCGAGCCACCCACGATGGCGACAACCGGCGCTACCGGGTTGTCCATGACGCCGCCGAGCACCTCGAGCTCACGCGCCATGAGCTTGCCCGCGACCGCGGGGAGCAGATGCGCGACTCCCTCGGTTGAGGCATGGGCTCGGTGCGCGGTGCCGAAGGCATCGTTCACGTAGATGTCGCCCAAAGCGGCGAGACGGGCGGCGAAAGCCGGGTCGTTCGCCTCCTCGCCCGGTTCGAAGCGGACGTTCTCGAGCATGCCGACATCGCCGCCTCGCAGCGAGGCGACCATGCTCTGCGCACTGTCGCCGACGACATCAGAGGCGAGGCGCACGTCGGCACCGAGCAGGCTGCTCAGGCGAGCGGCGATGGGGCCGAGGCGGGCGTTGTCATCGATCTTCCCGTGAGGGCGGCCGAGGTGTGCCACCACGATCACCCGCGCGTTCCTCGACCGGAGCGCCTCGATGGTCGGAATCGCCTCGCGGATCCTGCGATCGTCGGTGATGGCCCCGTCGCGCATGGGCACGTTGAGGTCCTCGCGCAACAGGACTCGCTTGCCGTGGACGTCGACGTCGTCGAGGGTCGCCTTCGACAGCCCTGGCATCGCTCGTCTAGAGCCGCGACACGATCAGGTTGACGAGGTCGACGACCCGGCACGAGTAGCCCCACTCGTTGTCGTACCAGGCGAGGACCTTCACGGTGCGGTCGCCGAGCACCATCGTCGACGGTGCATCGAGGATCGATGAATGGGGATCGCGGAGGAAGTCCATCGACACCAGCTGATCCTCGCTCACCGCGAGGATGCCCTCGAGCTTGCCGCTCGCCGCCTCGCGCATCTCGCCGTTGATGTCGTCGACGCTCGCGCCCTTCGACAGCGTTGCGGTGAGGTCGACGAGGCTGACGTCGGGGACCGGGACGCGCAGCGATATGCCGTGGAACTTGCCTTTCAATTCCGGAAGCACCAACGCCACCGCGCGCGCGGCGCCGGTGGTCGTGGGGATGATGGAGAGCGCGGCAGCGCGCGCGCGTCGCTTGTCCTCGTGCGGAGCGTCGAGGATCACCTGATCCTTGGTGTATGCGTGCACGGTGGTCATGAAGCCGGTGTCGATGCCGAACGAGTCACTGAGCACCTTGGCGACCGGAGCCAGGCAGTTGGTCGTGCACGACGCGTTCGAGATGATGTGATGCTCGGCGGGGTTGTATGCCGAGTCGTTGACACCCATGCAGATGGTGATGTCCTCGTTCTTGGCGGGAGCCGTGATCACCACCTTGCGAGCGCCCGCGTCGATGTGGCCCTTGGCGCGCACGGCATCGCTGAAGAACCCCGTCGACTCGACGACGATGTCCACGCCGAGGTCGCCCCAGGGAAGCCGCTGCGGGTCACGCTCGGCGAGGACCTTGATGACCCGGCCGTCCACAGTGATACTGTCAGTATCGGCAGCAACCGTTCCGTTGAACCGCCCCAGGACGCTGTCGTACTTAAGCAGATGGGCGAGCATCTCTGCGGTGGTGATGTCGTTCACGGCGACGATCTCGAGGTCGGGGGAGCGCTCCCTGGCGGCACGCAACACGTTTCGCCCGATCCGGCCGAAGCCGTTGATGCCAACTCTGACTCCCATGCAGGGCAACCTCCATTCGTCGCGATGATCGATGCCGGTTCAGCGCCGAGGTCTCACCCTATCACCGCCCTCGCCCGCCGCGGCGACCAGGCGGTGCAGGCGCCCGGCCATCGCCGGCCG
>JBAPOS010000119.1:0-7952 GCA_049279755.1 Candidatus Dormiibacterota bacterium | reverse complement strand
AGCGCAGCCAGCCGCTGGCGACGAGCATCGACAAGACAACGGGGCACCGCGTCCAGGTCGTCGAGCGTCCGCTACGCAAGCGCCTGCCAGCCGAGCGCACCGCGATCACCCACAAGTTCGAGGTCGGCGGCCACGAGGGCTACATCACGGTCGGCCTCTACGAGGACGGTACTCCCGGCGAGATCTTCCTGCGCATGGCCAAGGAGGGTTCCACAGTCAGCGGACTGATGGACTCGTTCGCCACCGCCGTCTCGCTCGCCCTGCAGTACGGCGTGCCCCTCCCGGCACTCGTCGACAAGTTCTCGCACACGCGCTTCGACCCGCAGGGGTTCACGCGAAACCCGGAGATTCCCATCGCCAAGTCGGTGATGGACTACATCTTCCGCTGGCTCGCGTCCCGTTTCCTGCCGCAGGAGGATCGCGACCGCCTCGGCATCATCCGACGCGAGCCCGACGGAAGCGCGACCGAACCGGTGTCAGCCGCCGAGGCCGCGATCGAGGCGATGGCACCGGTCACGGTTGCTCCAGCGGCAACGGCGCGCAAGCCGGCTGCGGCGATTCCTCTCACGAGCCCCGGCGCATTCATCAACCAGGAAGACGCACCCACCTGCAGCGACTGCGGCAGCCTCATGGTGCGCAACGGCGCTTGCTACAAGTGCCACAACTGCGGCGCTACGAGCGGCTGCAGCTGAATCACTAGCACCTCCTCCCCTCTCGCCCGGGGCCGCCTTCACTCGCTGGAGGCGGCCCCTCTTTCATCCGCTGCTAGTGTCATCCGGCCGTGCGCACCGCAACTCGCGCCCGCGGGCTCTGTGTTATCTGGCTGCTCTCCGTAGTCGGTGTGGTCGCCGCATGTGACGCTGTGGTGCCAACCTCCGGCGGGACAGTGTCGGCAAGCGCCAGGTCGCGCGCGACCTCCACAGGGGGCGTCACCCAATCGCCTCGGCCGTGCTCGCTGCTACACCAGTCGACTGCGGCTCAGATAAGCGGCGACACAAAAGTTACGAACCAAGCTCGCGACCTCGTTGACATCGCATCCGGCTACACCGCTTGCATCTTCGCAGACACACGCGATGAAGCCGACAGGGCGGAGGTGCAAATCAAGAGAGTGTCAGGCGGCGTCGACGCCTCAACCTTGCGTGAAGCCGCAATCTTCTTCTCGCTCGGAGAACCAGTGCAGCCGTTTCAAGCCTTCTCGGTGGCGGGCGTCGGTGACAACGCACTGGGTGAGACCATTCCAGGGGTTGCCTTCATCGTGTTCGATCGCGGGAACCTATTGGTCTACGCCGGCGCCGGCTCCACATCCCTGAGCGCCGATGCGCTGCGTGCCGGCGTCACAAACCTCGCAATCAAGATCGACGCCGCCTTGTAGGTAGAGCCGCACTGGAAGGTCCAACACGGGCTGCCATCGTTCTCATGAAGAACAGACCACACGCAACGTTGTGGCGAGAAGAGCCGTCTCCAACCGAGGAGACGGCCGTTCACAGTCTTTACGTCGCTGCATAACGTTGAGCCAGGGTGAGTGGGCGGACTTACTTCAAGATGAAGGTCTGATTGCAGAGAGAGCGCGCACGGACTCAGCCGCGCGCGCCCTCTCGCTGGTCATCAGCCGATCAGTAGTGACCCCACTGCTGGTTTATCCCGCCGTAGCAGCCGTACATCCGGACGATTTGTCCCTGTCCGCCACCCCAATCGTCAAGACAGCGACTCCCGGTGACAAAAGAGTTCTGAATTGAGTTGTTGTATGGGGAGTTGGGAAACCACGCCTGACTGGCTGTGCTCGAGCAGGTGTACACGTGTACCTCCGCTCGCTGGGCTCCCCCCGACGCATCCAAGCACGTGTGGTGGAGGTAATTGACCCACGACTGCGACAGCACTCCCATAAAGGAATAGACGGCGATGAACGTCCAGTCCTGACCGAGGCTCCGGCCACATGGCTCGAGTGCAACCAGCGACCCGGACGTCCCTGCGCCGGCGTCCATACAGAGGGTTGGAGACTGGAGGGCAGGAATGATGCACCAATTGGCATGCTGCCATCCTGGCGGCGTCAGGTTTCCGCCCCATGTGGTGCATCCGTCAGCCCAGTCGGTCGCGCCGGCGTGAATGGGCGCGGATACCGCGGGGAGACCAATTCCGAGCACGATCAGCGCGGTGAGCAGGGCCTTCGGCGCCCTTCCCAATCTCCTCTTGCGGCGTGTCGTATCTCGTTCGCCGTTGTCCATGCGGTGTCCCTCCAGTACCGTTCCTCGGGTAAAGTTCGGCCAGGGTGACCGAGCGGAATTACCCCGAAATAAAGCTCTGATTACAGGCCCGGGCCTGAGGAGGGGGACTCTGATGAGCCAGGCGACCTCAGGTCCGCATCCTGTCGAGTTGGCCGTCCTCGGCCCGCTCGAGGTGAGACGCGGCGGTCAGTCCCTCGACGTGGGGGGATCCAAACAGCGCACGTTGCTTGCGGCGTTGGCACTTGAGGCGAATCGGGTCGTCTCCGACGGCGAGCTGGTCAACATTCTTTGGGGCGACGAACCTGACGAGGGGACGATCGACGCGCTCCGAGTCCACGTCCACAGGCTGCGCCGGACTCTCGAAAAGGATTGCGGCGGAGCGCCTGGTGAGGACAGGTTGGTAGTGCGCAGCCTCACCGGATACTCCCTGGTGCTCAGGCCCGACGAGCTCGACATCGCTCGCTTTCGCGCGCTCATCAACGAGGCACGAGCCGCGGGTCTTCGTGGTGGCGATCCGCAGGCAATCTCCCTCTTTGATCGGGCCCTGGCCCTCTGGCGTGGGCCGGTTCTCAACGACTTCGGCGATGCTCCTTTCATATCCACCCAACGCGTCCGCCTCGACAAGCTTCGCCTGGAAGCGTTGGAGGATCGGTTTGACGTATGCCTGCGCCTGGGGCTGCATCGCGAGAACGTGAGCGCCATGGAGGCGCTCGCAGAGGAACACCCGCTTCGCGAGCGGTTGCAGGCGCAACTGCTCCTCGCGTTGTACCGATGCGGGCGGCAGGCCGAGGCATCAGACGCTTATCAGCGCACCCGCCGGCGTCTTGCCGATGAGCTGGGTATGGAGCCTGGACCCGACCTCCAGGCAACATTCCGCGAGATCCTTCGGCACGAGGTGGCGCCTCCTCGCTCCGGAGGTGTCGACACGCCATCGCCGACGTCGATTGCGACCAAGGGGCGCACCAACCTTCCCGCCGAACTGTCGACCTTCATCGGACGCGGGGCGCAGATCGCCGAGGTGACCGACCTGCTCGCGTCGAATCGACAGGTCACCCTGGTCGGGCCGGGGGGAATCGGGAAGACCCGCCTCGCAATCCAGCTGGCACGCCGGTTGCTCGACGCCTATCGCGACGGCGTGTGGCTCGTCGACCTCGCCACCGTCATCGAGGCGGAAACGCTCCCATACGAAGTGCTGACGTGGCTGGGGTTTCGTGAGCAGCCGGACTCCACACCGGTTGCAAGCCTCACAGCCGTCCTGGAGCAGCGTCAACTGCTGCTCATCCTGGACAACTGCGAACACCTGGTTGACGCAACCGCTGAACTGGTGCAGACGCTTCTACGCAGCTGCGCGCACGTGTCCATCCTCGCAACCAGTCGCGAGCGCCTCAACTGCGACGGAGAGCAGGCTTGGTCGGTGCCGTCTCTGGACACGCCCAATCCGGAGCGCAACGCACCCATCGAGTTGCTGCTCGAACACGACGCCGTGATGCTCTTCGTGGACCGCGCGCGCCGGGCGCGCCGCTCATTCGTGCTCACCGAGGACAACGCAGGCGCGGTCATATCGCTGTGCTCTCGTCTCGACGGCATTCCTCTTGCGATCGAGCTTGCCGCGGCGCGAAGCGCGGCGCTGTCGCCGGAAGAGTTGCTGGAACATCTCGGCAACCGATTCAGGCTTGTCACAGGCAGCCGGAGAGCGTCGGTCTCTCGTCATCGAACCATGCAGGCAACCATCGAGTGGAGTCACCGCCTGCTCACCCCTGAGGAGCAGGTCACGTTTCGCAGATTGGGCGTGTTCTCCGGGAGCTTCGACCTCGCAGCGGCCGAGGCCGTCTGCGTCGACGATGAACTCTCGCCGGACTTCGTTGTCGAATCGCTCGAGCGACTGGTTGACAAATCGCTGGTTGTCTACGCGGACGTTGTAGCCGGGGAAGGGCGATATCGGGTGCTCGAAACGGTGCGCCAGTTCGCCCAGGAGCAACTCGCGAGCGATCCAGGTGCCGATCGAGTCCGGAATCGCCACGCGACGCACTATCTCCAGGTCGGAGAGCACTGTGAGCGTCAATACCGCGAAGGCCGATTTCGCAACATGGTGCGTCAGCTCGAAGCCGAGTACGCCAATGCTCGCGCAGCTCTGGAGTGGGCGGAAGGCGCGGACCCCGAGTTGTTCCTCAGTCTCGCAGCGACCTGGTGGCACTACTGGTGGCTTCACGGCTCACTTACCGAGGGACGTCTCTGGCTCGATCGTGCCCTCGTATCAACGGGCGGAAGTGTCCCTGCGCGAGCGCGTGTGCTCGCCGGGATGGGGCGCCTCGCCGCCATCCAGGGAGACAGTGCCGAAGCCGAGCGGGCATTCACTGAGGGGATGGCGCTCGCGCTTCGCGACGACGATCAGGTGACCTTGGCGGTCCTGCACAACAGTCTTGGTGTGGTTGCCCTCTGGCGCGAGTCCGCCGCGGAAGCCGACGCTCACTTCCACAAGGCCGTCGCGCTTTGGGACTCGCTGAAGATGCCGGTGCGGGCAATGGCCGCCTATGCGAATCTCGGTGAAAGCTCCTTCATCCGCGGCGAGTACGACCAGGCTCGGACCCAGTACGAGGCGGCCATCCGGATCGGCGCCGAAGACGACTTCGCAATGGCCACGGCCTTGATCAGCCTGGCGAATCTCGAGCGCCACGTGGGCAACTACGGTTCGGCGCGCGACCATGCAGCCGAGGGGCTCCGGGTCGCTCACCGAGATGCGTTTGCCATCGGCGTGTCCAGTGGTCTGCAGGCGTTCGCCTTTCTGGCAGCGGCTGAGGATCAACCCTTCCACGCAGCGGTGCTGGCCGAAGGGTCAGCGATCCTCACGGAACGCTGGGGAGCTGCGCCGGATCGCATCCCGGATCGCCCTGAAGCCGAGCAGCGCCTGAAGGAGGTGTGCGGACGGCTTGACCACGCGAATCTGGCGCGGGCGCGCAGCCTCGCCGCCGCGATGACCGTTGACGAGGCCGTCGCCTACGCGCTCGGCCACCGCGACACGGACCCGCACGCAATGGTCACCACGCGGTCCAACGGGGGGCAGCACCGCGTGATCCATACCTCTGATCTGCCCGGCTGAGATCGGATCAGAGCGTCGCAGAACGATGGCGGCGAAAGCCGGCCGAACATCTGCCCGGTAGCCTTCACCCAGGCGAATCAGAGGCGGGAGATGCGGTGCCGCGAGCCGGCACGAGTCGGGGGATTGCCTGGGGATGGCTCCTGTACACGGGATCAGCTGGGACGATCGCAAGCGACGTGCGGTCGGCGCCATCGCGACCGCTGCGGCTCTTCTGGCCGGCGCCGGCGCTGTGGCCACCACTGCTCACGCCAGCACGCACTTCGTCTCGGTGATCGTGCGAGCGCAACCAGGCCAGGGTGCTGCTGCCGTCGCGGCGGTCACGCAGTTCGGCGGACGAGTCGAGCAGCACATCGCGCTGGTGAACGCGGTCGTCGCGGACGTCCCTGCCGACGCCGTCCCCGACCTCGAAACTTCCCGGGCAGTGGCCCAGGTGACGCTCAACGCCCCCGTCCAACTGCTCGGCGACTCCTTCAGCTCGGTCGGCGCCGGCTACAACCCCGCAACCAACGTCGACTCCATGTTCAACATCGAGCAGATGGACGGCGCCCACGCGTACTGGAGTGCCGGTTACACCGGACAGGGCGTCGGCGTTGCGCTGATTGACTCCGGCGTGTCTCCGGTGGACGGCCTGAGCACCCCGGGCAAGGTCATCAACGGCCCCGACCTCTCCTTCGAATCACAGAATCCGTCGCTCGAGTATCTCGACACCTTCGGTCATGGCACCCACATGGCTGGGATCATCGCCGGCCGGGACAGTGAGGTGACGTCGGTGAGCTCGAGCGACACCACACAATTCGACGGCATGGCACCCAGCGCTCAGATCGTCAGCGTGAAGGTCGCCGACGCGCTCGGCGAGACCGACGTCTCGCAGGTGCTTGCGGCGATCGATTGGGTGGTCCAGCACCAGAACGACAACGGCATGAACATCCGCGTCCTCAACCTCTCGTACGGCACCGACAGCTCGCAGAGCTACGTGCTCGATCCCCTCGCATACGCCGCGGAGCAGGCGTGGCTGCACGGTATCGTGGTTGTCGTCGCCGCCGGCAACCAGGGGAACAGCTCCAACGGACTTGACGACCCGGCGATCGACCCCTACGTGATCGCCGTCGGCGCCTCAAACACGCGCAACACTTTGTCGGTCCGCTATCACACGCCGGCGAGCTTCACGAGCCAGGGTGACGGCACCCGCAATCCAGACCTATCAGCCCCCGGTGTGCACGTTGTCTCCTTGAGGGACCCGGGATCGTTCATCGACGATCAATTCGGTGCCACCGCAACCGTCAACAGCCGCTTCTTCCTCGGAAGCGGCACGTCACAGGCAGCTGCCGTTGTGTCGGGAGCGGCGGCTCTCCTGCTCAGCCAGCGACCCGGTCTCACGCCTGACCAGGTGAAGGCGCTGCTCGTGAGCCACACCCACTCCATGTACGGCCCGTCCGACCTCAAGGGGAGCGGCGAACTGAACCTCGCCAGCGTGCTCACCGCGCCGACGCCGAATGCCACCCAGTCGTGGCCGAGCTCGAACGGCACCGGCAGCCTCGAGGCATCACGCGGATCGGACCACGTTGTCGATGCAAACGGCAATGCGCTGACCGGCGAGCAGGACATCTTCGGCAACGCGGTTGACACGACGGCGCTGGCCGCCGCCGAGGCGAATGCCTCCGCATGGAACGGCGGAACCTTCAACGGCTCGTCGTGGTCGGGATCCTCCTGGTCGGGATCCTCCTGGTCGGGGTCCTCCTGGTCGGGATCCTCCTGGTCCGGCTCCTCCTGGTCCGGCTCGTCGTGGTCCGGTTCCTCGTGGTCGGGGGGCTCATGGTCCGGGTCGTCGTGGTCCGGTGGCTCCTGGTCGGGCTCTTCCTGGTCGGGCTCCAGCTGGTCCGAGCACGACTGGACGTAGGTCCGCGACCTTCGCCCGACCGGCGGTCGGCATCGCCCTCGGCCTCGGTGCGCGCGCCGCCGATAGCCCTGCTACCGCTTGGCAACAGGGCTGGCACAGCGAGTTCGGCCCGCTCTCACGTCGCGGAGCATCTGGACATGACCAACGAGGTCGATGACCCCGCGTCTGCAGGCGACCCGAGGCATACCGCTTCGACTCGCAGGGGACACCGCGTCCACCTCCTGACTGTGCTGCTCGTGGCCACGGCGGTGGTCCTCCTCATCGAGGTCGTAGCCCCCCTTCGCGAGCTTCCGGCACCGCGCCAGATCTCCTGGTGGGCGCTCATCCCACTCTTCTGCGCAGCGGAGGTGTTCGTCGTTCACCTCCAGTTCCGGCGCGACGCCCACTCGTTCTCACTCAGCGAGCTCCCCCTGGTGGCCGGCTTCTTCTTCGCGCCACCGCTTGTGGTCGTGCTCTCGATGGTCGCCGGAACCGCGCTCGCGCTGTTCTTCCATCGCCGTCAGTCGCCGCTGAAGCTGGCGTTCAACCTGGCGAATTTCACGGTGGCCAACAGCGTGGTCGCGGTGCTGTTCATGCACCTCGTCGACCATCACGACCCCCTGAGTGCGACGAGCTTCCTCGGCGTGCTTCTGGCGATCCTTGCCGGCGGCGTGCTCCAGTCGCTGGTGATCCTTGCGGCTATCTCCTTCTCCGAAGGGCGTATCGACGCGGCCGGCATCGCAGCGACGTTCGGGTT
>JBAPOS010000118.1:0-2035 GCA_049279755.1 Candidatus Dormiibacterota bacterium | reverse complement strand
GGCTCCAGGCGCTCGGCCGCCAGTACTTTCGGTATGGGCGAGGCAAGGTGCGCGTCGCCCGTGCGCAACCACGGGTCATCCGCCCGTATCACCTGGTCGCACCGGCGCTGGTCGCTGCGATTCCGGTGACGGCCGCGATGACCGTGACCGGGCGAGGCCGGCGCCTGGCGCTCGCCGGAGCCGCTGCCTACCTGGCGGCGTGCGTTATCGCCGGGCAGCGGGCGGGTCGCGGCGAATCCTTCGACGTGCGGATGCGGATTCCGGCTGCCTTTGCGGTGATGCACGTTGCCTGGGGGGCCGGCTTCTGGGCAGGAATGGTCGAGGCGGCACGCGGGATCGAGACGGGCGGCGGGTCGCCGCCACCCTTGCCGAGGCGGCCGCAAACGAGTTAGGCCGGTGCCCGGACCCGTATTGTTCGCCGTGTGGCTCCACGGGTCGTCGTATGACTGAGCGCCCAAACCCCCTCTGCATGGTCGGCGCCGGATATGTCGGTCTCGTGACCGCTGTCTGCCTCGCCGATGCCGGCGTGGACGTGCGCCTCCTGGACATCGACTCGGCTCGGCTCGCGAACCTCCGACAGGGCAGGGCCCCGATTCACGAGCCGCTCCTCGATGATCTGCTCAGCAGAGTGCTGAAGAACGGGAGGCTCGTCCTTCACGAAGACGCCGCGATCGCCATGACTGGAGCGGCGGTGATCATGATCGCCGTCGGGACACCGCCTCTGGGTGACGGCCGGGCGGATCTCACCCAGGTGCGTGCCGCCGTATCGCAGGCCGTCCGCCACGCCGGCCCTGAGACCGTCATCGCGATCAAGAGCACGGTCCCGCCCGGGACCACCGCCTCACTGCAATCGCTCTGCCGGCGCAACGGACGCGTGGTGCCCCTGACCGTGTGTCCCGAATTCCTCGCCGAGGGCACCGCTGTCCGAGACTTCCGCCGGCCGCCCCAGGTAGTCATCGGCGGTGACGATCCCGCCGCGTGCGAACGGGTTGCCCGGTTGTTCGGGCACCTCAATGCCCCGATCAGGATCACGGATCCGACCAGCGCGGAGCTCATCAAGTACGGGGTCAATGCGTTCCTCGCCCTGAAGATCTCGTTCATCAACGAGATGGCTCAGCTCTGCGAATTCACCGGCGCCGATGTGAGCTCCGTTGCCGACGGCATCGGCACCGACGAGCGCATCGGGCGCGCCTTCCTCGGGGCTGGGTTGGGTTTCGGCGGGTCGTGCTTTCCCAAGGATGTCCGCGCGCTCGACCAGGCGGCGAGCTATCACGGGCAGAGCTTCCAGCTGCTCCGCGCGGCAGTCGAGGTGAACCAGCAGGCGCGCAGCAGATTCGTCGCCAAGATCCAGCGCGCGTTGAACGGCAAGCTGGTCAAGCGGCGGATCGCGGTGCTCGGGCTTGCCTTCAAGCCGGGGACCGACGACGTCCGCCAGGCGGCGTCGATCGACGTCATCCGCCACCTCGAGGATCTCGGGGCCGTGGTGGTGGCGACCGACCCGGTGGCCGGCGCCAACGCCGCGCCCTTGCTCCCGAACACGGAGCTTGTCGATGACCCCTACGACTGTGTCATCGGGGCCGACGCGGTGGTGGTCGTGACCGAATGGGCGGAATACGTCAACCTCGACTGGACGCGGGTCGCGACGCTGGTGCGCCGCCGGCTCGTCGTCGACGGGCGCAACTGCCTGACTACCGACCCGCTCGTCGCGCTCGGCTTCACCTACATCGGTGTTGGCCGGCCAACCCGCAAACCCAAAGGGGGCAAGTCGCACCAGCCTGCCGGCGAGAGGACCACCGAGTTGCTCGCCGTCCAATGACCTGGACTCCGTCGCGGGTGGTCGTAACCGGCGGCGCGGGGTTCCTCGGGTCTCACCTCGCCGACCGTCTGCTGGCTGATGGAGCCGAGGTGATCTGTGTCGACAACATGATCACCGGATCCCCGAACAACGTAAGACATCTCGACGGCCACCGCCGGTTCACGCTGCGCACCGAGGATGTCACCGGTGCGTGGAGCGTCGACGGAGCGGTGGACGCGG
>JBAPOS010000117.1:0-4066 GCA_049279755.1 Candidatus Dormiibacterota bacterium | reverse complement strand
GAGCAGCGCCTTGCTCGGCATGCACGCCCAGTAGGAGCAGTCGCCGCCGACCAGCTCGCTCTCGACCACGGCGCACGTCAGACCACCTCGGACGATGCGGCCCGCGACGTTTTCGCCGGTTGACCCGGCTCCGATGACGACGACGTCGTACTCACCGTCGCGTTCGATCAAGGGCATGGCTGCGCCTCCAGGGGTGATGAGCTGTGGGCGGACGTCTCAGGCGACGTGGATGGGCTGGCGCGGCGTCGGCGTCGGCGCGCCCACCACATCGAGTCCGGGGTTGTCTTCGCTCACGCCGCCGTCGCCGGGTTCGAGCTCGGAGGGCTCGGTGCCGCGGCGGATGAGCAGGGTGCTGGCGAGCCCGGCGACCGGGAGGGATACGGCGAGGTCGATCGCCTGCAGGGTGAGCCCGGCAGCGACGGCGAGTCCACCGCTCAGGCCCTCGAGGAGGAGCGCTCCGGCCCACCACGCCTGCCCAGTGCCGATGCCGGCGATGCCCTGGATCGGGATGGTCAGCAGCAGGGTTCGGATGGAGAGAACGAACCAGGTCTGCCAGAACCCCAGGTGGAGGCCGACCATGCTCATCAGGGCGGCGTACTGCACCGCGGTGGCGAGCCGGCAGAAGACCGTGCTGCCGACGAGGTTCGCCCATCGAGCGCGGCTGTTGAGCTCGTCGAGCTCCGCTTCCGCCCGCGCCGCCAGAGGAGCCAGCCGCGGGATGCGCGCAACCAGGCGCGCGACCAGCGTCCGCGGCCCTGGGATGATGAGCGACAGCAGTACCCCGAGCCCGACGATGAAGGCACCCCCGGCGGCGAGGACGACCGCAGGAGGCTCGACGGTGGCGGTGAAGAAGGACGCAACCACCGCTACCAGCGAGAGGCTGACAACGTCCAGGATCCGGGCGACGATCGCGCTGCCCGATCCGCGAGCGACGCCGACCGAGAATCGGGTGCGCGCCAGGGCGACGAACGTGACATCCGCCGAGGGTCCGGGGAGCAGCAGGCCGGCTCCCCACGAGGCGGCGGTCGCTCCCAGCAGCTCGCGCGCGCTGCCTCGACGTCTCTGAAGGAGCGCGGCGAACCGCCACGCCCTCCCAACCAGGAAGCACGCGGCGCCGAGCGCCGCCAGCGCGATCGATCCGACCGACGGGTCGATCCCCTGCCAGCGGAGGTTGTGGCCGCCGACCAGCCGCCACACGAGCAGGAGGACGAGGACTGTGACGACGCTGGTCATCGCCGCCCGGAGCAGACGCCCACGGCGAGCAGAACCCGAGATCGACACGAAAGGTGATTGTCGCTCTTTTGTCCGCCCTGGGGTCGATCCATCGCGCGATTCGGCTACGCTCATCTCTCTGCTTTCAAGTGGCCAGGGACAGCGGGTATGGCCAGTCAGTGGATGGTGTAGGCATAATCCCAGGTCATAACCCTTCTCGCGGGGTCTGCTTCCCGAAGGTCGCAGGGTCTCAACACTCCCAGGAGTTATTTGCATGCGCAATCGAACGGTGATCGTGCTCGGCGCGGACGGCTATCTCGGCTGGCCGCAATCGATGCACCTGTCCAACCTCGGCTACCACGTGATCGCGGTGGACAATCTCGTTCGCCGTCGCTGGGACCTCGAATGTGGCACCTCGTCGCTCATCCCGATTTCGACCATGGAGCGGCGCGTCGAGCGCTGGCGCGAGCAGGGTGGGGCGGCGATCGAATGGCGGCTCGTCGATCTCACCGACGCCGACGCGCTGTCCGAGCTGATCGCATCGACACAGCCTGATGCCGTGGTGCATTTCGCCGAGCAGCGCTCGGCCCCCTTCTCGATGGTCGACCGCGAGCACGCGGTCATGACTCAGCTGAACAACGTCGCGGGCACGCTCAACCTGCTCTTCGCGATCCACGAGCACGCGCCCGAGTGCCAGCTGGTGAAGCTCGGCACCATGGGCGAGTACGGAACCCCGAACATCGACATCGAGGAAGGCTTCATCACCATCGAGCACAACGGCCGGACCGACACGCTGCCGTACCCCAAGCTTCCGGGCAGCTTCTACCATCTGTCCAAGGTCCACGACAGTCACAACATTCATTTCGTGTGCCGTGCCTGGGGGCTCGCCGCCACCGACCTCAATCAGGGCGTCGTGTATGGATGCGCCACCCCGGAGACCGCACTCCATCCCGAGCTCGCCACCCGATTCGACTACGACGGGATCTGGGGGACGGTGCTGAACCGATTCATCGTGCAGTCGGCGATCGGCAAGCCACTCACCGTGTACGGCAGCGGTGGCCAGACGCGCGGCTTTCTCGACATCCGCGACACCATGGCGTGCGTCCAGCTGAGCATCGAACACCCGGCGAAGCCTGGCGAATTCCGCGTCTTCAACCAGTTCACCGAGCAGTTCTCGGTCCTCCAGCTTGCCGAGCTGGTGCGCGATGCGCGGGCTGCGCACGGCGGCGAGACCGTCATCGACCACACGCCGAATCCCCGTTTCGAGAAGGACACGCACTTCTACAACGCCAAACATCAGCTGCTCGTCGACCTCGGGCTCGACGCGCACAAGCTTCGAAGCACGCTCATCGACTCGGTCATCGAGATCGTCGAGGCGCACATCGACCGGGTCGACCTCTCCCAGGTAGGCGTGTCCGACGTCGAATGGACCACCGGTCGCTCGCGCACAGCCACCGGTAAGGCGCAGGTCACGGCTCCAGCAGCGGAGACGGTGGCGTAGCGCCCGTGGCGCTACCCGAGGTCGACGTCAGCCTGACGATCCCGGCCCATAACGAGGCGGAGAACATCGGACGCGTCCTGCAGGATGTTGTCGCCGTACTCGGCCGGGGCGGTCGAACCTACGAGATCGTCCTCGTGGACGACGCGAGCCACGACAACACAGCCGGTGTCGCGCGCGCGGCAATGGGGGACGCGGCTCGAAATCTCACGGTGGTGACTCACAAGCAGCAGCGTGGATACGCGGTCACTGTGTGCGACGGGCTGCGGGCGTCGCGGGGGAAGATCCTCGCCTTCATGGACGGCGACGGTCAGTTCGATCCACGAGACCTCGCGGCCGTGATCGGCGGGCTCGATCACTCCGACATGGTTGCCGGGATTCGCAACCGCCGGGCCGACCCCTGGTATCGCTCATTCGTGAGCGGCGTCTACAACCGCGTGGTGCGAATGGCGTTCGGCATCCGCGAGCAGGACTTCGACTGCGGTCTCAAGGCGTTCACCCGTGAGGTCTGGAACGCGGTTACCCCGATCCGCGCGCGCTCCGCGGTGTTCAACCCGGAGATCTTCTTCAAGGCACACCGGCTGGGATTTCGCGTGATCCAGGTGCGCGTCGAGCACCTTCCACGTCTCGCCGGCCGCCGCTCCGGCGGCCGGCTCATCCCCATCGCCCGAGCGATGCGCGATGTGATCCGTCTTCGCGTCTCACTGGCGACGAGCTGGCGACCGGAGGACGCCCGCCGGGAGCGAGCCTAGGTGCGCAGAGCAGCCATACCGGGACTGGCCACGCTGGTGGTTCTCCGCCTGCCGTCCCTGATGGAACCGCACTGGTACACCGACGAGGCGGGCTACGTGAATGTCGCTCGCGAGCTACTCAAGGGAAGGATCCTCTACGCGCAGATCTGGAACAACAAGCCACCGGGGATGCTCTGGACGATCGCACTCGAGGTGCAGCTCTTCGGGTCGAGTGAGATCGGGCTGCACCTGCTGACGCTCATCAGTGGGATGACCACGCTCGCGGCGGTCGTCTGGGCCGCAGGACGGCTGTACACACCGCGGCGTGCGCTTCTCGCCGGCGTGATCGTGGCGGTGATCCTGGGTCTCCCGATCGTCGACGCCGAGCTGGCGGTGCCGGAGAGCTTGATGATCGCGCCCCTTTCGTGGGCCGGTGCCATCATCCTGGTGCGGATCCTCCGCGGGGACGGGAGCGCGGGTCCCCGGCGCCTCCCGCGCTGGCCGCTCGCCGCCGGCGTGCTCATGGCGGCGGCGATCGCGTACCAGCAGACGGCCATCGCCGAGACGTCGGCGTTCTTCTTCGCCATGCTCCTGGCACCGACTGTGCTCCGGCGCGATGCCTTCG
>JBAPOS010000116.1:0-2983 GCA_049279755.1 Candidatus Dormiibacterota bacterium | reverse complement strand
CGTCAGCCGCATGCTCGACGAGGCCCTCGCTCTCCACCGTGCGCATCACCGCAACCGCGGCCGCACACGCCAGCGGTCCGCCGCCGAACGTGGAACCGTGGTCGCCGGGTTCGAAGACATCCGCCCGCGGCGCGGCCAGGATGGCGCCGATCGGGACGCCGCCGCCCAGCGCCTTGGCGACGGTCATCACGTCCGGCGCGGCGTCCTCGTGCTGATGCGCCCACCACCGGCCGGTGCGCCCCATCCCGGTCTGGACCTCGTCGAGGATGAGGAGCACGTTGCGCGCATCACAGAGCCGCCGGATCGCGGCGAGCCTGCCCCGCTCGAGTGGAATGACTCCGCTCTCACCCTCGATGGGCTCGAGCATCACCGCGCACGTCGCGCCGTCGATCGCCTGCTCGAGCGCGCCGATGTCATCGAAGGGGACGTGCACGAAGCCCTTCGGCAGTGGCTCGAACGGCTTGCGGTAGCGCGGGTTCGCGGTTGCCGCCAGCGCACCCATGGTGCGTCCGTGGAACGCCCCCTGAGCGCAGACGATGACGTGGGCGCCGTCACGGTGCAGCCTGCCCCACTTGCGGGCCAGCTTGATAGCGCCCTCATTCGCCTCCGCACCGCTGTTGCAGAAGAACACACGCGATGGGAAGGCCGAAGCGATCAGCCGTTCGGCAAGCTCCAGCTGTGGCTCCGTGTAATACAGATTGCTGGTGTGCAGCAACGTCGCAGCCTGCTCGGCGATCGCCTGGCGCAGTGCCGGGTGATTGTGACCGAGGATGTTCACCGCGATGCCCGCGACCAGGTCGAGAAGTTCACGCCCGTCATCGGTGGTGACCCACACGCCGTGGCCGCTGCGCAACGCGATGGGCTGGCGCTGGTAGGTGTCCATCAGCACGTGACTTGCGCGAGTCGCAACCGTCGCCGGCTCCGCGATCACTGCTGCTCCCCCTGGGTCAGCATGGTGCCGACTCCACGCTCGGTGAGCAGCTCGAGCAGCAGCGCGTGCGGCACGCGTCCGTCGATGATATGGGTCGCGCATCCTCCGTCGGTGGCCCTGATCGCAGCTTCCACCTTGGGGATCATGCCGTCGCGGATGACCCCGGTGGCGAGCAGATCGCGAGCCCGAGCGGCGTCGAGCGCGCTGATCAGCGTGCCGTCGCCGGCGCGGACACCCTCGACGTCGGTCATGAGAATGAGCTTGCTTGCGTGGAGCGCGACGGCAACCTCGGCGGCCACCGTGTCCGCGTTCACGTTGTACGCCTGACCGTCGTAGCCGAGACCGATCGACGCCATCACCGGAATGCGCGCCTGGTCGAGGATCGCGAGGAGAGGTTCCGGGTTGACCTGCGCGACCTCCCCGACATAGCCGAGGTCGGCCCCGCCGGCGTCCGAACGGGGGCGTACCAGCAGCGTCGGGCCGTCCTCACCGGACAGCCCGATGGCTCCGGCGCCGAGCGTGTGAATGCGCGCGACCATGTCGGGGCCGACCTTCCCAGTCAACACCATCTTCGCTATCTCCATCGTCGGCGCATCGGTGACCCGAAGCCCGTTCACGAACTTCGTCTCGATTCCCATGCGCTCCTGCCACGCGCTGATCTCCGAGCCACCGCCGTGCACGATCACCGGCCGCATGCCGACAAAGCGCAGCAGCACGACGTCCTCGAGGAGCGCATCGAGGTCGGCCGCGGCGCTTGCGGCACCGCCAACCTTGATGACCAGGATGTGACCGGAAAAACGCTTGATGTATGGGAGGGCTTCGATGAGCACCTCCGCGCGGTGGATCCGCTCGTCGATGGTCTGTTCAGGCATGGTGGTTGTGTTGGATGCTCCGTGGTCAGGTGGTGTAGTCGGCGTTGATGCGCACGTAGCCGGCGGAGAGATCGCAGCCCCAGGCGTGCCCCGTGCCGTCGCCGGCGCCGAGGTCGATGTCGATGTCGAGACGCGGGTGCGAGAGCGCCACCCGGACACGCTCCGTGTCGACCGGTTCAGGTGCTCCGCGATCGAAGACGACCAGGCCACCGATGGCGACGCGGCAGCGGTCGAGCGTGAAGGTCGCGCCGCTGCGGCCGAGCGCCGCGACGATGCGCCCCCAGTTGGGATCGCCACCATGGATGGCGGTCTTGACGAGCGGACTCTGGGCGATCACACGCGCGGCGACGCGCGCCTGATCCGCATCGACGGCGCCGTTCACCGCGACGCGGAAGTGGCGGGTCGCACCCTCGGCATCGGCGACGAGTTGCTCGGCGAGCGAGTCGCAGACCTGGAGAAGCGCCGTCTCGAACGCAACCGCCGCGCTCGATCCCTCCGCGAACCCCGCACCTCCTGCCGCGCCGTTGGCGAGCAGGATGCACGTGTCGTTGGTCGAGGTATCACCATCGATGGTGACGCAGTTGAACGTGCTGTCGGTGACGCGCGACAGTGCCGGCTGCAGCGCGGTCGCGTCGACGGGTGCGTCGGTGGTGAGGAAGGCGAGCAACGTGGCCATGTCGGGATGGATCATCCCCGCGCCTTTGGCGGTGCCGCCCACCGTGTACGTCACAGGCCCAACGCTGAAGGTCGCCTCTGCGACCTTGGCGACAGTGTCCGTGGTCATGATCGCGCGGGCGACATCGCCGCCCGCGGATGGCGACATGGACAGCGCCGCGGCGCGGATACCCCGCACCACGCGGTCCATCGGCATCGGGCGTCCGATCACGCCGGTGCTGCACACGAGGACGTCGCTGGGATCGAGATCGAGAGCGTCACCGGCGGTGGTGCACATGACCAGCGCATCGCGGAATCCCTGCGCGCCGGTGCACGCGTTGGCGTTGCCCGCGTTCACGACGATCGCGGAGATCGGCGTGCCGCGCCGGAGCGTGAGCTGAGAGATGACCACCGGCGCAGCCTTGACCGTGTTCCGTGTGAAGACACCCGCGGCTGCCGCCGGAACATCGGAGCGGATCACCGCAATGTCGGTGCGCGTTCCGTCCCCGTCGCCGCGGATCCCGGC
>JBAPOS010000115.1:0-18775 GCA_049279755.1 Candidatus Dormiibacterota bacterium | reverse complement strand
CGATCAGAGCCCATAGAGCCCCTGGACGATGCCGAATTGCAGTGCGATGTCGGCGACGGCATGGATGATCACCGCCGGCCACAGCGAGTTGGTGCGCCGCACCAGCCAGCCGAACCCGAGGCCCACCAGGAACGTGATCGGCACAAACGGGGCCTCGGGTCCGCCATAGCTGATCGCCAGGTGGGCGAGCCCGAAGACCGCGGCCTGGCAGACGTTGGCCCACCTCGGGCTCATGCTGCGCTCCAGGGCTCCGAGCAGCAGGCCTCGGAACTGCACCTCCTGCGAGAACGCCTGCAGCGCGTTTGCCGGACCCAGGAACGGGAAGTCGCGGCCGATGGCGACCGGTTGCAGCGCCACCCGGCCGAGCACCCCGGCGGGGAGGGCGAGCCCGAGACCGATGAGGACGGCGGACCCGAGCACACCCGCTGCAAGACCGCCGGGTCCGAGGCGGCGCATGCGCAGTGACGGGCGCCATTCGGGGGCGACCAGCTTCCACGCCGCCAGCGCGATGAGCAGGGTGCCCGCCGCCTGAGCGACCGAAGACCAGAACACCTGGGCGTCGAAGCTGCCCGAGCGAGGTCCAAGCAGGTCGAAGAGGATCTGCGGGCCCGCGGACAGGAGCGTGTACGTGGCCGCCACCGCGGCGAGCGCGAGGAGAATCGGGCGCGCGGGCTCGAGACGCCGCACCAGCAGCGACGGCAGGGCGATCAGGACCGACGCGACGCTGAGGCGGGCCAGGTATGGATCGACGCCGTTCGGGTCGCTGAAGGTGATCGGCACCAGGAGTGCTGCACCCAGTCCCAGCTCTGCGATGACGAGCGTCGATGCTGCAGGCCACCACGCCGCCGCGCGATAGCGCTGAAGGTGCGCGACGACCGCGTCAGCGGCCACGTGTCGGACGCCGCACGTTAGCGAGCCACACCACCACCGCACAGACCACGAGCGCGAACGCAAAGATCGCGACCGAGTAGACAACCACCGACCCGTATCCACCGTGCGCGGGATTCAGGAACGGGTAGTGATACTTGTTGGAGATGGCGCCACGGATCATCTCGTAGGCAAGCCACGCAGCCGGGAAGCCCAGCCACGGGGTTCCCTGCCTGAGTGTGAGGCGCTCCCCGGGCGGGTCGACGAGCCAGTCGGCCATCACGACGATGGGGAAGAGCTCGTGGACCACGTCGTTGACCCAGGGGATTTGAGCGTCGACATTGACTCCACCCAGCAGGACCGCGAAGACCACTCCCGTGATGGTCATGTACACCACCGCGCCACCGCGCACCAGGTCGAACGCATGCGACCGATCCGAACGCCAGCGGGCGGCACCGACGAGGAAGACGATGGCCGCAATCTCGTTGCTGAGGTTGGTGAAAAACGTGAGGTAGTGCAGCGGGTCGAGGACACCCGACTGCCCGAGGGACACCATCTGGACGGTGATCGCCACCAGGACGAGCGCCCCGAACCCAAGCCGGTAGAGGGGCACCACTGCTCGTGGCGACAGCGTCACCCCGCAAGCCTAGCCGTCCAGTAGGCTTCAGGCCGCAATGAGCGTCACAGTTCTGGTGGGCGGCCAGTGGGGCGATGAAGGCAAGGGCAAGGTCATCGACCTGCTGGCCGACACCGTCGACATGGTCATCCGCTCGCAGGGCGGCAACAACGCCGGCCACACGGTGGTCACCGGCGGCAAGGAGCATCGCTTCCACCTGATCCCCAGCGGGATTCTCTATCCCAAGACCACCTGCATCATCGGTCATGGCGTCGTCGTCGATCCGAAGGCGTTTCTCCTCGAGCTCGACGAGCTCCAGGCGGGTGGTATCCCGGCCCAGAACCTGGTCGTCAGCGAGCGGGCGCACATGGTGATGCCGTATCACCCGGTCCTCGATCAGCTCGGCGAGGAGATGCGCGGTGACGATCGACTCGGCACGACGTGGCGCGGCATCGGACCGGCCTATGAGGACAAGGTGCGGCGGATCGGGTTTCGCATCGGCGACCTGCAGAAGCCCGTATTTCTCGAGAAGAAGCTGCGCTTCGTGCTCCGTCTGAAGAACGAGACCCTGACGCGGTTGTACGGCGCGGAACCGTTCAACGAGCGGGAGATCCTTGACGAGTATCTGGGCTACGCCGAGCGCATCGATCCGTACATCCGCGACATCTACCCACTCATCCAGGATGCGCTGACCGCCAATCAGCGCATCCTTCTCGAAGGCGCTCAGGGAGTGATGCTCGACATCGACCTCGGTACCTATCCGTATGTGACATCGTCGTCACCAACTGCGGGCGGCGCTTGCACCGGCAGCGGCATCCCACCATCGCGCGTCACCCGGACCGTCGGTGTGTTCAAGGCGTACACGACGCGGGTTGGATACGGCCCCTTCCCGACCGAGCTGACCGACGCGCTCGGCGATCAGCTTCGCGAGGTCGGCGCCGAGTACGGCACCACCACCGGGCGCGCCCGGCGGGTCGGATGGTTCGACGCGGCCGTCTCGCGCTACGCGGTCGCCACCAACGGCATCGATGCGATGGTGCTGACCAAGGTCGACGTCCTCGACGAGTTCGAGACCCTGAAGATCTGCACCGGATACATGAGCAAGGGCGAGTTCTGGGATCATCCGATGGCCAACATCTCGCACCTCAAGCACGTCGAGCCGATCTACGAGGAGTGGGCGGGCTGGATGTCCCCGACACGGGACTGCCGGCGCTATGAGGATCTGCCCGAGGCATGTCGCGCATACATCGATCGCGTCGGCGAGCTGTGTGGCGCGGATGTCAAGGTGGTGTCGGTCGGCCCCGACCGGGAGCACACCCTGGTTCGCACCTCGCTGCTCGACTGAGCTCGATGGCGAGGCCCTGAGCTCGGAAAGGTGGCAGGGGGCGGAGGGCCACCCCCTGCCGGTCAGGAAGGGATAGGGAGAGTTTCAAAAGAGTTGTCGACGGGCCAGCGGCGCGTCCCCCCGCGCCGTTGGGTCGGTGCACCAACCCACCTCTGCAGCGATTATATCAAGGGCTCTGAGATCGCCGCCCCTGCCATCGCGGCTGGAGACGGCGGGCGCGCGATGATGCATGGAGCATGGCCACCACACTTGGGCGGGTTCGCGCACCGGAGCTCCAGGGTGCTGGAGGATGGCTCAACGTCGATCGGTCGCTGGCGTTGCGAGATCTCCGCGGACGCGTGGTCGTCCTCGACTTCTGGACGTTCTGCTGCATCAACTGCCTTCGCGTCATCGAGGAGCTTCGACTGCTCGAGGAGCGCTTCGGCGACCGGCTGGTGGTGATCGGCGTGCACTCCCCGAAGTTCCCGCACGAGGCCGGCCACGCCGCGGTTGCAGGAGCCGTCGCCCGCCATCGGATCGCCCACCCGGTGCTGGACGACCCGGAGCTGGAGACGTGGCAGCAGTACGGCGTTCGCGCCTGGCCGACGCTGGTGGTGATCGACCCTGACGGCTATGTGGTCGCGATGGCCTCCGGCGAGGGCAACGGACCCGCGCTCGCCGGCGTGATCGCACAACTCCTCGATGGCCGAAGCGATCTCGCCGTGGGCCCGGCCTTCATTCCGGTTTCCCTCCGAAACGAGAGCACGCTCGCCTTCCCGGGCAAGGTCGCCTCGGACGGCGCGGGCAGGATCGCGATCGCCGACACCGGCAATGATCGAGTGCTCGTCTGCGACCTCGCGGGGGGCGTCCAGAACGAGTTCGGCGGCTTCCACCAGCCCCAGGGGCTGCGCTTCAACGCCGGACGCCTGCTGGTCTGCGACACCGTGGCGGGGGATCTCGTCGCCATTTCGCTGCCCGACGGCGAACGCCGCGTGCTTGCCTCGGGCCTTCGGTCTCCATGGGACGCGCTCGTGCTCGCAGACGGACGGATCGCGATCGCCGAGGCGGGCCTGCACCGGATCGTCGCTGTCGCGGAGAACGGCGGGGCGCTCGAGGTGCTCGCCGGAAGCCGGGCCGAGGGACTGCGCGACGGCCCCGCGCTTCAGGCGCACCTGGCGCAGCCCAGCGGGCTCACGTCGATCGGCGGCGACGCCATCGCCTTTGCCGACTCGGAGGTGTCCGCTCTCCGCGTCCTGCGCGGTGGCCGGGTGGAGACGCTCGTGGGCTCGGGGCTGTTCGACTGGGGCACCGCCGACGGCGACCGAGGCACCTCCAGGCTCCAGCACCCGCTCGGCGTGGCCGTGCTCCCGGATGGATCGATCGCCGTCGCGGATACCTTCAACTCGCTCCTCCGTGTATGGAAGGACGGCGATCTCAGGACGCTGCCCCTCAGCGAGCCGGTGGATGAGCCGGGCGGCCTCGACGCGCTTCCCAGCGGCCACCTCCTGGTCGCGGACACGAACCACCACCGGGTGATCACCGTGGACGTCCAGTCAGGAGCCGTTGAGGAGGTCCGGATCCGCGACACGACCAAGGATGAGCAGATTCCCGGGACCGCGCTCTCAGGGCTCGCCGGCGCGCACCTGGTCATCGCCGCCGAGGTCGACCTCGCAGGCGCTGAGCTCGACCTCCAGCAGGGGCCACCGGTACACGTCAGCGTGAGTGCCGACCCTCAAACGCTGCTCGGAGCGGGGCCGCGCTCCTGGGCGCTGGAAGAGCTTCCCGCCAGCGTCGAGGTGCGCCTCGGGAACACTGGTCATGGCGTTCTCAGCATCGACGTCATCGCGTCGACCTGCTCGGGCGACGTCTGCACGATCTCGCGGAGCACGCGCGAGCACCCGCTCACGGTTTCGTAGCCGCGAAGCTTCAGGCGGGTTGAGCCCGCTGTGCCTCCGCCCAGTCGAGCAGCTCCTTGGGCACAGGATGCGGGAGCCGGACGTCGACTGTGGCGAGGAGGTCGCCCGCGCCCTCGCCCTTGAGGTGAGGCATCCCGAGCCCCCGAAGCCGCAGACGCGCGCCATTCTGCGTGCCGGGCGGAATCGACAGCTGAGCGGTCGTACCTCGCAGCGTCGGGACGCCAACCGTCCCGCCCGCAAGGGCTGTGGCCAGCGGCGTCGCCACCCGGACGCTGAGATCGTCACCGGCCCGCGTGAAGACGGGATGCGGGCGGATGTGAACGCGAATGAACAGGTCGCCTCGCGCTCCGCCGCCTCGGCCCGCACCCCCCTGGCCCGAGGCGCGTATGCGGGCGCCTTCGTGGATGCCGGCGGGGATCTTCACCTCGACCCGGCGTGGACCATCGGCTGAGCTGAGGTCGACCGTGAGCGTCGACCCGGAGAACGCGTCCTCGAGCTTGATCTCGGTCTCGCCCTCGACGTCCTGGCCCCTGCGCGCGACCCGGCGTCGAGTGCGACCGGTGCCGAAGTCGCCCGGCGCCTCCGCTCCGGTGCCGCCGAAGAACTGCTGGAAGAAGTCACTGAACGGCGCACTGCTGCCGAACATGCCCTCGAGCTCGTCAGGAGAGACCGTCCGATACCCGAAGTGTTCGTTGTTGCTCGCAAAGGGGTTCGGCCCCGGCTTGCCGGCGCGCTCCCACTGCTCGTACTCCTGCCACCGCGGTCCGAGCTCGTCGTACTTCTTGCGCTTCTCCGGATCGCCAAGCACCTCGTTGGCCTCGTTGATCTCCTTGAACCGATCCTCGGCCGACTTGTCGCCCTGGTTGACGTCGGGGTGATGCTTGCGGGCAAGCTTGCGAAAGGCGGTCCGGATCTCTTTCTCAGTAGCCGTCCGGGGAACGCCCAGGATCGCGTAGTAATCCTTGAAAGTGGTTGGCATCTGCATCGCAGATACCGCGACGGGGCGGCCGCGAAACCCGGGACGCGCGGTATTCTGTGGCCGTCTCCCCGGATCGCGGCGCGAGACCTCGCGGCGCCGTCACTCCCAACTCGACCTACCCAAGCGCCCTGCAGTGAGCACTCACCCAACCCACTTCTATCAGTCCGCCACCGCGCCGGCACGGCGACGCAGGCGGTCGCTCGGCGCCTTCCTGTTGGCCGTCTCGCTGCTGGCCGGTTGGGCGACGCTCAGCGCACGGGTGTCGGCTGCCCAGGTCGGATTCTCTCCGACCGGGCTCATCGCGGGCCTTGGGTCTGCCCGTATCTGGAGCCTCGCGATCGAGCCTTCGCGACCGAGCACGATCCTGGCGGGCACCGATTTGGGGATCTACGTCTCGCGAGACACCGGGGCCACCTGGACCCAGACGCTCGCCGGCTTTCGCGTCTGGACGGTCGGCTTCGACGCGCGCAACTCGTCTGAGGCGTTCGCCGGGACCGACGGCAAGGGCGTGTACGCCAGCGCCGACTCGGGCACGACCTGGGCCGACGCTTCCAGCGGGCTCGGCAACCTCGACGTTCGCGCGCTCGCGTTCGGATTCGACGGCATCGCCGCAGGCACCAACGCCGGGGTGGCGCTCAGTCCGAACGGCCACGTCTGGCACGACGGTGGTCTCGACCGCTACTCGATCTCGGCGGTGGCGGTGGCAGCCAACCATCCTCAGTTCAGCGTGATCGCGGGGGCGGATGGGGCGAGCAGCGGAACGCTCGCCTCCGGGTATCTCTTCGGCAGTACCGGCGGTGGCGCGTGGGAGGTCCTGCAATCAGGGTTGCCGGCCGGTGCGGTCGTCTCCTCGATCACCGCCGGCGAGATCGACGCCGCGGTGCCGAAGCGGCCGGTGATCGTCACGACCTCCCAGGGCATCTTCCGGAGCGGCGACGGCGGGATCACATGGACCGCCGGAACCGGGGTACCCCAGGCGCTGACGCTCACCGTCGCCCAGTTCGGACCGCTTGATCCGAACCTGGTCTATGCCGGTGCAGATGCCGGCGGGAGCACCGGCGGTGACTTCTATCGATCCACCGACGGCGGGCTCACGTATCACAAGGCCGACACGGGACTTCCGACCACCAGCAAGAACGTCGACGCGATCGCCATCGCCAACACCACCCCACCCGAGGTCGTGGTGGCCCTGAACCCACCGACGGGCGGGAGCCAGGTGTATCTCGAGAGCGATGCCACGGCGCCGGTGCCGCCGCCGCTGGTCGCCGAAGCGTCGGGGGTCGCGGTGCCGTCGTCGGTGCCCACCCCGATCGCAACGGCGACACCGGTGCCCCAGGCGGTGAGACCGGCGCCCACGCCGGCGGTTGCGAGCGGCATCCAGCGCTTCGCGGAAGCCGCATTTCACTGGCCGACCCCGCTGGTCTACGAGGTGTTCTTCGTGCTCCTGGCGCTGTACGTCTTCATCAGGTGGCGGCAGCGCTACTACGTCGAAGGACCGCCCTAGCACTCCCCGACCTACGCTAGCGCCGTGATCGGGGTGTCAGCGGGCCCGTCGATTCCGCTCGCGTTTCTCGCGGGGCTCGTGTCCTTCCTGTCGCCCTGCGTGTTCCCGCTCATGCCCGCCTACGCCGCCTACCTGGGCGGGCGCGCAGGTCAGCCGGCCCTCGCCGGCTCTCCGGGGGGGACCGCGGCGCTCATCGCCCGGAGTTCCGCGATGACCACGGGGATTGCCTTCGTGATCGGTTTCAGCGTGGTGTTCATCGCCGAGTACTACCTGCTCGAGGGCGTGCTCGCGATCACGGTGTTCCAGCGAAACCTCGACCTGGTCAACCGCATCGCCGGCGCGATCATCATGGTGCTCGCGCTCCAGACCATGGGGGTGCTGCGATTCGGGTGGCTGGAACGCGAGCGGCGGTTCCACCTGCGCCCCTCGAATGGCGCCATAGGTGGCCTGCTGCTCGGACTGACCTTCGCTGCGGGCTGGCTGCCCTGCCTGGGACCGCAACTCGGGGCCATCCTCACCCTGGCTCAGAACCGCGACTTCGGCGGGCTCCCATTCATGCTCCTGTACTGCCTCGGACTGGCGATCCCGTTCCTGCTGGTCGCCGCGCTTGCGGACCGGCTCCAGGGGGTGCTGCGCAGCGTCAACCGCCACCTTCGGGTGATCAGCATCCTTGCCGGCCTGATCCTCTTCGGCTTCGGCCTGCTCATGGCCACGGGGCAGCTGACGGTTCTGAGCGGGCTCTCGTTCCAGTCGCCGTTCAATCTGTAGGGGGCGGAGGCGGCACCGGGGCGAGCGGCAACCATACGGTCACGGTTGTGCCCGCTCCTTCGGTGCTCCGGATCGCGGCGTCGCCTCCCATGGCACGCGCGAGCCCCTGGACGATACTGAGGCCGAGGCCGCTGCCACCCTCCTCACGCGCCCGCGTCTTCTCGCCCCTGTAGAAGCGCTCGAACACGTGGGGCAGATCCACTGCGGGAATGCCGGGCCCCTCGTCGCGAAGCTCGAGCTTCGCCCACCCGCCCTCGAGCCCGGTGCTCCAGCGCTGTGCCGCGCCCTGCGCGTACTTGCAGGCGTTGACGAGCAGGTTGCGGACGATGGTGCTCACCGCGCTGCGGTCGGCGTGGACCACCAGTGGCGACGGTGCAAGGCTGCGCTCCACCACCGCGGGCATCCCGGGGACGCCCTCATCGAGCAGCTCGTTCACCGACGCGTTGAGGTCGAAGTCGTCCGGATGCGACTCTCGCTGCGCGTCGAGGCGCGCCAGCGTCAGCAGATCGAGGACCAGCACACGCATGCGCTCGGACTCGTTGCTCATCGCCTCCAGCGCTGCGTCGAGCGCGGCCGGCTCGCGGCCGGCACCCCGGCGCAACACGTCGATGTACCCCTTGAGCGCGGTCAGCGGCGTGCGCAGCTCGTGCGACGCATCGGCGATGAACCGGCGGACCTGCGCTTCGGACTCCTGCTGCGCCGTAAAGGCGTCCTGGATGCGGTCGGCCATGTGATCGAAGCTGCTCGCGAGCTGACCAACCTCGTCGTTGCTCGGGGTGAGCCGGCTGCGCGCGCTGAGATCACCGGTCGCGAGTTGCTCGGCGGTAGCGGTCAGGCGGCGCATGGGCCGGAGCGTCCTCCCGGTGAGCAGCACGCCGAGCACGAGCGCGAGCACCAGGATCACCAGACCGCCGGCGGTGATGAGCAGGATCTCGTCGTGGAGCACCCCGGTGATCGGGTCCATCGACACCGACAGCTGGGCAACGCCACACACCCCGGAGCCCGCGACGACCGGGAATCCGACGACGAGCTGATCCCCGCCGCTCGTGGTGATCTGCTGGGCGCTCGAGCGGGTGCCTCGGTCCACCACCCCCTGGAGCACGGCCGCGTCCAGGGTCGGCGGGGTCGCGCCCTCTGGCATGACCGCCTCCTGGGTGAGGCTGCGGTCGTAGACGACCACCTGTACCGTCTGCCCGGTCACCGTCGAGACGGCGTTGGCCACCGCGGTTCCGACGAGCGCGGGGTGGGTCGCGCAGAGCCGTCGCGTCGCCGTGGTTGTGGCGCCCAGCTGTTTCTCCTTGGCGGCGACCAGTCGCTTCGCTGACGTGAAGTCGGCCTGCAACTCGCTGACGCGGTTGCTGATGAGGCTCGCACGCAGCGTGAGGTACTGATACCCGGCGAGGAGCACCAGCAATGGCAGGAGCAACGCGATGAAGGTGAGTGTCAGCCGCCAGCGCAACGATGCGAGAGCGTGTCCGAAGCGACGCACGTCCTACCGCGCCGCGGCGTCGCTCCCATCGACGCGGCTGCGCAGCCGGTAGCCGACGCCGCGCACCGTTTGAATGCGCTCGTGGGTGGTGTCGCCGAGCTTGGTGCGCAGATAGCGGATGTAGACTTCGATGTTGTTCTCGTCGCCGAAGAAGTTGTAACCCCAGACCTCGTCGAGAATGCGCTGCCGAGGAAGGACCTGGTCGGCGTTGCTGGCGAGATAGAGCAGCAGATCGTATTCGCGGACCGAGAGGTCAACGCAGCGGTCACCGGTGCGTACCTCGCGGGTTGCCGTGTCGATGCTGAGGTTGCCGACCTGGATGACACGGGCGAGATCCGGGTTGCGACGGCGAAGCACAGCGCGAATCCGGGCGAGCAGTTCGGCGAAATCGAATGGCTTGACGAGGTAGTCGTCGGCGCCGAGCTCCAGCCCCTGGATGCGGTCACCGGTCTCGTCACGCGCGCTGAGAATGATGATCCCGCGCGATCGGTCGCCCGCCAGGGCGCGGCACAGCTGCCAGCCGTCGACGCGAGGCATCATGAGGTCGAGAACGACGAGGTGCGGCTTGAACTCGTCGACGGCTCGCAATGCGACGTGTCCGTCGGGCGCGGTGCGGACGTCAAAACCCTCATGGCGCAAGCCGAGCGCGATGAAGTCGGTGATGCTCTGCTCGTCGTCGACAACGAGGATGCGGGTCGGGCCATTCATTGCTTCGAGTATATGAGTCGGCCCGCCACAACTCCGCCACGAGATGATCTCAAATTGCAATTCTCAGCGCACTCTCAGGGCCCCACTACACTGGACCCGATGCGGCAGCGGTCCGATGCACGCGTGCGCGCCGCCGAGGGGCTCGGGGTGGCGGAGATCCACGCGCACACCCTCGCGAGTGACGGCATGGTCAGCGCCGTGGAGCTGGTTCGCGCTGCGGCCGCAATCGGGCTCGACGTGCTCTGCATCACGGATCACGACACCATCTCGGAGCTCGGTCCGGCAATCGAAGCCGGCGCGGCGCTCGGCGTCGGGGTCGTCCGGGGGCAGGAGGTCACCGCGTCATTCCCGCCCGGTATTCACATCGTGGGCCTCTTCCTGGATCAGCAGATTCGCATGCACATGTCGGTTGAGGACACCATTGACGCGATCCATGACGCCGGTGGTCTCGCGGTGATCGCCCATCCCTTCATGCCCACCTGGTTCGCATCGATGACCCCGGCAAGGGCGCGGAGCCTGCTCGAGGTCCGCTCGGTCGACGGGGTCGAGCTTCGCCACACCGCGCCCGTGCTCCCGAGGACGTGGCGGCTGCTCGACGCGTTCTACGCGGAGCACCGGAACCGGCTTGGTGCGGCTCTCGGTGCCGGGGACAGCCATTTCGGCGCGCACGACCTCGGGCGGGTACTGACCGTTTTTCCGGGAAAGAACGCCGCAGACCTGCGCCGGGCCATCGAAGAGCAGAAGACGACGCCCATGACGGGGTCGGTCGCGCCGTCGCCGCCGCCCGTCCGGATGCGGCTCGCGCAGCAGTACCGATCGATGGTGTGGCTCAGCGGGGAGCGACGAGCGGGGCGTGTCGGGGGCGGAGCCGGTCCAGTGGGGCGGTGACCCCCGGGTAGAATCGGCCGCCTGGCCCGTTTAGCTCAGTTGGTAGAGCAGGGGACTCTTAATCCCAAGGTCCAGGGTTCGAATCCCTGAGCGGGCACCAATTCGTTGTGTGTACCTTCGATTGATGCTTGACGAGGGCATTCGGCTGATGCCT
Organism: Candidatus Dormiibacterota bacterium; assembly: GCA_049279755.1. Taxonomy (GTDB): domain Bacteria; phylum Chloroflexota; class Dormibacteria; order Aeolococcales; family Aeolococcaceae; genus Palsa-851. The sequence continues at coordinate 7,562 of JBAPOS010000115.1, read as the reverse complement.
TACACAGCTTCGGCTGATGCTTTACACGTACTTCGGTTGAGGCTTGACGGCGTGGAACCGGGTGGACTGCCGTCGTGAGCGAGTGGGTCGCTTGGCACGACGGCTACGCGCCTGGTTCTGCGTTGACACGTCGTCTCGAGGCGGTGCAGCGCATGATCCGGGCGGCGCTCGACGCCCTCCCGCAGGGTCCGATCAGCGTGATCAGCATGTGCGCCGGAGATGGGCGCGATCTGCTCGGCGTGCTGCCCGGCCATCCCCGTCACAACGACGTTCGCGGATTGCTGGTGGAACTCGATCCGGACCTTGCGCAACGCGCACGCGAGCACGCCGCTGAGGTGTCGCCGAGCATCGAGGTGGTCACCGGTGACGCGTCCCGAACGACCCCTTACACCGAATTCGTCCCTGCTGACATCGTGCTCGCCTGCGGCATCTTCGGCAACATCTCCGATGACGACGTTCACAACACGGTGGCCAACCTTTCGGCGCTCTGCGCACCAGAAGCGACCGTGATCTGGACCCGCGGAACGTTCGCGCCGGATCTGACGACAACCATCCGTGCCTGGTTCAGGGAGGCAGGCTTCGCCGAGGTCGAGTTCGTCGCGATCCCGGATACGACCGTTGGTGTGGGCGCCAATCGGCTGACCACTCCACCTCGCTCGTTCGAACCGGACGTGCGGCTCTTCACATTTCTCCCGAGCGAGGAGCGACCCTCGAGACGAGGGGGCCGTTGAGGTTTGGCCAGGGCGTGGCGAGCGAGCTGACGTGTAGTGCGCTGCGCGGGTGACAACGCCCACAGCTCACCGTCGCCCCTAAGCTCATCGGGTGCCCGAGCAGGAGCATGACTCGATCCGTCCCGATCTGGCTGAAGCGCTCCGGCGCAGGGGCCTGATTCAGGACGAGAGTCGCACGGACACCGTCCAGGCGCGCCACGCAGCGGGACGCCGAACCGCGCGCGAGAATCTCACCGATCTCTGCGACGACGGCAGCTTCGTCGAGTACGGAGGCCTGGCGATCGCGGCGCAGCGTGGACGGCGCAGCGTCGACGACCTGGTGCATCGAACGCCGGCGGACGGACTCATCGCAGGGACCGCGCGCGTGAACACCGCGTTGGTCGGCGAGGATCGCGCGCACTGCGCCGTGCTCTCGTACGACTACACGGTGCTCGCCGGCACGCAGGGCGTGATGGGGCATCGCAAGAAGGATCGACTCTTCGAGGTGATCGAACGCCGCCGCCTGCCGGTCGTGCTCTTCGCCGAGGGCGGCGGCGGCAGACCGGGTGACACCGACCACGCGATGGTGGCGGGTCTCGATGTCATGGCGTTTGCGCTCTGGGCACGGCTCTCCGGCGTGGTTCCGCGGATCGGGATCGCCTCGGGTCGATGCTTCGCCGGCAACGCGGCACTCCTCGGATGCTCCGACCTGATCATCGCGACGCCCGACGCGAGCATCGGCATGGGCGGCCCGGCGATGATCGAGGGCGGCGGGCTCGGCGTTGTCGACGCCGACCAGGTGGGTCCGTTCGACGTGCAGATGCGCAACGGCGTCATCGACATCGCCGCCACCGACGAGGCGGATGCCGTTCGCCTTGCCCGGCATGCGCTCTCGTTCTTTCAGGGTTCGACCGCCGGCTGGGAAAGGCCTGATCAAACAGCCTTGCGCGATGTCGTCCCCGAGAACCGGCGGCGCGCATACGACGTGCACCGGGCGATCGCGGTCCTCGCCGACATGGGTTCATCGCTCGAGCTGCGAGCAGGTTTCGGACGCGGCATGGTGACCACCCTCGCACGCATCGACGGACACGCCGTCGGCATCGTCGCCAACAACCCGATGCACCTCGCGGGTGCGATCACCAGCGATTGCGCCGACAAGGCGGCGCGCTTCCTCCAGTTGTGCGAAGCATTCAGGTTGCCGGTGCTGTTCCTGTGCGACACCCCTGGGATCATGGTCGGTCCCGATGCGGAGACGACGGCACTCGTGCGCCACGCGAGCCGCCTGTTCCTCGCCGGTGCTGCGCTCACGGTTCCGTTCATGACCGTGGTGCTGCGCAAGGGATACGGGCTGGGCGCGCAGGCGATGGCAGGTGGGAGTTTCCGGGCGCCGCTGATGACCGTCGCATGGCCCACCGGCGAGTTCGGCGGGATGGGCCTCGAGGGAGCAGTGAAACTCGCCTACCGCAAGGAGCTCGACGCGATCGAGGACGCCGAAGTGCGCCAGATGCGATTCGACGCCATGGTCGCCGAGGCGTATGAACGAGGCACCGCGCTCAGCACCGCAACGTACTTCGAGGTCGACGACGTGGTCGATCCCGCTGCAACGCGAGCCCTGGTGGCCGCGGTCCTCCTCCATCCGGAGGACCCGCAGCCGCACCCGCCGCGACGTCGCTACGTCGACTCGTGGTGAGCGTGCGCTGACGCCGTGCCGTCTCGGCGATCAGATGTGTGCCAGCTCGTGGAGGACTCGCCGAAAGAACGGACCTCCCCAGAGCCCGATCGACAGCAGGCCGCCAAACAGCACCACGGCGTCGACACTTGCGCGTCCCTGTCTGGTCCAGTACACGTCCTCGAGGTCGAGCCACAGCGCGAACTCGTCGAGCGTGAGCGCGGAGGAGCCGCCGTACAGGATCGACGTGAATTTCGCCAGCGCGTCGTCGGTCCCCGTTGCCGTCCGGGTGTCGACCTCGATCAGCCAGAGGTAGCCCGTGCCGAGAAGACCGGCGATGCCGAGGACGAGGTGATGAAAGTGACGGCCGCCCACCGTGAGGTTGTGGAACGGTCCCACGCCGGCACGGATCGCGTGGGTGATCGCCCGAGTGGCGGCGAACGTCGTGAAAAATGACACCGATGACAGAAACAACCGCTCCCGACGGGTGTCGGCGAATTCCTGGCGATAGATCTCCGCCGCGCGGTCGGGCGTCAATGCGCTGCCTCGCTCAGGCCTGGATGGACTTTGGGCGCGCGAAGTTCGCTGCGACCACCGCGAGCAGCGTGAGCACCGTGAATACGATCGCGTGCTTCACGTGAATCGCCGGTGGTCCGGAGGCCAGGAAGCTCGTCTTGGTGGTGAAGTAGAAGACCGCCGCGAGGGCGAAGATCACGGCAAGAACGAGCAGCGCAAGCGCTAGTGGGCGGCTACCCCGCATGACAGATCCCCCGGTGAGTGCGGTCGTGGGTCCATGGCACACACGACCCGTGGTTCAGCAAATCAGTCACGTCCTCAGTGGATGAAGACGAGGCCCGCGGCCCCGAGAGCGGCACAGTAATACGCGAAGGGGTCGAGACGTCCGAGGCGGAGGTAACGGAGGAGGAAGCGGGCGCTCGCGTAGGCGACGAGCCCGGCAACCACCGCGGCGGCGATGGCCACCAGCAGCGTCGGCGCGTCAGACCCGAGCGTGGGCACCTCGAGCAATCCCGCAGCGAGGATGATCGGGGTCGCGAGCAGGAACGAAAACCGGGCTGCCTCCTCGTGGCGGAGTCCGGCCACCAGCCCCGCAGCCATGGTGATGCCCGAACGTGAGATCCCCGGCAGGAGCGCGCCCGCCTGGAAGACGCCGACGATCATGGTGGTGCGCAGGCTCAGACCCTCGACGCGCTCGTACGCGGGATCGTCCTCCTCGTGAGCCAGCACCTGCGCGCTGCCCTGGGCTCGGCGACGCTCGTCGCGACGCCGGAACATCTCCGCCGCGAAGAGGATTCCCCCGTTGACGATCAGGAACACCGAGGCAGCTCGGGGATCGCCGAACAGCGACTTCAACGGGTCCTGGAGGAGGAAGCCGATGATCCCGGTGGGGACGGTGCCGACGATCAGCATGATCGCCAGGCGCTCGTCAGGATCGCTGACCCGACCCCGCACCGCCGCCCGGAAGAACCCGACGATGATCCGCGCCCAGTCGCGCCGGTAGAGGAAGAGCAGCGCCGCGGCGGTCCCGAGATGGAGGATCGCGAGCACGGGGACGAAGGCGGGACTCGTCTCCCGAAAGTTGAGCCCGACGAGTGGCGGGACCACCACCGCATGGCCGAGCGAGGACACGGGAAAGAGCTCGGTGACTCCCTGGAGCGCGGCCAGGAAGAGGATCAGCCCAGCGCTCAGCATTCGCCGGAGCCTACCAGCCCCTCACGCGTAGTCTGATGCGGTGAGTTCCACATCCGATCCAGCCGCTTCCGCCGTCAACCGCCAGTGGCGTCTGGCCGCCCGCCCCAGGGGACTTCCGGTTGCGGCCGACTGGGCCTTCCAGACGGACCCGGTTCCCGAGCCTGCCGACGGTCAGTTCCTGGTGCGAGTCCTGCACATCTCGCTCGACCCGGCGATGCGCGGCTGGATGAACGATCGGCGGTCGTACGTGCCACCTGTCGGGATCGGCGAGGTGATGCGGGCGGGCGGCGTGGGCCGGGTGGTCGCGTCGCGACATGGCGACTTCAAAGAGGGCGATCACGTCAGCGGAATCTTCGGCGTGCAGGACTACGCACTCAGCGACGGCCGGGGCGTCATCGCCGTGGAGGTCTCAGCGGCGCCGCTGACCAAGTACCTCAGCGTGCTGGGCATGCCGGGGATGACCGCGTACTTCGGGCTGCTCGAAATCGGCAGGCCGGTCGCCGGCGAGACCGTGGTGGTTTCCGCCGCCGCAGGTGCGGTGGGCCAGGTCGTCGGCCAGATCGCAAAGATCAAGGGCTGTCGCGTTGTCGGCATCGCCGGTGGGGCCGAGAAGTGCCGGTTCATCGTCGACGAGCTGGGCTTCGACGCCGCCATCGACTACAAGAACGAGGATGTCCGCGCGGCGCTCCGCGAGCTCTGCCCTGACCGTGTCGACGTCTACTTCGACAACGTCGGCGGCGAGATCCTTGACACGGTCCTCACCAGGCTGGCGCGCCACGCCCGCATCGTGATCTGCGGCTCGATCTCGCAATACAACACCGATGGACCGGCACAGGGGCCGGCGAACTACATGGCGCTGCTCGTCGATCGCGCACGCATGGAAGGGTTCCTGGTCTTCGACTATGCCAGGCGCTACCCCGAGGCCGGCATGGAGCTGGCCGGCTGGATCGCGGAGGGACGCCTGAAGTCCGCCGAGCACGTGGTCCAGGGGATGGAGCGCTTCCCGGAGACCTTGCTGACCCTCTTCCGCGGGGAGAATTTCGGCAAGCTGATCCTGAGCGTCGCCGACGAGGCGAGTTAGGCGGCGGCCGTCGCGGAGACCCTGCCCGGGCCGCTCTGGAACAGGCGGGCGATGTCGCTGGGCGACACGATCCCGACCAGCGTCCCGCCGTCGTAGACCATCGCCCGGCCGTCCGAGGCCGTCCCGATTCGCTTGAGCAGGTCGGTGACCGGCTCGTCCTGACGGGCGATGGGCACGCGGTCTGCGGGGATGGCGATATCGATGGCGCGACGGTTGCTGCGCTGCTGCGGCGGCACCAGCTTGATACCCCGCATCGTCACCAGGCCGTCGATGCGCCCGTCGATGCTGTGGGTGGGAAACGAGGTGAAGTCGTGTCCCATGACGTACTGCTCGACAAGCAGCTCCACGGTTATCCAGGACGGGACGATCACCGGGTTCTTCGACATGACATCGCCGACAAGGACGCCCTCGAGTGCGTGACGCGCCTGCTCGCCGGTCGCCTCGCCCCGCGCGGCGCTGGCCAGGAACCATCCGATGAGCACCAGCCAGAGCCCGCCGACGGGACTGACGAAGAACAGGTCGAGGACCCCAAGCCCGATGACGGCCATGGCGAAGAAGCGGCCGGCCCGGGCCGCCGCCACGGTAGCGGTCATCCGGTTCTTCGTCCGGGTCCAGAGGAATCCGCGCAGGATCCGGCCGCCGTCGAGCGGGAACGCCGGGATGAGATTGAACAGGAGCAGGGCCAGGTTGACCGCCGCAAGCCACTCGGTGACCACGATCACCAGCGGGGGCGCGCCGATCTGCACCAGCAGCCACGAGGACCCGAAGAATGCTCCGGCGAGCACGAAGGTGATCGCCGGCCCGATCGCCGCTACGAGCATCTCGGTCCTGCCGGTCATGAGGTCACCGCTCATCTGGGCAGCACCCCCGAAAAGCCAGAGCTTGATCCCCTCGACGGTGACGCCGCGCCGGCGCGCGAGCAGCGCATGCCCCAGCTCATGAGCGACGAGCGAGACGATCAGCAGCGTGGCGGCGATGACGCCGACGATCCAGGCGAGCCAGACCGGGGTCCCGGGGACCTGGAGCGGCACCGCTCCTCCTGCCACGCCCCACGCCAGGAGCGCCCCGATCACCAGGACGCTCCAGTCCGCCGAGATCCTGATCCCGGCAATACGGGCGAGGTGGACGCCGTCTCTGTTCATGGTGCCGTTCTTATCGTGCTCCCAAGAGCTTTCATCAAGGTGAACGTACCCATGACAGCGTCGATCAACTCCGATTCCTACGCCACGGCCGAGCGGGGCAGCTGACGGCGTCCGGCGAGCTGAGGACGGGCGGCGTGGGCGACCAGCCCGCACCAGGTGGCGGCGGTGAGCAGCAGCGCCCACGGGGTCGCTCTCCCCGGGAACCCGACGGTGTTATGGGAGAGGTCGCCAAGGGTCGCTACTGACAGCAGCACCCAGGTCGCGAGCACCGCGAGGGTGGCCGTGCCCGGCCAGAGCCGCTCGCCTGGTCGGCCGGCCAGCCAGGCCAGGCCCGCGACCAGGACCGGCGCCAGCAGGGTCAGGTCGTGTCCGAGCAGATGAGGAGAAGCGAACAGCGACAGCGCCACGGCGGCGCAGAGCGACGGCTCGAGGAGATCGGGACGGCGATGAGCGACCGTTCCGAGCCATGCGGCAACGGCAGCCGCGGCAATACCGCCCCCGACGGCGAGGAGGAAGACCCCGGGCGCGTGACCGAGCAGCGAGCCGAACAGCCCGCTGACCCCCTGCATCTGCGCCGTCGGAGAGTTGCTCGGCGTGGCGACCGCGGCCACGAAGGAGCCAAACGCTCGAGGCCCTGCGCCGACGAGCCCGATCGCCATTGTCACCGCCGCGCCGGCCAGGGCTCCGCCGACGGCGCGCCAGTCGCGCCGACCGATCATGAAAGCCGCGATGCCGATCACCAGCTGGGGCTTGGCGATTGCCGCCGTGAAGCCGAGCGCGAAGCCTGCTGCCAATGGCCGATCTCGCCGCCAGAGGGCGTATGCGGAGGCGAGGCCGAGGACCGAAACGCCGTCCCACTGGCCCTCCACGAAGAGCAGGCCGGTCCCGAAGCCGGCGAGAGCGACCAGCACGATTGCCACCCGCGGCAACCTCGGCAATGCAGCCGGCCAGGGTGCCGCGCGGGTGACCAGCAGGAGCGAGATCCCCATCAGCACGAGCTGGAGCAGCGACCAGGCGCGCCAGGCCGACCCGGCTCCGAGCAGCGTGAAGGGCAGGGCGACCACCGCGGCCGCCGGCGGGTTCTCGAACGGGATGTTGTCGTGGCCGGCCGGCGCGCCTGCCCTCACCAGCGTCCGGCGCTCCGACACCGGGTCGTAGATCTGCTCGGCGTGACCCGAGCCGAGCAGCGTGAAGGGCAGGGCGACCACCGCGGCCGCCGGCGGGTTCTCGAACGGGATGTTGTCGTGGCC
>JBAPOS010000114.1:0-22745 GCA_049279755.1 Candidatus Dormiibacterota bacterium | reverse complement strand
GCTACCGCGAGCGCGGTGATCGCGGCGGGCCATCGACGGCCTGGGCATGCATCATCGGTCGGTCGCCGGGTCAACAGCCTGTCCCGTGCGCCGCGAGATCGCGGCGCCAGCTCACTGCGGCGGCTCGTAGTCGATGCCGTCGGGATAGAAGAGTCGAGACGGACCACTTCCCGTGAACGTCCAGATCACCTGGTTGGTAGCGGGATCGACAACCATGATCCGGCTGTCAAAGTCGTCACAGATCGCCACCCGGTTGCTGGCGAGTGGTATGGCGATCGAAGTGTGGTTGAGCTCAGCGCGACCGGACGGCCGGTAGTACCACAGGGTCTTGCCCGTGCTGCTGAGGCGCACGACGGCCCCCGGCAGGGAGTAGTCGGTGAGGAGCACCGATCCACCGGGCATCTCCATCCCGTCGGACGGATAGCGGACTGGCGCGCGCACCGACCATGCCACGGCGCCGCCCGGTACCAGGGAGGTCACCCAGCTCCCGCCGATCTCGGTGACGATGAGCGACCCCGTCGGCGTGGGAAAGGCGCCGTTGGGCTCCGCGAAACTCTTCGGCGGATTGTGCCGGCACGCGCGATTCCCGAGCGTGCCCAACCACGCTCCCGCCGCGCTGAGATGCACCAGGCGGCAGTTCCTGATGTCGGCGACCCAGATGGTTCCGTCTGGTTGTGGCACGGCGTCATCCGGTTCGTTGAAATACCCGACAGCGCTGCTGCGGACGTCGTATTTGCCAACCTGCCAGAGAATCGTTCCAGTTGCTCTGTCGATCGCGGTGACTGTCTGACGGCCCTCCGCGTTGGCGATGATGGTTTTGCCGTCCGCGGTGTAGAAAGCGTCATCGGGTGCTCCGAACCGAACCGGGAGCTTCTGTCCGGGACGTGGAAACACCCAGTCGACCACTCCGTTGGCGTTGATCTCGATGATCCGCCCATTGCCGCGGTCGGCGATCAGCAGCTTGCCCGTGAACGGCACGCCCGGAGGTAAGGCGGCCAGGGCGAACGACGCACCGGGCAGCCGGCTCGGCGAGGCGTGAGGAGGCGACGGTGCGGTTGCGGATGGTGTTTCAGACGGGGACGTCTTGATTCCCGGACTCGCCTTCGGCGTGGCAACCAGGGCGGCCGACGGCGAGCACGCGGTCAACACGAGGAGGAATGACGCCGTTACCCAGGTTGCCGTGTTTGCGGCCCTCATGGAACGTTGTGAACTTGACCACCAGGGGCCACGGGCGGCGTGCAGCCAGGTTTCGAGATCACTTCGAGCTCAATGATTGCGCATGGGGAGGGCGGGTGGCGTCGGGACCGACCGGCTCGTTAGAGCGGGATCCGCTGACCATGACCGAAAGCCTGCCGGTCCGAGCCCCGGCGCACGTCCACGATCCCGGTGCCGAAAACCCGCCAGGCGTCACCGTCGGTCGCGATCGCGGTGTGCTCTGCGACTCCGAGAAAACTCATGTTTGGAGGCAGGCGTCGGGGCGCGAGATCGCGCAACCAGCGGATCCACCAACCGGACAGCGCGTCCCAATGAACGCCGAGGGCCGTCGTGGGGAGCAGCCCAAGCCCGTTCGCAAAGGGAAAGGGCATGCCGGTCGCGCCCGCGATCATGGCTCCGGCGCTGCAACCGCCAAAGACGCCACCTCGGTCGAGCAGGCGCTGCACGCCGTGCCACACCGGAGTTCCGCTCAGCGTCTGCGCGAGATATTTCGGGCTTCCTCCGCTGAAGAAAACCATGCTCACGTCATCCAGTAGCTTTGCCGTGTTCGCGTCGAGCGCGTCGATACGGGCGCGAACACGGACAGGGTGCGCGGTGATGCCGAGCGACTCGTAATGACGCAGACCCATGGCGACCCATCGCTCGAAGACGGACTCGCCCTCGCGCCCGCTGGCGGTCGCCAGGATGGCGACGGAGCCATCGCCCGCGGCGCCCGAGAGCGCGAAGCGCTCGGCATCGGCTGCCCATGGCTCGAACTCCCCGGAGCCCAGCAGGAGGAAACGACCCTGCTCCATCCCCATTCAGGGTGCCTCCTGGGCGGCAGGGACCGGATGGCGGCGGGTGCCGAGCCAGAACGCGGGCGATGCGGCCACATCGACATCAGCACGAAGCAGATCGAATGTCACCAGCGCCGCCGCAGCCGCCAGCACCGCCGAGGACACCACACCTGCGAGGGCGCCCCACATGCCGGGCGGTGAGAGCAATGCCGCCTTGACGACGAACACGTCGACGGTGAGCGACAGCGGGATCAACGCACGCCAGTTGAACGCAGTCCCGGGGCGCGCGAGCCACCAGATTGCGGAGAACGCGTACGGCTCCGCGAGGTAGTACGGAAAGACGCTCTTGGCGAAGAGCGGAAGGCAGCACGACGCAACCGTGAGGAGACCTGTCAGCCCCGCGTGCGTGGTCGCGAGCGCGGGCTTGCGCCGCAGCGTGATTGCAACCAGCGCAGTCGCGACCGCAGCCCCGATGTAGACATCGAATTCCTTCACGAGCCCCGCCCACGATGCGTGTCGTGCGAGGATCCAGACGGACCCGCTGCCGATGGCGAGGCCGCCGCGATTCGTGACCAGCGCTCGGAGTACCGTCGACCCGTCGGCGAGGATGAACGGTGCGAGGCCGATGCAGATGGTGATGACGGCGGCAGCCGCTGTGACTGCCATCGGGCGAATCCGGCGCGACGCGAGCGGGGCCAGAATGAGCGGAATCGCGGAGAATCCAGCGATCGTGCGCGTCAGGATCGCCGCACCGAGCGCGATACCCGTCAACGCATGGCGATTGCGCAGTGACCACGAGATGGCCAGCAGGAGCAGGCACATCTCGACGGGCTGCTCGACGTGACCGTAGTCGAGGATGCCGATCCACAGCGCGGGGGCGAGCAGTATCGCGGCTGCGACCCCGAGCGGCCGGCGCACAGCATCACGCGCTGCTCCGATTAACTGAACGGCCTGGTACGCCAGCAGGAGCACGAACAGCGACACGATCGCGCCGGTGAGCGCCGCACGGCCGGCGAGACTGCCGGCCCATCCCAACGCGTTGGCCAGCGCAGCCGCAGGGATCACGGGAATCAGCCCGAACGGGCCGTTGTCATTGAAGACGCCGCCGGTGAACTGCGCGGAATAGATGAGCAGGGGATGACCGGATACCGCTGTCTCGGCTGACGGCCAGAAGAACAGGTCGAGGTCGGATGGTGTGGTCTTCAGCACCAGGGGGGCAAGAGTTGATGCCGCCACGAAGGCCGCGCCGAGTCCCAGTGTCGCGGCCCGGCTGGTCACCGCAACATTGTGATCGCCGCATGGCGCCGGCGATTCCTCACCATGGACACGCATGCCGCGACCTGCGCCAGTTCCCCGTGACCCTCGGCTCGTCGGGAGATTGGTCGCTGTCTGCGCACCAAACGCGTTCAAAGGCACGGTCACCGCCCACGCTGCCGCCGCGGCGCTGGCTCGCGGGGTACGCGACGCGGCCGCGGATGCGATCGAGATGCCGGTGGCTGACGGCGGCGACGGTACCCTCGACGTGCTGCTCCGCGCGCGCCGATCGGCGGCGCGCGTGACCCGTCATCGCGTCACCGGCCCGACCGGCGCGCCTGTCGTGGCTCGGCTCGGGTGGTTCGGACGGGACGAGGCCGTGGTCGAGCTTGCGGAGGCGTCAGGGCTTCGGCGTCTCGGAAGCGGCGCGCTCGACGCGCTCCACGCGACCTCGCGCGGCACCGGCGAGCTCATCCGCATCGCTCTGAACGCGGGCGCCCGAACGCTTGTCGTCGGAGTCGGCGGGAGTGCGAGCACAGACGGAGGCGCGGGCCTGCTTCAGGCGCTCGGCGCGCGCCTGACCAGGGATGACGGGCGGGAAATCAGTCCGGGCGGAGCGGGACTCGAGGAGCTCGACGGCATCGACTTGACCACCGCTCTGCCGGCCCTGGCGGGGTGCTCGATCCAGGTTGCGTGCGACATTCTGGGTCCGTTGCTCGGACCGGAGGGCGCGGCCCAGATGTTTGCGCCCCAGAAAGGGGCGTCAGCCGGTGAGGTGCGCCGCCTCGAGCGGGCACTCGCGCGTTTCGCGGCGGTGGTGTCACGCCAGGGGTACGGGGATCTCGCGTCGATTCCGGGGGCCGGTGCCGCCGGCGGGTGCGGATTCGGGCTCGCCATCGCCGGCGCTCAACTGGTGCCCGGCGCTCGGCTGGTGTGCGACCTGGTCGGGCTCGACACGGCGTTGCGGACCGCGACGGTTGTGATCACCGGTGAGGGGCGCCTGGACCGCCAGACAGCGACTGGGAAAGCGCCTGCGGAGGTCGGCGCGCGGGCAGCGAGCTGTGGCGTTCCCTGCATCGCCATCGCCGGGTCGGTGCTCGATCCACTGCCAGACCTGTTCACTGTGGCGCTGTCGCTCGCCGACTTCGGTCCCGTCGTGGATCCGATGGCCCACACCCGGGCACGGTTGCGCAGGGCGGCAAGGCGGGCGATCGAAGACATGCGCGCCGCCCCCAGCCGCGCGGACGCTTTCTAGTCTCGACGCAGACCCATCGTCGGCATCCATTCCAGGCTGGACGCCGTGTCGACGAGTGGGCGGTATTCGAGCCCGACAAAGCCGTCGTATCCGAGGCGATCCAGCTCGTGCAGGAAGTCACCGATCGGCTGGGAACCGGTTCCGGGTTCGTGCCGTCCTGGGACATCGGCGATCTGGACATGTGCCACCAGCGGGAGATATGTCCGCAGACAGTCCAGCGCATCCTCGCCTGCCATCGCCGCGTGGTACTGGTCGAGTTGCAGCCTTACGTTGGAGTCATCCACCGTCCGCACCAGATCCGCCGCGGTTGCGACCCTGCTTGCCCAGTATCCGGGGATGTCGACATTGTTGATGGCCTCGACCAGCAGGGTGATTCCCGCTTCACGCACGAGCGGAGCCGCAGAATTCAGATTCGCGATCGCCGTGTGGTGAGCCCGGTCGCTGCTCACCCCTGCAGGCGGAATGCCCACCAGCGCATTGAGCCTTGAAGTGCCGATGCGCGTCGCCAGCTTGATCGCCTCGCGCAGCGTCGCAACGAACTCGGCCTCGCGACCCGGGAGAGCCAGCAGCCCGCGCTCGCCGGCGGTCCAGTCACCTGCGGCCGGATCGAACACCACCATCGAGAGCTTGAGGTCGCCGAGAATGGATGCGAGACGATCCGCATCCAGCTCGTGCGGGAACAGCATCTCGACGTGGGTGAATCCGGCCGCGGAGGCGGCCGCGAAGCGGTCATACGGGTCCAGGTCCTGCCAGAGCATGCTCAGGTTCGCTGCGAACCGGGGCACGCTCAGCCGCTGCCCGCTGGCTGGTCAGGCGCACCCGACTGGCGATCCCAGAACTTCACCAGCGCGGACATGTCCTCGCCGGTCCATCCGCGTGCCTTCGCCTCGAGGTAGTACTGCTCCACGAGCCCGCCGATGAGGAGGGGCACGCCGGCCTGGATCGCCTCGGCGTGGATGATCGACAGGTCCTTCGCGATCAGTCCTATCGGTGTGGCCGGGCTGAAGTCCCGAGCGGTGACGCGCGGGAGGTTGCGAAGCAGCATCGCGGAACTGCCGAAGGACGTTCCGACCACGTCCTCGACGGTGTCGAGATCCGCCCCGAGCCGGACGGCGAACGCAGCCGCCTCGGATGCGGCCATGGTGTGCACGGCAACCAGGTACTGGTTGACGAGCTTGATCGCCTGACCCGCACCGATCGGTCCGCAGAGCCGGATCTTGGAGCCGAACGCCTCGAGGACCGGGAGCGCGCGCTGGAACGTCGCGTCGTCACCTCCCACCATCACCGTGAGGGTGCCGGCCTCGGCTCCCGCCGGGCCGCCCGACACCGGCGCATCGAGGTAGGAAGCACCCCGGCTTGCGACGAGTGCCGCGCAGTGCCGGTTGAGTGCCGGGCTCACGGTCGAATGGTCGACATAGATCTGACCCGCGCGGGCCACCGCCGACATCGCAGCGAAGACCTGTCGAACGGCATCCTCGGTCGGCAGCGCGGTGAGGACCACTTCCGAGCCGGCGGCCAGATCTTCCGGCAGCGAGTGGACGGTCGCCCCCCGCTCCCGCAGTGACCGTACCCCGACATTGTCAGAGCGGTTGCAGATGGCCACGTCGTGGCCAGCGGTGATCAGACGATCCGCGATCGGCCGGCCCATCTTCCCGATCCCGACCACTCCGATCTTCACCAGAGCGCCCCGCGTCCGACGTGAACCATGAGCCGATTATCCGTGTACGTCGTCCCGCGTCGCGATGCTCGGTAGCCGCAGAGCCTCGTCGCCGGTGGTGCAAGGATTGATTGCACCCACGCGCGGTGCTAGCCGGTGTTCTGCAGTCCCGCGGCGATCCCGTTCACCGTCAAGAGCAGGAGCTGCTCGAGCCGCCGGCGATCGGCATCCGACGCGTCCCCGCTGCGCAAAGCTCGCAGCGCGCGGAGCTGCAGATGACAGAGTGCATCGATGTACGGATTGCGCAGCTCGACTGCCCATGAGAGCACCCGGCGCTTCTCGAGCAGACGAGATTGACCCGTGACGGCAAGGATCCGCTCGATGGTGCGGTCATATTCCGTGAGGATCAACTCGGCGATGCGCGGTTGCCTGCCGAGGCGCAGATACTCGGCGGCCATGAACCGATCGGTCTTGGCGAGGCTCATCTCCGCGTTATCGATGAGGACGTTGAGCAACGGCCATTGCTCATAGGCGACGCGCAACTCGTCCAGACTCGCTCCCGCGAGGCCGCTGCCGATCCCGTACCAGCCGGGAAGGTTGAGCCGGATCTGCGACCACGCGAACACCCACGGAATCGCGCGGAGCGATGCCAGGCTCCTGTCGCCGCCGCGGCTTGCCGGTCGGGATCCAAGATTGAGCCGAGCCAGTTCGCGGACCGGTGTTACCTCGGCGAAATACTCGGCAAACCCGTCGCTCCCGATCAGGTCGCTGTATGCGGTGCGCGCGGCGTCATCGAGCGTTCGCGCGAGCGCCGCGAAACGATCGGCTGCCCGCTCGGTATGCCGGCGCGCCGCCGGTGTCGAGGTAAGGAGCACGGCGGAGGTCACCTGCTCGAGATGACGTTGAGCCAGGGTTCGGTTGCCGTACCGGGCGAAGATGACCTCGCCCTGCTCGGTGACTTTGAAACGCCCCGACACCGAACCGGGCGCCTGCGCCATCACGGCGCGATTCGCCGGCCCACCGCCCCGCCCCAGGGCACCGCCGCGCCCGTGGAACAGCGTGAGCTGTACCGATTGTTCTGCCGCCCACGCGGCGAGGTCGGCCTGAGCGGCGTACAACGCGAGCGTCGCGGTGACCGGCCCGCTCTCCTTCGCCGAATCGGAGTAGCCGAGCATGACCTCGAGACCACGTCCGGACGCCGCCATCCGCCGGCGCACGGGCTCGAGGGTCAGCATCGTGTCGAGCGTCTCGCGCGAGTTGCGCAGGTCCGCAATGGTCTCGAAGAGCGGAATGACGTCGAGCTCCGGGGCGGCACCGGGCGCGCACGCCCGATCCGCGAGCGCATAGACCGCCGCGATGTCGTCGGCGCTCCGGGTGAAGCTCACCACGTAGCGATGGCAGACGCGCGTGCCGAGCCGTTGCTGCAGGAGCGCGACGGTGCGCAGGGTGGCAACCACCTCCTCGGTCTCGGGTGAGCGCGCGCCTCCTGCGGCGATCTCTGCGAGCGCGTTGCGATGCACGCTGCTGTGCTGACGGATCTCGAGATCCGCGAGGTGAAAGCCGAACGTCTGCGCCTGCCAGATGAGCTCGTGCAGCTCTCCATACGCCTGGCGGGGAGCCCCCGCCGTGGCGAGCGCATCCTGTACCCCGAGAAGGTCGTCGACCAGCTCATCCGGGCCCGCGTAGGCCAGGGAGAGGTCCGCGCGGCGGGTTGCTCCGATTCGCTCGGCAACGAGCAGGAGGAACTCGCGGTAGGGCTCCCCTGGAGACCGCCTGCCAATCGCCGCTGCGCGTCCGCCGGCGATCTCTCGCGCGACGCGAAGGCGGCTGAGAAAGCGTGCGTCGGGCGGCGTGGTCGCGTCGTCGGCGGTCAACCCAGTGCCGATGCGGGTGCACGCAGCTTCCAGACCGCGAAGAATGTGCTCGGACTGGATGAGCAGGGTCTCGCGGGTGACCTGAGCGGTGATGTGCGGGTTCCCGTCTCGATCACCGCCGACCCAGCTGCCGAACCGCAGAAACGCCGGTGCGGGTGGGAGGCGTGCGCCCGTATCCTCGGCGTCGAGCGCCGCGCTGAGCTCCCGGTAGACCGCGGGAACCAGACGGAACAGCGTCTCATCGAAGACCCCCATGAGAGCGCGGACCTCATCGAGCGGCTGCAGCTCCTGGCTCCGCAGCTGGGCGGTCCGCCAGAGCCCGTCGACCTCCTCGAGCAGCCGGCGCCTGGTCTCCGGCGGCAGCTCATCTGATGACCGCAGCTCGCTGAGACGCTCGAGCTGGTCGCCGATTCGCCGCAGCGCCGAGGTCACGGCGCGTCGCCGCGCCTCGGTGGGATGCGCGGTGAACACCGGATGCACCCTCAGGTTCGCGAGAAGTGCGTCGAGTCCTTCACTCCCCAGCTCCGCGCGCACCGTCGCCAGCGCGTTCGTGAGTGCTTCCGCAGGCCCCGCCGCGCCGGAATCGCGGAGCGCGCCGGCTCGGTAGCGCTCCTCCGCGAGGTTGACGAGGTGGAAATAACATGTGAAGGCGCGCGCGACCTGCTCGGCGCGATCGAGCGACCATGACGATACGAGCGTGTCCGCGGCGTCCGCGTAGCCACCACGGCGTTCGTCCTGAGCCCGGGCTCGGATCACTGTTCGCCGCAACGCCTCCACGTCGGCGAGCAGCGCGGCGCCTCCGTGCTCGGCGATGACCTCGCCGAGCGCGTCACCCACCACACGCACCTCCTCGCGAAGCGCGCGCGGCACCTGCTGCACCGCAGCGTCGCGAGGGCTTCGGTCGCTGGTGACCGGCTCGGCTGGAATCGCCATGCAACGGAGACCATACCGGCGTCGCCGTCTTCGGCGCAGCGCCGCCGTCACCTGCGAATCCATGGTCCGGGCGCCCCGTACACTAGCCCTGGTGATCACCAGCGCCCTGCCGGCAACAGTGGGAGTGGTTGGCCTCGGCCGGTTTGGGCGCCTCTGGGCGTCGACGCTGCAGGACGACTTCACGCTCCGGGCATACGACTCCGACCCGCTGCAGCGAGCGCACGCCGAACTGCTCGGGCTGGCCACCGCTTCTCTGCGCGACACGCTCGCATCCGACGCGGTCTTCTACTGTGTCCCCATCTCCGAATTCGAGGCAACGATCAAGCAGCACCTTCCGTACTTTCACGATCTCGGCGGGACGCGAACCCTCATCGACGTGCTCTCGGTGAAGGTGCACGCGCGCGAGGTGTTCCGCCGTCATCTTCCCCCCGCGTATCAGGCGCTGCTCACCCACCCGCTCTTCGGGCCCGACAGTGTCGCGGCGAGCGGGATGACCGGTCAGACGATCGTGATCGACGGCTACCGGCTATCGCCGGACGCGCTGCAGGCATGGGCGCGCTACTTCGAATCCAAGGGGCTCGCGGTCGTGGCCATGTCAGCCGATGAGCACGATCGACTCGCTGCCGAGAGTCAGGGTGTCACCCATTTCGTCGGTCGCACCCTGGAACGGTTCGGGTTCGCGGCGACGCCGATCGACACGCTGGGCACCAGGCGGCTGCACGATGTGACCTCGCAGGTGAGCAACGACACCTGGCAGCTCTTCGTCGATCTGCAAACGCTCAACCCGCACACGAAGGCGATGCGCCTGCGCCTCTCGGAAGCCCAGGACTCGGTCTTCGACCTGCTGCTCCCCAATCGTGTGGTCACCGACCGCATGGTGGTCGGCATCCAGGGCGGGCGCGGCAGCTTCAACGAAGACGCGGCCCGGTATTACATGAGTCGCACGCCCGAAGTTTCGTGCGAGATCGTGTATCTGCACACCACCGAGCGCGTCCTGCGCGCGCTCCATGAGGGTGAGATCGATCGCGGCGTTTTCGCGATTCACAACTCCGTCGGCGGCATGGTCGGTGAGTCCGTGACGGCAATGGCCCGCTATCGCTTCGCGATCGTCGAGGAGTTTGCGATCAAGATCTCGCACGCGTTGATGATCGCGGCGGGCGCCGACTTCTCGCAGGTCGACACCGTCATGGCCCATCCTCAGGTGTTGCGCCAGTGCCGCACCAACCTCGAGAAGAAGTACGCGAACCTCAAGCAGACGAGCGGGGAGGGCGACCTCATCGACCAGGCGAAGGTGGCAGAGCTGCTCGGGACAGGTGAGCTTCCCTCGTCGATCGGCACCATGGGGAGCAGGACCCTTGCCGATCTCAACGGCCTGCGCGTGGTCGAGGACAACCTCCAGGACCTCGACGAAAACTTCACGAGCTTCTTATGGGTGGAGCGGCCCCATCAGCGCTAGGAGAGGGGGACGGTCTGCAGGCTGTGCATGAGCGATAGGAATTCCGAGAAGGACAGGCTCTGTTCAGCATCTGAGAGTGCCTGGTCAGGATCCGGATGCACCTCGATCAGCAGACCGTGCGCGCCTGCGGCTCGTGCGGCTTTCGCCATCGGCGCGACGTAGGCACGATGACCGGTGCCATGACTTGGATCGACGATGACGGGGAGATGAGTCAGCTCGCGGAGCACGGGTATCGCGCACAGATCGAGCGTGTTGCGTGTACTCGTCTCGAAGGTTCGTATGCCGCGCTCGCAGAGCATCACCTGCTGATTGCCGATGGCGAGGATGTACTCTGCGGCGCCGAGCCACTCGTCGATGGTGCTCGAGAGCCCGCGCTTGAGCAAGATCGGGCGATCGATCTTGCCGAGCTCGCGCAACAGGTCGAAGTTCTGCATGTTCCGGGTCCCGACCTGGAGCACGTCGACCATCTCCGCCATTCGCCGGACCTGGTCCACGGCCATGACCTCGCTGATGATCGGCATACCCGTGGCCCTGCCGGCTGCGGCGAGCAGTTCGAGACCCGCCCAGCCGAGTCCCTGGAAGGCGTATGGCGAGGTCCTCGGCTTGAATACTCCACCCCGCAGGATCTGTGCGCCTGCTTCGCGAACCGCACGCGCGGTGGCGTTGATCTGATCTGCGGTCTCGACGGAGCAGGGACCCGCCATGACGAGAAACCCGCCGCCACCGATCAGCAGATTCCCGACAGGAATCACCGTGTCGTCGGACCGCGCACCGCGTCCCGCCAGCCGGTAATTCTTCGACGCCTTGATTGGCGGACGCGGGGGGACAACGGATTCGACAGCGCCGGCATCGGCTGACGCCGGCACGAGGGGCGTGGCATCGCCCGGATGGGCGTCACCCTTCGTCGTCGTTGCGGGATAGCTCCCAAGAACCTTCAGGTGCAACGCGGTCGAGCGCAGGTCGTCCAGGGCATCGGCGGTGCGCGGATCCGCGATGTTGCCCTCGAAATCGATGAAGAACATGTACTCGAAGGGCCGGCCGGGACGAGGGCGCGATTCGAGCTTGGTCATGGAATGTCCGCTCGCCGCAAGGACGCCGAGCGACCGCATCAGCGCGCCGTGTTCGTGCCGGGTGATCAGGATGAGGCTCGTCTTGCACGGAGCGCTGGGCTCGACCGCAACAGGATGCCGGGCGAGCACGACGAACCTCGTGTAATTCTCGGTGTGGTTGGCGATGCCGCGTTGGAGGACCACCAACCCGTGCGCGGCCGCTGCCTCCGGCGCCCCGATGGCCGCATGCGTCGGGTCGCCGGAGGTGCGCACGAGTCGCATCGCGCCACCCGTGTCGGACTGCAGGATCTGTTCCGCATTGGGAAGGGTCTGCAGGAATCGAGAGCACTGCTCGAGCCCATCGCCTGCCGCGAGCACGCGGCTGATCGCGCCGAGCGGAATCTCACTGACTCCGCACAGGCAGAAGTCGACACTGGACGTCTCCTCGCCGACGATGGACACCTCATTTTCACGGAGGAGGTCGTAGGTGTCGTCAACGCTCCCGGCGGCAGTGTTCTCGATCGGCAGGACGGCGAGGTCGACTTCCCCGGCCTTCAAGGCGTCTATGGCCGCCTGGTACGTGGGCGTGACGACCAGCTCGCCTGCAACATCACGTGCGGAGAGGTATTTCTGTGCCGCGAGGAAGCCGAACGAGTGCTCGCCGCGCACGGCGACGCTGAGCGCAACCTCGCGCTGCAGGCCGGAACGGCTGGAGACCTGCCGGCTCACCGATTCGGCGAGCAGATCGCGGTAGATCCGCCGAACCAGGTTGACCGGGGCGCCTTCGGCACGCGCGATGTGCTCCACTGCGGCGAGGACCTGGCGTTCGCGGTCGGAATCGCGAATCGCGCTGTCGGATGCCGCCTTCTCCCGGGCGACCTCGCCAACCACCCGGAACCGCTCGGCGATCAGCTCGACGATTCGCTGATCGAGTTCGGTGACGCGATTGCGGAGAGCGAGCAGCTCGCCATCGGGCTCTGACACTCCGCGGAGTCTACGGACTCGTGCCGAACCCCCTGGTCACGATCGGGCCACTCCATCGGCGCCCGTTCGCCGGAGGCTGGATGACGCCGCTCCAGGGGCGCGGGCCCGAGGCTCGCGCGCGAAGACGCGGACCCGCACCGTAGGATGGCGGCGAATCCGTTCGTGGCGGCGGCCGATCGAGCCGTCACCACCATCAAGGAGACAGCCCCATGCTCGCCTTCAACGTCTTTGGTACGAAAGAGATCATCGTCTACGTGGTCGTCGTGATCGTGCTCATCGCCATCGGCTGGTACCTCATGCGGGGACGGTCCAGAGCCTGACGCCCGTCGACGGCACCGCGCCGTCGTTGAAGCGCAAACCGGTGGCACCGTCCGCGCGAGTGCCGGGGTCTCGACCGATGATCGTCATCCGGTGAGCTCAAAATGATGGCGCGACGAATGTGCGGAGCCGTGGCGATCGCGGTCGTCGTTGCGGGCTGCGGCGGGCTCGCCGGCTCTTCGCCACCATCCCACCCGCGAACATCGCCAGCAGCCGCTTCGCGAGCTGAGCCGCACGTGATGGTGATCATGGAGGAGAACCGAGGGTACGCAGCCACCCTCGGCGCATGTGACGCCGACCCGTATCTCTGTTCAATTGCCGCGGACTACGCGTCGTTCACCTCGTGGTATGCGATTGCACATCCGAGCGCGCCGAACTACCTGGCACTCGTCAGTGGCTCGACGCAGGGGGTGACCTCGGACTGCACCCCGGACGGCGGAGGTTGCGGACCGTTTGGGGCGCGAGATCTTGGCGGCGAACTGTCGGCAGCGGGCATCCCATGGGTGGCGTACATGGAAGGCATGCCATCCCCGTGTGACCAGGCCGGGAGCGCGGGTGACTACGCTGAGAAGCACGACCCATTCATGTACTTCAGCTCCAACCTTGGAGCCACCTGCGCAGCCCACATCGTTCCGTATCCCGGGGCGGCGATCGCTGTGACCGCGCTCGATTCCAGCCGCCCCGCGGATTTCGTCTGGGTCACGCCGAATCTCGCACACGACATGCACGACGGCAGCGTCGGGCAGGGAGATGCGTGGCTTCGATCCAATCTTCCGCCGGTGCTCGGATCGTCGTGGTTCGCGGATGATGGCACCGTGATCATCACGATGGATGAGAACGATGCCTCCCCTGGGGGATCCTGTTGTGGCAACGCTGCCGGTGGGCGTGTGCCCATGATCGTGATCTCCGCGGGCACACGGGGGCGCGGGTCGATTGCGGCAGTTGGTGACCACTACAGCACCCTGCGGGCGATCGAATTGGCGTACGGGCTGCCACTTCTGGGCACTGCGGCGCCGGCCGCCGGCGAGTTGAGCGCCCTCCTCGGCTGAGCAAACCTGGGGATGGTGACTACTCGCCAACCGGCAGGCTCCGCGACACAAACGTTGCGCGATCGGTGCCAATTCTCAGTCCCATACGTACGCTAGCGCGCAGTACGAAAAAGGGAGTCCCCGCATGCTGGCGGTTCTGTGAATGCTCATCTCGGCGTCTTCAAGGCTTCGCGACGGCTCTTCCTGGTCGCATGCGTCCTTGGAGTCACGCTCGGAGTGTTTCCCGCCATCGCGGTCGCATCTGTGGCGAAGCCGCGCCTGCTCTCAGCGGGCAACTTCACCGTGATGGCCGCGTCGGCCATCACCAATACCGGTTCCACGACGATAACGGGCAATCTGGCGATCAGCCCGAAGAAGGCCTCATCCGTCACCGGATTCCCGCCCGGCGTGGTCACCGGAGCCAAGGACGAGGACAACGCGGTGGCGATCAGGGCGCACACCGACCTCGTCACCACCTACAACGATGCTGCTCACGCCACGCCCTTCAAGAACATGTCAGGCGTGAACCTGGGGGGTAAGACTCTCACTCCGGGCGTCTACCATTTCAGTTCTTCGGCGCAACTCACCGGCACATTGATCCTCAATGGAGAGGGTCGATCCAGCTCGGTCTTCATATTCCAGATCGGATCCGCGCTCACCACCGCAAGCGCTTCCCGGGTCGTGCTCATCAACCGAGCAAGCTCCTGCAACGTGTTCTGGCAGGTGACGAGCTCGGCGACTCTCGGGACGGCTACGTCGTTCCAGGGGAATCTGATCGCTCTCACCAGCATCACCATGACCACCGGAGCCACCATCGGGGTCGGCGGCGGCGTCAACGGTGGGCGCGCTCTGGCAAGGAATGGCGCCCTGACCCTTGACACCAACATCATCAGGCCGCCGACGGGCGTCTGTGCGGCCTCGACCACAGTGTCGACGCCGTCAACCCCGTCAACCGGGGCTGGGCCAAGCGCGCTTGCCCCGTTGCTGCTCGGCTCGGGCGCGTTCCTCGTGGTGGCATCGGCAGTCCGCCGGCGCCGTTCGACCTAGACCGGCTGCTTCGGAACCCGGCGCGAGCCGATCGGGGTCACTTCGGAAATCCCGTCCCAGAGATGACCTTTCGCGCTCACCATGTGGGCCATGCGCACGTCCGACCGCGGCTTGGCCCCTCAGGATCCGTCGCATGACCCGACGACGCTTGGGCGGGACGGCCCGAGCGTCAGTCGTATCGGGCTCGGGCTGGCGGCGATCGGACGCCCTGCGTACATCACCACAAATCGCGACGCCGACCTCGGTGGTGACCGCTCCCAGCGCGCGCTCCGCGAGCGGACCTCGGAGTTGCTCGACCTTGCGTACGCCGCCGGCGTGCGCTACGTCGACGTCGCACGCTCCTACGGGTTGGCCGAGGAGTTTCTCAGTCAGTGGCTCGTCGGCCGCGGAGGCGTTGATGACCTGGTGATCGGCTCCAAGTGGGGATACACGTACGTGGGGGGATGGGATCTCACCGCGCCCGTACAGGAGGTCAAGGACCTCTCGCTGGCGACCTTCGAGCGTCAGTACGCGGAGACACGCGCACTTCTGGGGGACCACCTTCGCCTGTACCAGGTGCACTCGCTCACGATCGAATCAGGCGTGCTGGAGGACGGACCGCTGCTCGCTGCGCTCGCACGCTGCCGCCGTGAAGGCCTGCTGGTCGGCATCACCACCACCGGTCCGAAGCAGTCGGACGCCATCCGTAGGGCACTCGAAGCGCGCGTCGACGGACTGCCCGTGTTCTCGTCGGTGCAGGCGACCTGGAACGTGCTCGAGCCGTCAGCCGGGCCCGCGCTCAGCGAGGCCTTCGAGGCTGGATGGGCGGTGATCGTGAAGGAGGCTGTCGCCAACGGCAGGCTCACTCGCGCTGGAGACGCGGGCAATGACGAGAGCGCGCTTGGCCGCGCCGCTGCTGCATCAGGGGTGCAGCCGGACGCACTGGCGATCGCGGCGGCGCTCGCGCGGCCATGGGTCTCGGTCGTCCTCAGCGGAGCCGCGACCGTCGAACAACTGATGAGCAACCTGCGAGCGCTGGACATCCGAGTCGTGGAGATCCCGGATATTGCGGAGCCGGCCGGCGCCTACTGGGCCGCACGGTCGGCGCGACCCTGGACCTGAGCTTTTATTGCTGCTGTTGCTGTTGCTGCCAGTGCACCGCCGCGTGATGCTCCACCTGGTCCACCTGCTGGTTGGACATTCGAGCGATTCGCACCGTCACCTCCGGTGGTGTGCCCGTGGCCGTTCCGAAGAAGAGCCCGTGATGTGGTGCGACGTCACCGTAGTCCCGGCCGACGGCCAGCCGGAGATGATGCGCACCGACATGCTGCCCCAGAGTCGGGTCGAGTCCGAGCCAGCGACCGTCGGATCCGCAGATCTCGACCCACGCGTGCGATTGCCCTTCGACCACCCTCTCATCGTCGACAGGCCCCAGGTAGCCGCTGACGTATCGAGCCGGCCACCCCGCCCCACGAACCATCGCCAGAAAGAGATGGGTGAAGTCCTGGCACACTCCGGCGCCTCCCGCAAGGAGGTCGTCAATGCTTGATTCCACCGTCGTGGCGCCACTCACGTAGCGAAGCTCGCGCGGGATGCGCTGCGCGGTGGCCAGGATGCTGTCGAAACTTCTGTCAGCGCCGTTCCACTCACGCCAGAGCGACCGCGTGTTGTCCGCCAGCGGCACTCGAGGACTCGGCAGCACGTACTCGAGGCGTGGATCGCTCGCGAGCACATCCTGATCCCACTCCGAGAGCCGGCGCCTTCGCGGTTCCGTGTTCTCGACAATGGCGTCGACGGTGAATTCGAGCAGGTCGTGCGGCGTGGTCACATCGACGCGGTGGACGAAATTGCCGAAGTAATCCACGCGGCTGCGGGGCACCGCCCACGGCTTGCTCAAGAGTGCGAATGTCAGGGTGCGCTGCGATCCGCGGTCGCGCGGCCGCATTCGCACCTCGTTGTACGAGAGGCTCACCTTCCCGGTGTAGCGCAGGGCCGTGCGGTGCGACACCGAGTAGGTCAGCGTGTCAGTACCCATGTGTCCTTGCTCCCGCCTCCCTGTGAGGAGTTGACGACGAGCTCGTCGGGATCGCCGGCCACGCGGGTCAGACCGCCCGGCACGATCCAGGGCCGCTCGTCGAGCAGCACGAACGGACGGAGGTCGACGGCGCGTGGCTCGAAGCCGCCGCCCGGTCGCAGGCACACGGCCCGGCTGAGCGCCACCTCTTCCTGGGCGAGCCACTGCCGGGGATTGGCCTTGACTCCGTCGAGAACGGCGGCGCGCTCGGCCGATGACATGAGCCTCCCAAAGTGGATTCCATACCCACCGCTGGCATCCACCGGCTTCAGCACCATGCTGCCGATGTTGGCCACAACGTGCGACTGCTGTCGCGGGTCGGTGAGGTCGTAGGTGGACACGTTGTCAATGAGCGGCTCCTCGCCGAGGTAATAGCGGATCATCGCGGGAACGTAGGGGTAGATCAATTTGTCGTCGGCGACCCCCGTGCCGGGCGCGTTGGCGATGGCGACATTGCCCCGCCGCCACGCCTCGATGAGCCCCGGGGCTCCGAGCATCGAATCTCGGCGGAACACGAGCGGATCGAGCCACTCACTGTTGACGCGCGAGTAGATCACGTCGACGTGCTGGGCGACGCCCTCCGCGTCGCGACGGTAGACCTCATCCTCGACCACGATGATCTCGTGTCCCTCGACGAGCGTGGCGTTCATCTCGTCGGCGAGGAGCCGGTGCTCGTAGTAGGCGGCGTTGAACGGACCCGGCGTGAGCACGACGATGTCCGCGTCCCATTGGCGCGGGGCGATGCGCTGCAGGATGCGACGCAGCCGGCCGGTGTAGCCGTGGATCGGCCGGACAGGTGCGAGCTCGAACCAGTCCGGCGCCACCGATTCCATCGCGCGCCGGGACTCGAGCGCATATGCGATGCCGCTCGGTATGCGCACGTTGTCCTCGAGCACGTGGAACGTCCCCTGGACACGCACCACGTCGATGCCGGAGACATGGCACCAGGTGGCGCGCGGCGGGCGGACGCCGACGATGTCGCGGAGGTAGCCGGTGCTGCTGTAGACGAGACGTCCCGGCACCACGCCGTGACGGATGGCTCGCTGCGAGCCATAGCAGTCGGACACGAAGAGGTCGAGCGCCATGGCGCGCTGCGACAGCGCCCGATTGATGGATCGCCACTCACCCGACGAGAGCACCCTCGGCACCGGGTCGAAGGGAAAGATGGGGGCAACGCCATCGGTGGGAACACCGAAGGTGACCCCCCGGTCGGCGAACCACTGCTGCGCATCGCGGCGGAGCTGAGGCAGCGTGCCGGCGGCGCGCTCGAGGGTGGCGAGCACCTCCGTGTAGGGTGGCCGGACCACGCCGTCGAGGTCGACACATTCGTCAGCAGCCCGCGGCAGACCCGAGGCGACGTCCCGGGCGGAGCCGACCTCAGTTGTCATCCACGGACAGTACTCCCCGAATCCGGCCCATCGTCATTGGTCGCGGCGCACAAGGTCGCGTTCCGCCGCTTGTGCAGCCAGGGCGGTTCACACGCGCCGATTCGGCGGTACAGTGAGGATCGTGATCGACGCCCCCACGAGCGTTCGACGGCTTCGCGTGGGCTGTGAATTTCTCCATGACCTCGAGTGGCCGGTCACCTTCGTCCTCCAGGTGGAGCCGCGCCGTGACACGGTGCTCTCGATGAGCAGCCCCGGGGTCGAAACCTGGCCACCGGCAAGCCTCCACGAGTACAGCGATATCTACGGGAACACGTGCCAGCGGTTCGTGCTCGGGCCTGGGAGTGCGCGCATCCGCTACGAGGCCGAGGTCGAGGTCGACGGGGGCATCGACGAGGTCGACGAAGGGGCGGCTCAATCCGCGGTCGCCGACCTGCCCGACTCGACCCTCCATTTCACCCTCGCGAGCCGGTACTGCGAGTCGGATAGGCTCGGCAACACTGCCTGGCGTCTCTTCGGCGACGTCACACCCGGCTGGCAGCGCGTACAGGCAGTCGTCGACTGGGTGCACGACAACATCACCTTCAGACACGGAAGCAGCGGTTCATCGACGGGTGCGACCGACATCTACCTCCAGCGCGAGGGAGTCTGCCGCGACTTCGCCCATCTCGCGGTCACGCTTCTTCGAGGACTCAACATCCCTGCGCGCTACTGCTTCGGATATCTCCCCGATATCGACGTAGTCGCGCTCGATGAGCCGATGGATTTCGCGGCGTGGCTCGAGGCCTACGTCGGTGACCGCTGGTACACGTTCGATCCACGCAACAACACCAGGCGCACCGGCCGCGTGCTCATCGGGCGCGGGCGTGACGCGCTTGACATCGCCATGATGACCCACTACGGCGCGGCTCCCCTGCGCGCCATGCGCGTCGTGGCCGAGCCGATCGATGCTCGGCCGTGGTCCAGCGCGATGCCCCCGGTGGTGGGCGAATTCCCCGGTGACCTCCCGTGACGTTGCGGCCCGGCTCGCAGCCGGACGCGGCGGCGCGGAGCTGGTCCTCGGATCCGCTGGAGCTCGATTGGGACACGGTGCACCGGACCCGCTACCGGATTCATCAGCGAATCACCTACCGCTACGACGGACCGGTGCGGGCGCTGCAGCAACGGCTGGTTGTCCAACCGCGGAGCGTGCACGGTGATCAGCGGCGGATCAGCCGTCGCCTGAGCGTCCTGGACGCGACTCCGCAACGAGTCGACGCAAGCGTGGATGTGTTTGGGAACACGGTCCTGACGCTGAACATTCCGCGAGTCGAGAAGGAGGTCACCTTCGTCACCTCCAGCATCGTCGAGCGAGACGCGCGGCACGGTCCTCACCTGGTGCCGGCCTCGGTGCTCGAGGATCGCCGGCTGCTCGACGCGACGCCGCTCACCGGTGCGGGTCACGCCATCAACGTTCTTGTTGAAGAGCTGCGCTCAAGCGGCCTCCGCGGTGCCGCACTCGTGGCCGCGGCAAACGAGTGCGTCCACAACGCCATGAGCTACCAGCATGGCGTGACCTCGGTGCACACCACCGCTGCCGAGGCCCTGGCCGGGGGCGCCGGCGTCTGCCAGGACTATGCTCACGTGCTCCTGGCGCTGACCCGTCGTCTCGGCTTTCCGTCGAGGTACGTCTCCGGACAGATGCTCGGATTCGGCGGCTCCCATGCCTGGGTCGAGGTGATGGTGCCGGATGGTGCCGGCCATGCTCGGGTGCTGTCGCTCGATCCCACCCACGGTCGCGCGACCGGGTACGAGTACGTCACCGTCGCGGTGGGTCGCGACTACGCCGATGTCGCGCCGTTATCCGGGACATACCGCTCCCGGTTCGCGGGTTCCCTGATTGCGACCAAGCGCGTGCTCATGACCGCCCTCGGGCGAGGCGATGGCGCTGACGACGACCTGCGCCAGACCGCCTGAGCCCCGCACCCCCTCGCACTCGGGGTTAGTCGCCGACCAGCTCGTAATACGGATTCAGGATGGCGAGCCGGCGGCGCCATAGTCCGACCATCCCCTCGACGAGCACCCGCGCTCCCAGCTCAATGCCCGGGATGCGCCGCCGCCCTGGAAAGACGAGCAGCAGACTGCCGGCCTCATCACCGATCTCACACCCGAGGCTTGACCCGGTTTCCGTGACCTGCACCTGCAGGGCTCGAACCGTGCCAGTCGCTCGGATTCGATTACGCCACTTCGCCTGATTGATCGGCGCCGTTGCCGCCGGAGGCAGGTTGGACTCGCCGTCACCGACCTTTTCGTTAGTCACGCTCCCCGCCATGTCACCGGCACCAGTGTCGATTCGGCGAAAGGCTGCGTGTATGGGTGCCATCGCCGGCAACTGTGTCAGAGATCATGTCGAGGAACTTCGTCCTGGGTGCACACATCTGCTTTGCAACCGCTGGTGCATCCGGCATCAACTGGCGATCGACTCGAGAGGAGCGAGCGCCTTCGCGGCCTCCTCGTTCTCGTTGTCGATCCGGGCGACGTCGCCCCGGCGAACGGTCGCCGCGAGGATCGCCGCACCGCTCAGCATCAGCAATGCGCCGACGAGAAAAGCCACGTGGAAGCCGGAAACGAGTGCGCTGACGCTGTTGGCGAGCGTGGGCGCATGACCGAGTCCCGAGAGCGTGTTCGCGGTTGTGTTCGCGGCGAGGGTCGAGAGCACCGCCAACCCAATGGCGCCACCGAGCTGCTGAGACGTGTTGAGCAGCCCGGATGCCAGGCCGGCGTCCTCGGCGGCCACGTTGGTGGTCGCGATCAGGGTGATCGGCACAAAGGTGAGCCCCATGCCCACGGACATGATCATCAGCCCAGGCAGAAGATCGCCGAGGTACGTGCCCGCCACGGGGATTCTGCTCAGGACGATGAGTCCCACGGCTGCGATCGACATCCCGGTGAGCCCGACGATGCGGACGCCGACTCTGCGGATCAGCTGCTGCGACAACCCGGCACCGGCGACGATGCCTGCGGTCACCGGGAGGAACGCGAGTCCCGCGCGCAGCGCGCTGTAGCCGAGCACCTCCTGCACGTAGATCGAAGCGAAGAAGAACATCGCGAACATGCCGCCGGCCACGAGCAGCATGGCGGCGTTGGCCCCGGTGATCGAGCGCATGCGGAAGATACCGAGGCGGATGAGCGGATGGCGGAGCCGTGACTCGAGCATCACGAACGCGGTGAGCAGGGCGACCGCGATGGCGCCGAGTCCAAGCGTCTCAACCGAGAGCCATCCCGCCGTCTGGGCGTTGACGAGCGCATACACCAGCACCACGAGTCCCGCGGTGACCGAGACGGCCCCCGCGATGTCGACGCCACCACGGGCGTTCTCGACGCGGCTCTCCGGCACGAACCGGAGCGCGAGCGCGATCGCGAGCACGCCCACCGGTACGTTCACGAAGAAGATCCACTGCCAGGAGAGCAGGCTGGTCAGCACACCGCCCAGCAGGAGGCCGACCGCCCCACCACCGACAGCGACCGCGCTCCAGACGCCCAGAGCGGTGGTCCGCTCGCGGCCCTCGGCAAACGTCGTGGTCAGAACCGAGAGGGCCGCCGGTGTGACCAGCGCCCCGCCCAGCCCCTGCAGCGCGCGGCCTGCCACGAGAATCCCCGCCGAGCCGGCGAGCCCGTTCATCAGCGAGGCGGCGGAGAACAGGACGATCCCGGCGAGGAACAGACGTCGCCGCCCGATGAGGTCGGCGGCGCGGCCGCCGAGCATGAGGAAGCCGCCGAAGGCGAGCGTGTACGCGTTCACGATCCACTGCAGGCTCGATGGCGAGAAGTGCAGTCCTCGCTGGATCGACGGGAGCGCGACGTTCACGATGGTCGCGTCGAGGATGACCATGAACTGGGCGATGCCCACGATCACGAGGACGAGCCAGGGGTTGACGCGTCGTGGTTCCATATCGTTCGTCCTCACTTTGGGGTAGAATCGGAGCGTGGGCTCCGGTTATGGGGTACTATACGGAA
Source organism: Candidatus Dormiibacterota bacterium (assembly GCA_049279755.1). GTDB lineage: Bacteria > Chloroflexota > Dormibacteria > Aeolococcales > Aeolococcaceae > Palsa-851. The sequence continues at coordinate 465 of JBAPOS010000114.1, read as the reverse complement.
CGATGGTTCCGTTTGTCAAACAATGCCAGGATCACGGCCAGGATCACGGATGAGCACGGGGATGACCGGGAGAGAGCAGCCCGAGGCTGCGACAGAAACCGCCGAACGGCACCTGCGCGCCGACGCGCAGCGCAACCGCGAGCGGATCCTCGAGGCAGCCACCACCTTGATGGCCACCCACGGCATCGACGTACCCATCGACGAGATCGCCGCGCTCGCCCAGGTCGGTGTTGGCACGGTCTACCGCAACTTTCCGACCAAGGGAGCGCTGTTCGAGGCGCTGCTCATGGCTCGGCTGCAGCCGCTTGTCGTCGCGGCACGATCGGCGGCGGGTTCCGGCGATCCGGGCGATGCATTTGTGACCTTCGTCCGCCGGTTGTCCGATGAGTTTGCGGACTTCAAGGCGCTCGCCGACGCGATGGCCGCCGCAGGCATCGACCTCAGCATCGCCAAACACGAGATATC
>JBAPOS010000113.1:0-1533 GCA_049279755.1 Candidatus Dormiibacterota bacterium | reverse complement strand
CTGCCGGATGTCCGCCCACGCCGCCGCCAGGTCGGTCGCGGCCGGCGAGCAGATGGGCCGATTGCCCGCCAGTGTCGCGGCCCTCGATGCGGGCGAGATCGGCTTCGCCCACTTCTCGCTCCTCGCGAGTGTTGCCCGTGCGGTCGGTACCAAGCCTCTCGATGCCGGGGTGTCCGGCGACGGCCCGTCCGACCCCCCTGCTGGTGCTTCGCCCGGCACCGTCGGCTTCGACGAGCGCCCCCTCCTGGATCTCGCCCGCGAGCACTCGGTCAGCCGCTTCGGCTACGACTGCACCCACGCCCGTCATGCCGCTGACGCGGCCGCGGTCCTCGAGGAGCAGGTCAGCGACGCCGCACGCAACCGCTGCGAGTTCATTCCCTGCGACGGTGGGTTCCTCGCCATCCGTGGCTTCTTCGACCCCGTCGCCGCGGCGACCATCAAGACCGCCGTCCTCCCTCTGGCACGACCCACCGGCGCCGGCGACGACCGTCCGCTTCCCCGCCGCCTCGCCGACGCACTCGTCGAGGTCGCCGCTCATGCCCTGGACCTCGGCGCCATCCCCACCACCGGCGGGGCGAGCACCCACCTCCAGCTCACCGCCTCGGTGGAAACCGTGATGGGCCTGGACGGAGCGCCCGGGGGTGACCTCGAGTTCGCCGGTGCGGTGTCCGCCGCCACCGTGCAGCGCCTCGCCTGTGATGCCCGGGTCCGTCGCATCCTCCTCGGTCCCACCTCCGCGGTCATCGACGTCGGCCGCGCGCTCCGTCTCCCCAGCCCTGCCGCCCGCGCGGTGCTGCGGGCTCGCTCCGGCGGCTGCGAGTGGCCGGGCTGCGAGCGCCCGGTGGCTTTCACCAACGCCCATCACCTGGTGCACTGGGGCCACGGCGGCGGCACCAACGTGGACAACCTCGTCCTGCTCTGCTACCGCCACCACTGGTTGATCCATGAGGGCGCCTGGCAGCTGGCCCGCGTCGAGCGTGGACGGTTGCTCGCGATTCCGCCCGCCCAGGGTCATCGCTCCTGGACGCGCGCCCCCGATGTCGCCGTCGGCGGGTAGCGGCAGCCGCTCGAGGGAATCTCCGGGTGCCGTGTTGGTCGGCCGCGGCACCTGTTGGCCACGCGAATCGACGCTGGCTTTGCCATGCCGTCTTGCGTCGCACACGCACCGGCTTCCGCCAACTCAGCCTGTGCGACAACGCCCCGCCGCTACGCCGCGTACGCGTTCTAGCAGCCTTGAATACCACCGCATGATGTGCTAGCCTTCCGCCCAGGCCACAAGATGTAGGGCTGCACCCCTTACGTTTTCGGCTCGTCGGGCAGCGGGCGCCGGTTCTCTCACCGCTCAGGCCATGGCTCCAATCGTGGCCCCTCTCATCCGGAGGCCCGCTGCCTGCCCCGTATCAACGTGCGCCGCAATCCCCAGAGGATTCGACCTCGGGTCGGGCTCGCACCCCCTGATACGCTTCGATGAGTTCATGGCAAAGAAGACCCGAAAGCAAAAGCAGCGGGCCGCAACGCGACGCCCGGGAGCCC
>JBAPOS010000112.1:0-2428 GCA_049279755.1 Candidatus Dormiibacterota bacterium | reverse complement strand
AGCCAGGTCACCTCCCGTCGCCGGCAGCGGTCCTCGAGGCGCGATCAGCGTCCCCGGGTCGCATTCAGCCGTCGACGGCCGCGGTGGCCGGTCGGCCTGAGTGTACCCCTACGCTCCGGCTGCTGCCTCAGCGGGGGGAACAAAGTCGGGCGGTGCCGGCGGGGCTTCGGGTGGCGGCCCGCTGCCGTTGACTGGGGCCACTCCGCTGCGGGCCTCGGCTTCCGCGATGATCCGCTCCATCTCAGGCGCGTCCATGGTCTCGACCTCGACAAGCCGCGAGGCGAGTGCCCGGAGCACGTGCTCGCGCTCGCGCAGCACCTTCTTGGCCCGCTGGAACGCGTCGGCGACGAGCTGATGGACTTCCTGATCGATCTCTGAGGCGATCCCCTCGGAGTAGTTGCGCTGCTCGCCGAGATCGCGTCCGAGGAACACCATCTCCTGACGTTCGCCGAACGTGAGCGGTCCGAGCTTGTCGCTCATCCCCCACTCCGTGACCATCTTGCGAGCGAGATTGGTTGCCTTGCGGATGTCGTCGGAGGCGCCGGTCGTGATGTTGTCCTCGCCGAGGATCAGGTCCTCGGCGCAGCGGCCGCCCAGGATCTGGGCGAGCTGGTCGACGAGCTCGGCCTTGCTCACCAGGTAGCGATCTTCGATGGGCAGGCTCATGGTCCAGCCGAGCGCCTGACCGCGGCTCACGATCGTGACCTTGTGCACCGGGTCGGTGTGCTCGAGGGTGGTGCCGACCAGAGCGTGGCCCATCTCGTGGAAGGCGATGGTCAGCTTCTCCTTGTCGCTGATCATCCGGCTCTTGCGCTCCGGCCCCGCGATGACGCGAGCGATCGACTCCTCGAGGTCGTTCATGACGATGACCTTGCGATTCCCGCGCGCGGCGAGGATCGCAGCCTCGTTGATCAGGTTGGAGAGGTCGGCCCCGCTGAATCCCGGGGTCTGCTTGGCGAGAACCTCGAGGTCGACGCCCGGGTCGAGCGGCTTGTTGCGCGCGTGGACCTCGAGGATGGCGCGGCGGCCGCGGATGTCCGGCCGGTCGAGCATCACGTGCCGGTCGAAGCGGCCCGGACGGAGCAGCGCCGGATCGAGGACGTCGGGCCGGTTGGTCGCCGCGATCACGATCACGTGCTGGTTGGTCTCGAACCCGTCCATCTCGACGAGGAGCTGGTTGAGGGTCTGCTCGCGCTCGTCGTGGCCGCCACCGAGGCCGGCGCCACGCTGGCGACCTACCGCGTCGATCTCGTCCACGAAGACGATGCATGGCGAATTCTTCTTGGCCTGGTCGAAGAGGTCGCGAACGCGGCTCGCGCCGACGCCGACGAACATCTCGACGAACTCCGAGCCGCTGATGCTGAAGAACGGCACCCCCGCCTCGCCGGCCACGGCCTTGCTGAGCAGGGTCTTGCCGGTACCCGGGGGGCCGACGAGGAGCACGCCCTTGGGAATGCGCGCGCCCACCGCGACGAACTTGTCGGGGTATTTGAGGAACTCGACGATCTCGTTGAGCTCCTGCTTGGCCTCATCGACACCCGCCACGTCGACGAACGTGATCGCCGGCTTGTCTCCGGCAAGGAGACGCGCACGGCTGCGCCCGAATGACAGCGCCTGGTTGTTGCCGCTCTGGGTCTGACGGAAGATCCAGAGCAGGATCAGCGCCATGAGCCCGAAGAGGATGAGGTTGGGAAGGATGACGCTTAGCAAGAAGTTGCCTCCACCGGCGGAGTCGACCTTGTAGTTGTAGTAGTTGGCATCCTGGAATTCCTTGGCGACGACGTCTGCAGACGACTCTACGGTGGTGAATTGGTTCCCGCTCTGCGTCCACCAGACGACGGTCTGCCCGTCGCTCTGTATCTCGGCCGACTGGCCGGCCTTGGTGCTGATTGTCGCCGCAGCATCGGTCGAACCGCTCTTGAAATTGGCGACGGCCTGGTCGAGTGTTCCCGCGGGAGCAGTTTGGGCATTGCTGCTCGGGAACGTCTTGTAAAGGATCGCCGCGAGCACGATCACGGCAAGCGCGATGACGATATAGGTGACGCTGCGGCGCGACGTGGGCACGAATTCAGTCTACCAGGGGTCCATGATCTCAACCCCCGCGCGTGGAAGTGGGTCATCCACGGTGCTCAGCGACGCGAGCAGCCGCCGCTGACGCTCCGCGAGCACGACGAGTCTCCTTCGGGCCCTGGGGAATACCGCCTCGAGCGCGGGGATCACCTCGTGGCGGACCCGGCTGCGGAGGTATCGGGGGTCGGAGTTGCTCGGGTCGTCGAGCGGCTCGATGCCGAGCGCTGCGCAGTAGGCGATCGTCGCCTCGCGCCAGACCCGCAGCAGCGGGCGGATCAGCCCTCGCTCGCGCTCCGCCATCGCCGGGAGGCCGGCCGGGGATGCGCCCGAGAGCATGCGCATGAGCACGGTCTCCGCC
>JBAPOS010000111.1:0-15966 GCA_049279755.1 Candidatus Dormiibacterota bacterium | reverse complement strand
TCCACTCATCCTCGAGCGGCGAGAGGCCGACGGCGTCGTCGAGGCGCTGGCCGCGATTATCCTGGCGAGCCGTCCGCAGCGGCGCCGGCCCGCCAGCGCGCAGACATCCGGGGATGTCGAGGTCGTGCTCCCGGGGAGGCCGGTTGGGCACCGGCCGTCGGTGGCCCTGTAGGAACATCCGGCCGAGGGGCTGGTCAGGTGAGGCGCTCGACGATCATCGCCATGCCCTGACCGCCGCCCACACACATGGTCTCCAGACCTATGGTCGCGTCGGCCGTCCGGAGGTCGTTGAGCAGCGTGCAGAGGATCCGGGCTCCGGTCATCCCGAACGGGTGGCCGAGTGCGATCGCACCGCCGTGTGGATTGAGGCGATCGTCGAAGGGATCGAGCCCGATGCCACGCGCCGACGGGATCACCTGCGCCGCGAAGGCTTCATTGATCTCGACCACGTGGACGTCGTCGAGGCTCATATGGGCCCGCTCGAGCGCCTGCCGTGACGCCTCGATCGGTCCCAACCCCATGAACTCGGGCTCGAGCGACGTGAGCCCCGTGGACACGATGCGGGCGAGCGGCGTGACACCAAGCTCGCGGGCCCGCGTGTCCGACATGATCACGACGGCGGCCGCGCCATCGTTGAGGGGACACGAATTGCCGGCGGTGACCGTGCCGTTCTCGCGGAACACCGGCTTCAGTTCCGCGAGCTTCTCGAGTGTCGTCTCGCGTCGCGGGCCGTCATCCTTGGTGACCGTCCCAGCGCCGTCCGGCAGGGAGATCGGCACGATCTCACGATCGAAGAAGCCGTCATCCTGCGCCGCTACGGCACGCTGCTGGCTGCGCAGCGCGAAACGGTCCATCTCCTCGCGCGAGATCTCCTCACGGGCCGCGACGTTTTCCGCGGTCTGTCCCATCGCCAGGTAGATGTCCGGAAAGCCCTCCGGGTTGCCCGGCTGGAGGCGATCGTTCTGGCACTGCGACATGTCACTCGAGCCGTTCATGAATCGCGAGACGCATTCGACCCCGACGCTGAGGTAGACGTCGCCCTCGCCGGCGCGAATCGCGTGCGCCGCCATGCGCGTGGTCTGCAGCGACGACGCGCAGTAGCGGGTCACCGTCGTCCCCGGAGCGTTGATCCGGGTGAGGATGCTGATGATCCGTCCGAGGTTGAAGCCCTGCTCGCCACCGGGAAGCCCGCAGCCGCAGATGAGATCCTCGATCGTCGAGCGATCCAGCTGCGGGAGCCGATCGAGCACCTGGGTCACGACGCTCGCGGCTAGGTCGTCGGGGCGCACGTTGACCAGCGATCCCTTCATGGCCCGTCCGATGGGGGATCTGCCGAGGGCGACGATGACTGGCTCGGGCATGTCTCTTTCTCCGATTGTGCGCAAAAAGCTATTGTCGGCCGCGTGACGTACTTCATCACCGGGGCGACCGGCTTCATCGGCCGGCACCTCGTCCCGCTGCTGCTCGCTCGCGGCGGCAACGTCTTCGTCCTCGTTCGTCCCGGGTCGCGTGCCCGCTTCGCCGCCCAGCGCGAACGCCTAGATCCGGGCGGCAAACGGCTGCACGCGCTGACCGGTGACCTCACCGAGCCTGGACTGGCGCTCTCGCTCGACGATCGAGAGCAGCTGCGCGGCGCGCAGGTGTTTCACCTGGCCGCCGTCTACGACCTGACGGCCGACGCCGACGAGACCGAGCGTGCCAACGTCACCGGCACGCGCAACGTCGTCGGGCTGGCGAACGACGTCGATGCCGCCTGCCTGCACCTGATGAGCTCGATCGCGGTGGCCGGTCGCTTCAAGGGTTCGTTCACCGAGGCGATGTTCGATGAGGGGCAGGACCTCGACCATCCTTATTACAGGACCAAGCACGAATCCGAACGCATCGTTCGGAGTGAGGCAACGGTGCCGTGGCGGGTCTACCGCCCGGGGATGGTCATCGGTTCCTCCCAGACCGGCGAGGCGGACCGTGTCGACGGCCCGTACTACGCTTTCAAGCTCATCCAGCAGATGCGCGATGCCTTCCCCCAGTGGGTGCCGTTCATCGGTCCCGAGGGCGGGCCGTTCAACGTCGTGCCGGTTGACTTCGTCGCCAGGGCTGTCGACCACATCGCCCATCTCGAGGGACTCGATGGACGCGTGTTCCATGTCGTCGATCCCGCGCCGCTGTCACTCGGCGACACGCTCAACACGTTCTGCAGGGCGGCGCACGCACCCGAATTCGCGCTCCGTATCGACCGGCGTATGGCGCGCATGATTCCGGGCGGCTTCGCAGCCATGGGCTCGCTCCCCGCGGTGCAGCGCATGCGCCGGCAGGCATTGGCGCGCCTGGGGATTCCCGAGGCAGCGTTCCTGTACATGGACTATCCGGCGACCTTTGACGCAACCGGCGCGCAGGCGGCGCTCACGGGCAGCGGGATCACCTGTCCGCCCCTCCACGAGTACGCGTGGAAGGTGTGGGACTACTGGGAGCGGCACCTCGACCCGCAGCTGCCGTCACCCGCGAACGTTCGCCGCGTTGTCGGTGGGCGCGTCGTCGTCATCACCGGTGCCTCGAGCGGGATCGGGCGCGCGGTCTGCAAACATCTTGCGGTCTCTGGCGCGACGATCGTCGGGGTCGCTCGGCGCAGTGAGCAACTCGAGGAGATGCGAGCCGAGGTGGCGAGCGCGGGCGGCAAGGCGTATGTCTATCCCACCGACCTCAGCGACCACGACGCGTGCACGCAGCTCATCGAGCGCGTGATCGCCGACCATGGCCGCGTCGACGTGCTCATCAACAACGCGGGTCGATCGATCCGGCGCTCCGTCCTCGACTCGCTCGATCGTTTTCACGACTTCGAGCGAACCATGAAGCTGAACTACTTCGGCGCGATCGCGCTCATCATGGCCGTGATCACGGGAATGCGTGAGCGTCAGGACGGGCACATCATCAACATCACGTCGATCGGCGGGCAGGCATACCCGCCGCGTTTTGCCGCCTACGTCGCGAGCAAGAACGCGCTGGATGGGTTCTCGCGCTGCTTCGCGCCGGAGGTGGCGGCCGACGGCATCGCGGTCACCACGATTCACATGCCGCTGGTGCGCACGCCGATGATCGCGCCGACCGGCATGTACAAGAACTTTCCGACGATCAGCTCAGACGAGGCTGCGGACATGGTCGTGGAGGCGTTGATCAAGCGACCGCACGAGGTGTCAACGCGTGTCGGGAAGTTCGGCGAGCTCGTCCATGCGATCGCGCCCAACGTCCATCAGCTGATCATGGCCGGCGCGTTTCAGATGCTCCCCGACAGCGCGTCTCGCTCGCGTGGAGATGTCGAACCAGGCGAGCAGCCGGTGACGCCTGAGGCATACGCGCTGGGCATGCTGATGCGAGGCATCCACCTCTAATCCGGATCCTGATTCGGGTAGCCGGCGGCCTCGAGGACCAGGTCGTGGAGCAGCCCGTTCGATGAGATGCCGGTGCCACCGAGCACGGGATGATCGGCGCTGCGATCGGTGAAACGACCTCCCGCCTCGGTGACGATGAGCTTGAGTGCGGCGTAGTCCCAGAGATTCGCGCGCGACGTCCAGCCGATGTCGGCGGTGCCCCGGGCGACACCGAGGTGCGACATCGAATTGCCGACCCCGCGCGCATCCCAGCAGCGAGCCGCAAGGGCGACCAGCCGCTCCGCCTGCTTGGTGATCACGAATCCACGGATCGCGGTGTGGGTGATCAGCGCCTCCGAGATCTCGGCGATCTTCGACACGTGGATCCGCCGCCCGTTGAGAAATGCGCCACCGCCAAGCGTGGCATGAAACCGCAGTCGCATCGCCGGAGCCGATGCCACGCCCACCACCGATTCACCATCGCGCTGGAGGGCGATGAGAATCGCCCAGGTCTCGTTGCCGCGCACGAAGCTCCGGGTCCCGTCGATCGGGTCGATCACCCAGCGCCAGGTCGCGTTGCGATCGCCGGCGACACCGAACTCCTCACCGATGATCGAGTGGCTCGGCCGCTCGGCACCGATGCGCTCGCGAACGTAGGTCTCGATTGCCCGATCGGCCTCGGTCACGGGCGAGAGATCGGGCTTGGCGTCGATCACGAGATCGTGAGCCCGGAAGCGCTCCATCGAGATGCCGTCGGCGACGTCGGCGACCTCGAGTGCGAGCGCGAGGTCATCTGCCACCGAATTGAGCTTAGCGGGCGCGTCACGTGCCACCGCCCGTACCCGCGTGTAGCCTTAGCGATTGATTCAGCGTTGGTCGCGTGCGTCCAGACATCGAGAGGTAGTTCCATGGCTCACATCAAGCTCGACGTGCTCGCCGAGAACGGCTACGCCATCCTTGGCGACGGCCCGGCAATCCCCCCCGAGGAATGGGAGCGGCTCGAGTACGTCGACTGGAAATCGGGGGGCGATACCAACTTCGCGCCGCTCGCATCGGCGATGGGGGAGATGGAATGCGCCGGCTTCTGGGACCACGGCAAGCCGGACAAGGACGGCATCTGGACGTCGAACCGCGAGATCGCGCCGACGCTCTGCAGATATGTCGAAGCGGTGGGGGCGAGATACGGCCGCGTCCGGGTGATCAAGCTCAACCCGTCGACCGAAGCCGAGGCCCTGCGCCAGCTGCATCAGGACGACAACAATCGCCTCAACCCGGACGGCGAGGGCTGGGTGGTCCGGTCATGGCTCGAGCTCAACGCTCCGGAGGGATCGGAGTTCATCCTGCGCGAGGTCCGCGATGACCCTTCGACCGAGAGCCGGATTCCGCTCCATCCCCGCCGGCAGCTCGTGCTCGACACCGAGCGCCTGTATCACGTCGTGCACAACCCGGGGCCGAGTCCGCGCTACGCGCTGATCACGTCCTTCGAGTCCGGTGAACCACTGGATCGCTGGATCGCATCCCAGCGGCTCGAGGCAGCGCAACCGGTCTGATCGGATCCGGGGGCCGCGCACCGGCGCCGATATACTCTGGCTTCGCTTACGAGCGGGAGTAGCTCAGTGGTAGAGCACTACCTTGCCAAGGTAGGGGTCGCGAGTTCGAGCCTCGTCTCCCGCTGTCACACCTCCGCTCATGGTCGGCACACCACGGTCTGAAGGGCGGCGTCCGCTGTTGGGGAAGTACGATGCCCAGCGTGGCGACCCAAAGCAACCGCGAGACGGTCGACAACTATTGGCGGGCGGTGAATGCTCGCGATTGGGACTCCTTGGCAAAGTTCCTCGACCCGGATTACGTGTGGGAGATGCCCCAGTCGGGAGAACGCGTTCGCGGCGTAACGAGCAACCGCGAAATGAACGATAACTACCCGGCCGGTCTACCCGACATTGAGACCCACCGGGTCACAGGCAGTGAGGACAGGTGGGTGACAACGCCCAGCTGGACGGTCCTCAAGATCACCGGAACCGGCGACGACTACATCTCCGAGTCCCGGGTCAGCTACCCCGACGGGAGCGTATGGCACGCGGTCGATATCTTCCATTTTCGTGATGGCAGGATCCGGGCCCAGGTCGCCTACTTCGCACCTACGCTCGAGGCTGCAGAGTGGCGGGCGCGCTGGGTGGAGCGCTTCTAAGAGGGCCAACCCGGTTCGCTATTCGTGACCCATCGGGGCAGGTCGATCGATTTGGGTTATGCGTTGACGGGCACTACGTCTTGCCCTGGGGCCCGGCCGAGGGCGCAAGTTAGACGCATTGAGGCTGGTCTCTCTCGTCAACCACCGCAGGCGTGGAGCCCTGGCCATGCAAACGAGCGCTTCGAGGACTCCTGCGCGTGGGAGCTCCGCGACCTGCAGGGGGTCGCGAGTTCGACCCTCGTCTCCCGCTCCGTTGAGGGGCTCGGTCGTGGGCCGGGTCATCACCCGTGCTGCTGCGCAGCGGGGCGGCGGCCCGCGGGGTCAGCTGACGCGGCGGTACCGGATGTGGGTGGTCAGCGGTGAGTGGAGCACCTCGGCGGGCTCGAAGCCGAAGGACTCAACCCCGTCGAAGATGCGCTCGCCCGAACCCAGCAGGACGGGCGCGATGTCGAGGGTGAGCTCGTCGATCACGCCGGCGGTCAACGCCTGCCGGACGGTCGAGGCCCCACCGGCGATGTCCACCCCGCTGTCCCCGGCGGCCTCACACGCTGCGGAGTACGCCGCCTCGAAGCCGTCGGTGACGAAGTAGAACGTCGTCCCCCCCTCCATCTGGATTGGATCATGGCGGTAATGGGTCAGAACGAAAACGGGCGCGTGATACGGCGGTTCGGGGCCCCACCAACCAGACCAGTCTTCGTCCCAGTCCGCACGGATCGGGCCGAACATGTTCCGCCCCATCACATACGCACCCCGGGGGCGCATGAGCCACTTGTTCGCGATCTTGTCAGCGTCGTTGGCACGCGGGTCGCCGATGTGCCAGCCGTGCAGCTCCTGGCCCCGCTTCCCCAGCGGGTTGTCCACGCTCTGGTCCGGCCCCGCAACGAAGCCATCAAGCGACATCGACATGTGGCAGGTGGTGTCAGACACGGTGAGCCCCCAGGTGGTTGCGACTTGCAAGCGGACGCGCGAACGTTAGCAGCCGGGTGCCGCGAGTCGCCTCCACCACTTACCTAACAAAACGGTGCTAAGCTCTCGGCCGAGATGCCAGACTGGTTGCAGCCGTTGCAACCGAACCGCCGGCCACCCGGCCGGAGGCCGGCACCCACCGGCGAAGGCCCGCTCTCGTTTGAGCGGGCAGTGGAGCGCTTCGCAGAGGGCCACGTCTCGCGCAAGACGGGTAGGCCGTTCAGCTCGACGAGCCGGGAGAACATCCGCCACAACCTCCTGGGCACCCCGCTGACGAGCTTCCGCAAGGAGCGGGGCATCATGGCGGCCGCCGCCTGGAACGGCGACCTGGCAGCCGAGTACCTGCACTGGCTCCAGGTCGATCTCCGCCGCGACTCGGCGACCATCAAGAAGGTGCGCAGCCAGCTCCGCTCCTTCGGCGCCTACTGCGACGAGCATTTCGGCAGCGAACATGCGGCCGGTGGGGCGCTGACGACGCTCCGGGTCTCCCCGGCGACCGACTACGAGCGGCGACGCGACCCCGCGCTCAGTCAGGGCGAATCGGAGCGTCTGCTCAAGGCGGCGCTCACGGCCCGCGACCGCCTCATCGTCGCCATGCTCCTCTACACGGGGATGCGCCCGAGTGAGCTCCTGGCGCTCGAGGAGCAGCACATCCGCCTCGACCGCACCCCGCCGGTTGTCGAGATCCGCGGGACGGTGCACGATCCCGACGCGAGCACAACCCACGCAAGCGTGCGTGATGTGCCGCTCACCGTCGGGCAGACCATCCTGCCGCGGCTGCTGCGTGCGCACCTGACCGAGCCCGCCAGGCCGGTGGGCGCCGGGCACCTGTTCCTCTCCCTGCGCAAGGATCATTTTGGGCGGGCGCAGCCACTCACGATGGAGGGCCTCAAATCGATGCTCGCGAAGCTCGGCGAGGTGACCGGCATCAAGTGCAACGCGCAGCGCTTCCGGCACACGTTCTGCACGTGGTGCGCTGATGCCGGCATGCAGATGCTCCACCTGCAGCAGCTACTCGGTCACGCGAGCAGTGACATGGTCGCCTACTACTACCGTGGCAAGACCAGCGAGTCCGTCCTCCAAGCCACGGCGCGCGTCCGGTTTTAGGCGCTGCCATGCTGAGCGGGAACTATGAACGACGCTCAGGTGGCCGATCCGACGGCGTCATCCTGACGCCAAAGTCATGCGTCGGATAGATGCGAATGACGTCGTTGTCACTTGCAACGCCATGGGGTGATTCAGCGTACGCGGCATGCCGAGCTACCCCGCTCAAGCGCCTCGGCCGACGACAAAGGTTTCCTGTACGCGGTAACCGTTGAGTGCGGTGAGGGTGAAGCGGTAGGTGCCGGGCCCATCCGATGCAAACACGATGGACGTCTCGGAGGTCTTCGCTGCCGTGGGCCAGCTGACGCCCTGCTCACCGCCCTGCTGATCTGGGTGCTGTCCGCCTGGTCCGTAGAACGCGATGACGGGGTACGTGTCGACGATGCAATCGGGGCACAGCACGCCGGGAGGCCCCGGTTTGGCGGAGAACGTGATGGCTGGATAGGGGGATTCGTTGCCGGTCTGCGTGAATGAGAAGTCGATTCTGGAGTTGGTCGCGACGACCGGGTGGAATGTGAAGTGGTCCGAGCCGAGCTGGATGGGCGCAGGAATCGTGGCCGGCAGCGACGGCAGTTCCCGAACCCTGAATCGCAGCTGCCACCGGGCGGCTCGACCGGTCTGGGTATTGCTGCTCAGCCCATGGATGTTCATGGTCACAGCGACGGTCGAGTCGGTGGCCGCGCCGCGCAGCGGTTCGAAGTTGAGAGACCAGTTCCAGGGCGGTGCGAGGAGGAAGTCACCGCTTCCAAGGTCATGTGGGTCGAGCGTGTATGTGTTACCGAACTGATCGGTGAGTGTCGTTCCGCTGCCCAGAAAATCAGGGGGATCTCCGCCGGCGGGGCCCTTCACCGTGAACAGGACTTGGGTGCCCGAGTGATCCGCATAGGACCCGACCACACGAACGGTGTAGCCGTGGTCGGTGGAGATGTCGTTGGCGGGGACCACGTCGGTCGATGAGATGAGGCCGGTATTGACGAGCAGACCGCCCGCGATCGGGATGCGATGCAGAATCGAGGCGTAGGCGGGGATGAGATGGGCAGCGACGCTGTTCCCGCCAACGAACGTCACCAACGCCACGGCAGCCACGGCGATCCGGCGGCGCACAGACATACGCCGCTCACGTCCGGTGCCAGGCGCCACCGCCGCGGTCGCGAGAACCCGCGCAATCAGCGCCGGCGGAACGTCCATGGTCAGTGAGCGCAGCCGCTCCTCGAGTGCGATGTCGGTGGTGCTACTGGTCATCTCGGTTCTCCAGAATGGTGCGGAGCCGGCGCAGCGCGCGGCGCCCGGCGACGCCCGCCGCCGCGCTTGAGATGCCCAACGCTGTGCCGACACCGTCGTAATCGAGGTCGGCGCCGAAGCGGAGGGCGACGACCGCTCGGTCACGAGGCTTGAGTTCGCGAATCGCATTCATCAAGCGGTCATCCCGTACAAACGGCGCTGGGGCGCTCATCGGTGCTGAGGCCGCCTCAGATCGCAGCCGGGAAAGCACCTCGAACCGACGGCGCGCGGTCAGGCCGGCGTCGCGGGCGGTGTTGACCACGATGCGCCAGAGCCAAGCCTCGACACTGCCCCGCGCAGGGTCGTACAGGGGGAGTCTTCGGATCGCCTTGATCAGGGCGTCATGGGCGAGATCCTCAGCCTCGACATCCCCGCGAGCAACCATGGCCGCGAACCGGTAGATGCGGTGGGCGTAGCGCTCGCACAGTTCGTGGGCATCGGCCGGCCCGGCCTCGGAGATGCCTGGCACCGTACCAGCCGCAGTCAGCGCGAGAGGCGGGATGGGAGCTGCGCGCATCATGCTCCAACTACCTGAGTCTGAGGAAAAAACGAACAACTTCGAAGAAATGCACAACTCAGATGATCGCTGTTGACGCGGTGCCGCCCCGCTCTTGCAACCACTCGATCGCGCTGCCCGGCTAACGCACCGGTTGCGGTCGCCGCTCCAGACGGAGCGTGACCGCAACCGATTGCGCGGAAACCCGGATCGAGTCGAGTGGCGTCGACGCTAGAAGGTGTAGGTGTCGTTCGCCACGATGATCGAGTGTGTTGGAGCGTTCCTTGCCGTGATCGTGTCCACGCCGGTGGTCGGATTCACGGTGGGCGTCTTGTAGGTGATCGTGATGACGCCACTCGAGTTGGCCGTGAACGCCTGCGGTGAGGCGGTCAGCGCCTTCGTACCAACCGCGGCCGACCCGCCGCCGGTCGCCTGGCTGAACGACACGTAGACGATCGCGCCGGGAATCCCAACGTGGCTGCTGTTCAACGCGGTGAGCGTCACGGTCCTGATGGTGTTCGGGGGGAGCGTTGCCGTGGTGGCGATGGGGTGCGGGCTCATCCCGTACTTCTTGACGGTCACGTACGTGTAGTGGTCCGTCGCCTTGATCGTCGCCATGGAGGCGGCGTTCTCCGCGGTGATCGCATCCTCACCGTTGGCCGGAAGCGTAGCCGGCGTGTGATAGGTGATCGTGACGTGGCCGCTGGTGTCGGTCACAAACGACTGAGCCTTGGTTTTGAGGACGATGGTCCCCACCAATGCGGATCCCCCGCCGGTGCTGTGCTTGAAGGCAACGAACACGGTTGCCCCCGGGACCGGTGCGCTGGTCGCATCCTCGGCGGTCAGCGTGACCGTGACCGTTGCGTTGGCGGCCAACGTCCCGGATGCTGCGATGGGCGATGGCGCAAGCACGTAGCTCGCGACCGGCCCGGCTGCGAGTGCCTGCAGCGGCGCTGCGGACACCACCGAGCAGATGCCCACCCCCGCCACGGTCAGCGCGACCGCCAGTTGGTTGATTCTGTTCATACCCCTGATCTCCCTTCGCTCCTATCCCTGCAAAGGCGGCAATCTTCCCATTTCGCTCAATCGCTCGTCAAGCGGCCTCGAACCGCCGCCCCGCATTCGGTTGGACCAGACTCGGAGAACAGCCTACAGAGAGAACGGTTGAAGCATCGATCGGCAGTTGTGCTCGCGAGCGTCGTTGCCGCCACGGCAGTTGCGGGCGGTGCTCTCTCACTGGCCCAGCGTCCCGCTGCGACGCCGCCGTCTCGCCCGGCGGCTCCCACGGCACCTCCAACCGCACCGATGACAGCCCTCGGCTACACCGCGGTAGACGATCCGGCCACGCACACGGTCGTTGTGTTTGGCGGCGTGGACAATTACGACAACACGTGGCTCTGGGACGGCACCAGGTGGCGGCTCACGCACCCCAGTGCCAACCCGCCAGGCCGTTTCGGTGCATCCGCGGCATTTGACCCTCAGACGTCCCAGGTGTTGCTCTTCGGCGGGAGGCTGGAGTCAGGCGATGCCGCCAACGACACATGGGCGTGGAACGGGATCACCTGGCGAGAGCTGGCCACTGGTTCGAAAGGCCCGCCCGCCGGAGAGGGTTCGGCGATGGCCTGGGACGGCGCGGCGGACGAGATGGTGCTCATCACCGCCGTGAGCGAAGGGGGCTCCGGGAACTGGACCTGGCGTGGGGGTCAATGGGTCAACCAGATGAGCAGCTACTTCCCGAATGCCGCATTTGTGAGTGGCCTGGCCTTCGATCCGGTGGCGCGATCACTGGTTGCGGTCGGATGCTGCCAGTCACCGACTTCGGCCGGTGGCACGATCGATACGACGTGGCGTCTGGATGGCGGGAGATGGCGCCAATTGGTGCTCGCTCCCAACCCACCCGCGGCCGGGTCGAGCCTCGCGCTGGATCCGGCGCTTGGTCGCCTCGTGTTGTGCAGCTGCGACGGCTTCCTCACATCCCAGCCGGAGATGTGGATGTGGACCGGAACCGCGTGGGCATCGCTTCGGATCGCGCCGGCGCCGGTGAGGCTGGGGATCGAGGTGGCCGACCTCGATCGGCATCGGTTGCTGGTCCTCGGGTCGCCGAATCAGGCCGCGAGCCCGATTCACATCTGGGCGCTCACCGGGTCGACCTGGCAGCGACTCGACGGCGTCGGCTCCGACGCTCCGTAGACATTCGCTGACTATCATTCTTGCGATTCGTTGCGCCGATCAGGGCACGCTCGGAGGTACGTTCCGTGAGCATCCTCAGTCGATTCTGCACGTGGCCCGTGCTACGCCAGCTGACCAGCGAAGACCGCCTCGCTCGCGGGACCGCGGTGCGCTCCGCCCGAACCGAGGCGATCGCGCCCCGGACCAGGACGGCCGATCGCGTGGTCAAAAGCATCTGCCCCTACTGCGCTGTGGGCTGCGGGCAGCGTGTCTACGTCAAGGGCGAGCGCGTGGTGCACATCGAGGGCGATCCCGATTCGCCCATCTCGCGCGGTCGCCTCTGCCCGAAGGGGTCCGCGAGCGAGCAACTGGTCAACAACCCGGGTCGGGTGACGACGGTGAGATACCGCCGCCCCTACGGCACGGACTGGGAGGACCTGCCCCTCGATCGGGCCATGGAGATGATCGCCGACCGCGTCCTCGAAACCCGCGCAGGCACCTGGCAGGACTCCGACGAGGGTGGTAATGCGCTGCGGCGCACGCTCGGGATCGCGAGCCTCGGCGGTGCCACCCTCGACAACGAGGAGAACTATCTGATCAAGAAGCTCTTCACGTCGCTCGGGGTTGTGCAGGTCGAGAATCAAGCGCGTATTTGACACAGCTCCACTGTCCCCAGTTTGGGGACCTCGTTCGGACGCGGCGGAGCCACGACCTTCCAGCAGGATCTGCAGAACGCTGACTGCATCGTCATTCAGGGTTCGAACATGGCCGAGTGTCATCCGGTCGGATTCCAATGGGTGATGGAGGCCAAGGCGCGCGGCGCGACGATCATCCATATCGATCCACGGTTCACGAGAACCTCGGCGATGGCGGATGTGTACGTGCCGCTGCGCGCGGGCAGCGACATCGCCTTCCTCGGCGGGATCATCAACTACATCCTCAGCAACGAGAGGTATTTCCGCGAATACGTCGTGAGCTACACGAACGCGGCGACCATCGTCAGCGAGGATTTTCAGGACGCCGACCAGCTCGGCGGTCTCTTCTCCGGATTCGACCCGACGACGGGCACGTACGACACCACGAGCTGGGCCTATGAAGGAATGGAGACCGCCGCCGCCGCCGGCTCACGTCTTGTGGCGGGACGGCGACCCGCGGCGCAGGCGGGTAGGGGAGGCAAGAAGTCGGGTGGTCGTCGGGCGGCTGTCCAGCAAGGCGAGGTCCGGCGCGACGAGAGCCTGCAGGATCCGTTCTGCGTCTTTCAGATCCTCAAACGGCACTACGCCCGCTACACCCCCGAGATGGTCGAGCGGATCTGCGGCGTCCCGCCCGATCAGTTCGGCAAGGTGTGCGAGGCGGTCACCGCCAACAGCGGGCGAGAGCGCACCACGGCGTGGGTGTACTCGGTGGGGTGGACGCAGCACTCCGTGGGCGTGCAGTACATCCGCGGTGCGGCGATCATCCAACTGCTGCTCGGCAACATGGGGCGGCCGGGGGGCGGCATCCTCGCCCTGCGCGGCCACGCGAGCATCCAGGGATCGACGGATATTCCAACCCTCTTCGATCTGCTTCCCGGATATCTCCCGATGCCGAAGGCGGGGGTGCACGGCGACCTCGGCGAGTACCTCGCGTCGATCAAGAGCGATGGGCAGAAGGGCTTCTGGACCGCCGCCGATACCTATGTCGTCAGCCTGCTGAAGGCCTGGTGGGGCGACGCCGCCATGCCGGACAACGATTTCGGCTTCGGATGGCTGCCGCGCATCAGCGGCGATCACAGCAACTACCAGACGATCGTCGACATGCTCGACGACAAGGTCCCAGGCTACTTCCTGCTCGGGCAGAATCCCGCGGTCGGGTCCGCGAACGGCAAGCTGCAGCGGCTCGCCATGTCTCACCTGAAATGGCTCGTGGTACGCGACCTCAACCTGATCGAGTCGGCAACCTTCTGGAAGGATGGCCCCGAGATCGCCACCGGCGAGATGCGCACCGAGGACATCGCGACCGAGGTGTTCTTCCTGCCGGCCGCGGCGCACACCGAGAAGGACGGCACCTTCACACAAACCCAGCGACTGCTCCAGTGGCATCACAAGGCAGTCGAGCCGCCGGGCGACTGTCGCAGCGAACTGCACTTCTTCTATCACCTCGGCAGGCTGCTTCGCGAACGGCTCGCGACGTCACCGCTCGAGCGCGACGTGCCGCTGCAGAAACTCGCGTGGGAGTATCCGCTGCTCGAGGGCGATGAGCCCGACGCCGAAGCGGTGTTGCGCGAGATCAATGGCCGTCACCTCGGCGGCGAGAAGGCCGGGAGCCCGCTCAACAGTTTCGTCGAGATGAAGGCGGATGGCTCCACCTCGGGTGGCTGCTGGATCTACACCGGCGTCTTCAGCGACGGTGTGAATCAGTCGGCGCGGCGCAAGCCGGGCTCGGAACAGTCATGGGTCGCACCCGAGTGGGGTTGGGCCTGGCCGATGAACCGGCGGATCCTGTACAACCGCGCATCGGCCGACCCCGAGGGACGGCCGTGGAGCGATCGCAAGGCGTATGTCTGGTGGGATGAGGTCGCCGGCAAATGGACGGGTCACGACGTCCCCGACTTCCAGGCCACCAAGCCACCGTCGTTCCGTCCGGCGCCGGGGGTGGGCGGGCCCGAGGGACTTGCGGGCGACGATCCGTTCATCATGCAGGCGGACGGCAAGGGCTGGCTCTACGCGCCCAGCGGGCTCCTGGATGGACCGCTGCCAGTGCACTACGAACCGGTCGAGACGCCACTGCGCAACGCCATGCACTCCCAGCAGTCGAACCCGACTCGGGAGATGTTTCCCCGCGACGAGAATCTCTCGATCCCGTCGCCACCGGAGCCGGGCTCCGACGTGTTCCCGTACGTGGTGACGACGTACCGGCTCACCGAGCACCACACCGCCGGCGGCATGAGCCGTTGGTCCCCATATCTTGCCGAGCTGCAGCCCGAGTTCTTCTGCGAGGTCTCGCCCGAGCTTGCGGCAGAGCGGGGCCTCGAGCATCTCGGCTGGGCAACCATCATCAGCGCGCGCACCGCCATCGAGGCGAGGGTGCTGGTCACGGAGCGGCTCACGCCGCTGACCGTCGGCGGCAGGGTCATCCACCAGATCGGCCTGCCGTATCACTGGGGGGTGGGCGGCGGCGGCGCGATCGTGAGCGGTGACTCCGCCAATGATGTCATGGGCGTGGCCCTCGATCCGAACGTGCACATCCAGGAGTCAAAGGCGGCGACGTGCGACATCCAGCCTGGGCGGCGGCCCACCGGAGCGGCGCTGACTCGATACGTGGGGGAGTACCGGCGACGAGCGGGGCTGAGCGTCGACACCGGCACAACGCGGGTGACGCCTTCAGGAGACGCGACCTGATGACCAGGTGGGCGTCCGCTCGGGACCCGGCCACGGACACCGGGTGGACTCAGCCACCGGCTCGCAAGGGGTTCTTCACCGACAGCTCGGTCTGCATCGGCTGCAAGGCGTGCGAGGTCGCCTGCAAGGAGTGGAACGGCATCCCCGAGGATGGGCTGGAGATGCTCGGCATGTCGTACGACAACACCGGCGGTCTCGGTGCCAGCACCTGGCGCCATGTTGCCTTCATCGAGCAGTCCCGGCGGGCGACGTCGGGGAAGGGATTCACCGCGCTGCCCGTGGTTGCCGACACTCCTGGCCATAACACTCCTCCGGACGGCGGCGCCGACACGGGGATCCGGTGGCTGATGTCGTCGGATGTCTGCAAGCACTGCACGCAGGCTGCCTGTCTCGACGTGTGCCCCACCGGGTCGTTGATGCGCACCGAGTTCGGGACAGTCGTGGTGCAGGACGATATCTGCAACGGCTGCGGCTACTGCATTCCGGCGTGCCCGTTCGGTGTCATCGACCGTCGCCAGGGACCGCCCGGCGCACGAAACGTCGGCATCGCGCAGAAATGCACGCTCTGCTACGACCGTCTCGGAGATGGCATGACCCCCGCGTGCGCGCAGGCGTGCCCGACCCAATCGATTCAGTTCGGCGACCTCGATGAGCTTCGAGTGCGCGGGCAGCACCGGGTCGACGAGCTCCACGCGGCCGGCGTTGCCGACGCCAGGCTGTACGGTGCCGACCCGAACGACGGCGTCGGGGGTGCAGGCGCGTTCTTCCTGCTCCTGGATGACCCCGAGGTCTACGGGCTGCCGCCAGACCCCATGGTGACGACACGTGATCTCCCGGCGATGTGGCGGACCGCGGCGATTGCCGGCGCGACCCTGCTCGCCGGCGCGGCTGCGGCCTTCTTCCGGGCGCGGTCGTGACCGGGTTACCGCCCGCGACGGCCACCCGCGGGCGCCGCCGGGGTGGAGGTGGGGGCCGTGAAGGCGAACGGTCGATGGTGCCTCCGGCCACATTCACGTCGTA
>JBAPOS010000110.1:0-3100 GCA_049279755.1 Candidatus Dormiibacterota bacterium | reverse complement strand
GGCTCATGCCGGACCCGCCGCGCCCTGGGCGCCCGGTGCGCGTGGAGATCGTCGAGTCACGACGCGCCGGCTGACTCCGCGGTCCCGACCATCGCTCGTACGTCGCTCATAAGATGAATCTCCAACCTGTGGTCTTGGAGGAGTTATGAGCGACAGCGATCAGCGGCCACGGATTCTCTACACCGCTGAGGCAACCGTCAAAGGCGGCCGGCGAGGTCATGGCGCCACCTCGGACGGCGTCGTGGAGGTCGATTTCACGTCACCCAAGGAGCTTGGCGGCGATGGAGCCCGTGGGACGAACCCCGAGCAGCTCTTCGCGCTCGGATTTGCGGCGTGCTGGGAGAACGCCATGCTCGGCATCGCCCGCCGCAAGGGGGTCGACGTCGAGGACGCCACGGTGACCGCTCGGGTCGGCATCGGACGGATCGAGTCCGGGCGCCTCGGTCTGGCCGTCGAGCTGCTCATCACCCTTCCGTCGCTGCCCGACCGTGAGCAGGCGAAGGCTCTGATCGAGGAGGCCGAGCAGCGCTGCCCCTATTCGAACGCGGTTCGGGGCAACGTCGAAGTGACCCTCACACTGCTCTGAGGGTGCCGGCCCTCGCGTGGAACGGACGCTCGGCTACCGTCGTGGCGTGAAGCGGCTCTGGGCACCCTGGCGCATGGCCTACGTCTCGGACACGACTTCAGGCACCGCGGATGGATGCTTTCTGTGCGCGGCCGCCCGCGGCGATGGCGACCAATCCCTTGTGGTCGACCGCGGCAAGCTGGCGTTCATCATGATGAACCGCTACCCGTACACCAGCGGGCACGTCATGGCCGTGCCCATTCGACACACGCCCGGGATGCTCGCGTTGACGCCTGAGGAGGGGGCCGCGATCTTTGCGGCCACGCAGCGCGCCATTCGCGTCCTGACCGACGCGATGCACCCGGGCGGGTTCAACATCGGCATCAATCAGGGCAGCGCCGCAGGTGCGAGCACCGAGCACGTCCACGTTCATGTCGTGCCGCGCTGGGCCGCGGACACCAACTTCATGCCCGTGCTCGGCGACGTCAAGGTGCTCCCGGAGGATCTCGAGACCACAGCCGCCAACCTGCGCGAGGCCTTCATTCGGCTCGGACCGCTATAGTCGTTCGCAGATGGGTTCGGTAATCAAGAAGCGGCGCAAGAAGATGCGCAAGCACAAGCATAAGAAGATGCTGAAGAAGACGAGGTGGGCGCGCCGCGCGTAGTCGCGACGCTGTTGCTTCGCTTCGCCGCGCTCGGATGGTGCATGTCGGGATGTGCGTGCGTGTGCACGCGATCGCTTCTCGTCAGGCGCGAGCGTACGAGTGCAGCCCGGCGATCCAGAGGTTGACCGCATACAGAGTGAAGAGGATCGCGGCGAACCCGAACACGGTGATGATCGCCGCTCGCTTCTCCTTCCAGCCGTAGGTCACGCGAGCGTGGAGATAGATCGCGAAGATGACCCAGGTGATGAAGGCGAACGTCTCCTTGGGATCCCATCCCCAGTAGCGTCCCCAGGCGTGTTCGCCCCAGATGGCTCCGCAGATGACACCGAACGTCCAGATCGGAAAGCCGATCATCACGAAGCGGTAGCTCCAGCCATCCAGCACCGCCGCCCTCGGCAGCGCGCGCTGCAGCCACGTCGCCACCGGGTGTTTGCCGCCGGCCGCGGTGAAACCGCCGCCTGACCCGCCGCCGCCTCCCATCGTCATGGTCGCGACGCCCCCGCTGCTGACGCTTGCGGGCACGGCCGCGGGAGCGACCGCGAGCAGGCGATTGTCAGCCCAGCGCCGCGCCAGGTAGGCCATCCCGAAGAAGAACGAGAAGCTCAGCACAGCGGAAGATGTGGCCATTGAGGTGACGTGAATGGTCAGCCAGTAGCTGTGCAGGGCGGGGACCAGCTGCCCCGGCGGCACGTAGAGCATGTAGGCCACCCCCATCAAAGCGACCGTGACGATCATCGCCGGCAGCCCGATCAGGCGCATCCTCGAGCGCACCATGAGGACCACGCACACGGTGACGACGACGAACGCTATCCCGGTCGAGTACTCATACATGTTGCCGAGCGGCCAGTGCCCGGCCTCGAGCGCGCGGGTGAAGATCGAGGCAAAATGCAGCGGCCAGCCGACCATGACGAGGGCCATTCCGATGTCGCCAAGAACCCGTTTGCGGAACGCCAGGTGAAGCACGAAGGCAACCACCGCGAGCGTGTATGCGCCGACCGCGATCCCGAAGAGAACCAGGGACGCCGGGGTGCTCGACATGCCTGCGGGCGAGTATAGCCAGCGGTAGCGTCGAGGGCGCCTCGGCCGTCCGGAGTCGCATCTCGAATCCAGGCTGTAAAGGAATGGACGCAAGCCACCCGTTTCTGCGGCGCCTCCGTACCATGGGGGCAATGTCCCGGCCGCGCGTATTGCTCGCCGACGACGACCCGCGCGTACTGTCCGTCGTCTCCCGCTACCTCGACCTCGAAGGCTACGAGATGTCGACGGTTTCCGACGGCGAAGCGGCCGTCCGGATCGCCGAGGCCGATCGCCCCGATCTGATCATCCTCGACATCATGATGCCGGGCATCGACGGCATCGAGGCCTGCCGTCGGATCAGGGCCAACGCGGCGACGGCGCAGACCCCGGTCCTGATGTTCAGCGCTCTGTCCGAGGAGGCGGAGGCGGCTCGCCTCGCCGGCGCGGACGGCATGCTCCCCAAGCCGTTCAACCTGCCTGCGCTCGCCGAGGCGGTGAAAACCTTCTTCGCGGCGCGAACCGCCTCGTAGGCGCCTCGAGCGCCAGCCTATACTGCAAAACGCCTCGGCGTGACCCTGTCTCGGGGCGGTAGCTCAGCTGGGAGAGCGCTGCCCTCGCACGGCAGAGGTCAGGGGTTCGAATCCCCTCCGCTCCACTTTCCTCAGGGTGGGCTCACACTGCCACTCGGAAAGCGTTGACGCCGCGAGGAGTTGGGCGGCTGATGGGTTCGAGCGGGACGCCGCGGGAGCCAAGAGCGAAAAGGAGCACCGCTGCCGCGACGTAGTAGAAGTTGAATCGCGCATATGACGCGAACGCGGTTGACACCATGAAGAGGAATGCCGCGGCGACACAG
>JBAPOS010000109.1:0-6063 GCA_049279755.1 Candidatus Dormiibacterota bacterium | reverse complement strand
CAGGTCGCAAACCCGAGCTCGAGGACATCGATGCCATGCCGAAGCCGGACCAGGAAGTCCCCGAGCTCAGCGGGGGGCAGCTCGAGCGTGGGCAGCTGGACGAAGCGCTCGATCGCCCCGACCAGGGTCTCGAGGGGGGTGGCTTCGGCTGCTGCCATACACATTCCTGTAGTATAGAACATATGTTTGGAACCACCGAAGCCAAGCGAAACGGCACCGCCAGGGGCCTTCGACGCGCCCCGCCAGAGGGGCGAACTCCGCATCCAACCGCGACCCCGTCGCAGCCGCGCGTCGTTACAACTTCGAACTTGCTCCGGCCGCCGCCCGGTGCTAGCGTCGAGTGCGCAGGCCCGGCGAACGCCACCGAGGCTACCGGCGAGAGAGCAAGCCCTGGAGGGCACATCCGGAGGCACCTCATGCTCGAGGAGGTCGGGATTCCTCGACTCGTGGTTGGCGGCTTGGGTTCGGGTTCCGGGAAGACCTCGATCAGCCTCGGCCTCACCGCCGCGCTGCGCGCTCGCGGCCGCACCGTCCAGACCTTCAAGGTGGGAGCCGATTTCATCGACACCGCCTACCTGGCCCACGCGAGCCGCAGGCCCTGTCGCAACCTCGATTCGTGGCTGCTCGGCCCGGAGGGCGTGCGGCGCTCGCTGGCGCACGGAGCGATCGGCGCCGACTGCGTGATCGTCGAGGGCGGGATGGGAGTGCTCGACGGTCATGGCATGGCCGGGGACACCCCGGCGTCGAACGCGCGCGAATTCCCTGGAAGCACGCTCGATGTCGCGCGCATCATCTCCGCCCCGGTGGTTCTGGTGGTGGACGCGTGGGCGATGGGCGAAACCGCGGCCGCCGCGGTACTGGGCATCAAACAGCTCGACAGTGCCGGCAGCGTGATCGGCGTGATCCTCAACAACGTCCCCAACGACTACCGGCGCCGCGTCATCGAGGACGCCGTCTGGTCGCTGGCCAGGATGCCGGTGCTCGGCGCCCTCCCCCACCTCCCGTCAGTACGCATCCCGGATCTGCGCACCGGGCTGCTGCCCCTGCTCCAGAACCCGCATGTCGATGAGGCGATCAACGAGCTCGGTGAGGCCATCACCAAGGACTGCGATCTCGACCTCGTCGAACGCCTGATGGAGGGTGCGCATCCGGTGCAGCCGGCGCCTCGACGTCGCGTGGCGGCACCATCGAGCGAGGAGCCGGTGCGCATCGGTGTCGCCTACGACGACGCGTTCTGCTTCTACTACCCCGAGAATCTCGAGCTGCTCGAGGACGCCGGCGCGGAGATCGTCACGTTCTCTCCCCTCGAGGATCCCGCGCTGCCGCGCGACCTCGGCCTCATCTACCTCGGAGGCGGCATCTCGGAGGCGTACGTGCCGCGGCTCGCCGGCAACCGGTCATTCATCGAGTCCTTCCGGCGCGCGCACGCTCACGGCGTTCCCGTTTACGCGGAGGGCTGCGGACTCCAGTACTCGGCGCGCACGCTGCGCACCAGCGACGGCGCCACGCACCAGATGGCGGGCCTCATCCCCATCGACATTGCGCTGGAAGCGGGCACGCTGCACAGCGGGTATCGCGACCTCAGCATCGCGACGGCATCGATGCTCGGTCCCGAGGGCACGCGTCTTCGCGGGCATGAGTTCCACTTCAGCCGCCTGCTGTCGGGGGCCGATTGCCTCAACGCCGCGTACACGATGCACGACGGCGACGGCGAGCCACTTGGCTGCGAGGGGTGGACCGATCCGCACATGCTCGCGTCGTTCATACACCTGCATTTCGGCCAGGAGCAGGAGCTTGCCGGCCGCCTCGTCGCTGCCGCGCGTGAGTCCCTCGACCAGAGGATGCACACCACGCTGGCAGGGCACGGCAGTCGATCCACCGCCCCGGTGTAGGCTTTGGGATGCGATGTCCCAGGCCCCGTCCACGATCGGTGAGTTGCGTCGCGCCGAGTACCGCGTCCTGCCGGTCAGGACCGAGCTGCGGCGCAACCTGATCCGCAAGCTCAGCAACCACGAGGAGCTCTTCGGCGGCATTCGCGGGTACGACGACTCGGTGATCCCGCAGATCGAGAACGCGATCCTTGCCGGCCAGGACATGGTTCTGCTCGGTGAGCGCGGGCAGGCGAAATCGCGGCTCATCCGTGCCCTGGTCACTCTCCTCGACGACGCCGTGCCGGCGATCGCGGGCTGCGAGATCAACGACGATCCATACGCACCGATCTGCCGCCGCTGCCGCGACCTCGTCGCCGAACACGGCGATGCCACCCAGCTCGCGTGGCTCACGCCCGACCAGCGCTACTCGGAGAAGCTGGCGACCCCCGACACATCGATCGCCGACCTGATCGGCGAGGTCGACCCCATCCGCGTCGCCGAGGGTCGCTACCTGAGCGACGAGCTCACCATCCATTACGGCCTCATCCCGCGGACCAACCGGGGCATCTTCGCGATCAATGAGCTTCCCGACCTCGCCGAGCGGATCCAGGTAGGGCTCCTCAACATCATCGAAGAGCGAGACGTGCAGATCCGCGGCTACCGGCTGCGCCTGCCCCTCGATGTGTACGTCGTGGCGACGGCGAACCCCGAGGACTACACCAATCGCGGTCGCATCATCACGCCGCTCAAGGACCGGTTCGGCGCGCAGGTCCGCACCCACTACCCGCGCTCGCTGGATGACGAGATCGCCATCGCCGAGCAGGAGCGCACGACCTTCGACGACATGCCGGTTCCGGTCACCGTGCCCGGGTTCATGCAGGAGATCGTCGCCGAGCTCTCGCACGTGGCACGGCGTCATCCGCAGGTGAATCAGCGCAGCGGTGTGTCGGTCCGTCTCACCACCGCGAACTACGAAAACCTCGCGGCCGGAGCCCTGCGCCGTGCGCTGCGCACCGGCGAGCGCGAGGCTGTCGCACGCATCAGCGATCTGCCGGCGCTGACGTCGTCGACAGCCGGGAAGATCGAACTCGAGACCTGGGAGGACGGCGACGACGGCGCGGTGCTCGAGAAGCTGATGCGCACCGCGTGCAACAACGTGTTCCGCCGCCACTTCACCGTCCAGGAGTTCAGCGACCTGGTGCAGCGTTTCGACCGTGGCGGGTTCACCGTCGAGGTCGGGGATCAGCACACCGTTGCGCACTATGCGCAGGCGCTCACCGAGCTCGGTGGCGTCGAGCGGGCGCGCCAGCGGCTCGGCGAGCCGGACACGGATGCGATGCGGGTTGCGGTGCTCGAGTTCGTTCTCGAGGGTCTGCATCTCGGCAAGCGCCTCAACAAGACCGCACTCGACGGAAGCGCGGTCTATGGAGGATGAACCGCTCGCGGAGACGCGGCGAAACTCCCGCCAGCACCGCTTCAGCGTCTGGGATGGCACCCAGGATCCACTCGGCGATGACGCCGACGCGCTCTTCGACCGGCTGAGCGAGGACGTCTTTCACGGCTGGGACTTCGAGACGGCGCTGCGCCGCCTGCTCAGCCAGGGATGGCGAGACCGCGACGGACGCAAGTTCGCAGGCCTCGAGGAGCTGATGGAGCGCCTTCGCAAGCAGCGCCAGAAGCAGCTCGAGCGATACAGCCTCGACAACGTCTTCAAGGACATCGAGGAAAAGCTCGACAACGTGCTGCGGCTCGAGCGGGAGGGGATCGACGAGCGCCTCAAGACCGCGACCGATGGGAGCGCGCAGCGGATCCTCGAGCGCGTGGCCAAGAAGCGTCGCGAGCACCTCGACAACCTTCCAGCGGAACCGGGCGGCGCGATCCGCGAGCTGCAGGGCTACGAGTTCATGGACCAGCGCGCGGAACAGGCTTTTCAGAAGTTGCTCGACGAGATCAAGCAGAACGTGGTCAACACCTACTTCAAGCAGATGGCCGAACAGATGGGCCAGATGTCACAGCAGGACATCAGCGCGCTCCGCGAGATGGCCCGGGACCTCAATGCACTGGTGCGTCAAAAGCTCGAGGGCGTACCCGACGCACAGCTGCAGCACAACTACGAAGAGTTCCTGAAGAAGTGGGGCTCGATGTTCCCCGAAGCCCCGGCAACATTCGACGAGTTCCTCGCGCAGCTGGCAGCTCAGATGGCGCGCATGGACTCGCTCATGCAGTCGCTCTCCCCGGAGATGCGCCACCAGCTTGAGGAGATGATCTCCGCCACCTTCGGTGATCCCGACCTGCAGGCGCAGCTCGCCGAGCTGATGAGCGGCCTCGAATTGCTCTCCGATCGCCGCCACCTCGGTCAGCGCTATTCGTTCTTCGGTAATGAGCAGCTCCCGTTCGATGAGGCGATGGGTGTCATGGACCGGCTGCAGTCGATCGAGGAGCTGGAACGCGGCTTGCGCGGGATGTACCGAGGTGAGCCGCTCGACAACGCCACCGAGGAAGCCCTGCGCGACGTGCTCGGTGACAACGCCGCGCGCGACCTCTCTCGTCTGCAACGTATGACCGACCAGCTGGAACAGCGCGGGCTCATCGAGCGCGACGAGGAGGGGATGCGACTCACCGCACGCGGACTCCGGCGCATCGGTCAGAAGGCGCTCGGTGATCTCTTCGCGCGGCTGCGTCGCGACCGCTTCGGCGACCATCCGGTGTCGCGCCATGGGCAGGGCGGAGAGCGCGAGGAGGACACCAAGCCGTACGAATTCGGGGACGTGTTCGATCTGGATGTGCGCGAGACGCTCATGAACGCGGTGCGGCGCGAGGCGGATGACCCCGACGTGCGTGACTTGCGGGCGGAGGGGACATCGGCTCCGGCGCCTCCCCTGGCTATGTCGCCTACGCCGATGTCCCCTCCGCCCCACGCGGAGCTTGGTGGGCGGCGCGCCGTGCCTCGACTTTCGCCGGAGGACTTCGTTGTGCATCGGTCCGATACGCTCACGCGGTCGGCAACGGTGCTGATGCTCGACATGAGTCGGTCGATGCCGCTTCGCGGGTATTTCTACGCTGCGAAGAAGGTCGCGCTCGCGCTTGACTCGCTGATACGCAGCGCGTATCCGCGCGACACGTTGCACATCATCGGTTTCAGTGACCTGGCGCGAGAGATCAAGCCGGCGGCACTGCCGCATCTCTCAGTGAATGAGTATGTCTACGGTACGAACATGCAGCACGGGTTGATGCTGGCGCGGCGATTGCTGGCGCGGGATCCTGGCGAGAACAAACAGATCATCATCGTCAGTGATGGCGAGCCCACGGCCCATATCGAGAATGGGCGGCCGGTGTTCTTCTATCCGCCGCTCCCGGAGACGTTTCACAAGACGCTCCTGGAAGTGAAGCGCTGCACTCGCGAGAACATCGTCATCAACACGTTCATGCTCGAGTCGAATCACCATCTGGTCCAGTTCGTGAATCAGATGACGCGGCTCAACCGCGGTCGCGCGTTCTTCATCAGCCCCGACCGGCTGGGTGACTATGTGCTCGTCGACTACGTGAGCTCGAAGCGGGGAGCTGCGTAGGCGGGTGGAGGTCAGGAGGACCTTCGCGGAGCGAATCCGCGTGCAACTGATCTCGCGGTACCACGGGGCCAAGGTCGAGGTGGATCACGCGCGCTTCGCGCTGCACGTCACCGGCTCCGGACTCGATCTGATGCTGCCGCTCTCACCTCTCTATCACGCGTGCGAGCGCCGGCCCGACCGGGTGCCGGAGTTGATCGGTGAATACGTCACCTCCGTTGAGCACCAGCTCGCGCCGCAGCCCGCGGCAGTGCTGTCGACATCGCGGTTGCTCTGGTGCGTGCGCAATGATCGCTTCCTCGGCAGTCACGGTCGTGTCGGCGACCTGGTGCGCGCGCCGGTCGGCGCCGACATGACAGCGTTCGTCGCGGAGGAACTTCCGGGGTCGATCATGCGCGGCGTGCCGCGAGACGAATGGACGCCGCTGGGGTTGGGTGATGCGGACGTCGAGCGCGCCGCGACCGTCAACACCGCGGAGCGTTTCGAGCCGCTGGTCGCGCGCATCACGCGGACCGACCGCATCCCCGCCGACGGCTGGCGGGTCGCATCGGATTCGCTGTTCCAGGGCAGCCTGCTGATGGCGCCGCGTGTGCTCGCGGCGTTCGCCGAGCGCGCCGGTGGTGAGG
>JBAPOS010000108.1:0-1735 GCA_049279755.1 Candidatus Dormiibacterota bacterium | reverse complement strand
GCAAACGGGTGCGTTCGTATGACCTCGTCATCCGGTACGGAGGTGACGAGTTCCTGTGCGCGCTGGTCGATGTAGCCCCGGCAGACGCCGAGCGAACGCTGGCCGATATCCGCAGCCAGTACGCCGCGACCACCGGGCATTCCGTCAGCGTCGGCATGACCTCAGTCAGTGACGCCGACACCGCCGAATCGGTGATAGCGAGGGCTGACGCAGCCCTCTACTCGGAACGGCGCAAACTCGAACACCAGAGGCCTGAGTTCCGCCGCTCACACGATTTCTGAGAGCTTGCCACGTCAGGATTCGGGCCCCGAGACCGCGGGTACCATCCCTGTCAGTAAGGAGCCTGGACGATGGCAATTGACGTTGTCGGCAAGCTGGCGAGAGTGACCGCCGACATCACTCCAGGACACCTCGGGGAGGTGCTCATCGAGGTCCGCGCGGGCACCGAGCGCTTCCTGGCGTGCGCATCCGACAAGGCAGCAACGATCACCAAACATTCCCAGGTCCTTGTGGTGGGTAGCCTGGGCGGTCGCACCGTAGAGGTCGCGCCGACAGACACCATGAGGTTGCCACGATGACAACGCTGGCCTACGTGATCCTGGGAATCATCGTCGGCGGGCTCCTGGTCCTGGTACTGCTGTTCCGGGCGGCATGGCGCGTCGCCGAGCCGGACGAAGCGCTGATCGTGTCGGGGTTCCGGACGAGTCAGCGTCCTGACGGCGTCGGCGAGAGCATGGGATTCCGGATCGTCACAGGGCGTGGATGCCTGGTGGCACCCGGCATCACCAGGGTGCGCCGCCTCTCCCTCGAGGCCCACGAGAGCGAGATCGGGGTGCCGTGCGTGTCGCAGCAGAAGATCCGCGTCGACCTGCGCGGCGTGATCGTGTACAAGGTCGGCGACGATTACCGGTCGATCGCCAACGCGGCACGGCGCTTCCTCGACCGGCCTGCGCAGGAGCTCGAGACCAAGGTCCAGAACGTGTTCGTCGGACATCTGCGCGCCATCGCCGGATCGATGACCGTCGAGGACATGATCAGCGACCAGGACAAGTTCGCGCAGCAGGTGCGCGATCGCTGCTCGCAGGAGATGGAGTCCTTCGGGCTGGTGATCGACAGCTTCCAGATCCAGTCGATCACGAGCCCTTCGAACTACATCGAGAATCTCGCGGCCCCGCACCAGGCGGAGGTCGAGCAGAACGCGCGGATCGCGCGCGCCAACGCCGAGCGCACGGCGGTGAGCCAGGAGCAGATCGCCCTGGCGCAGATGGCCGAGTCGGCGCGCGATACGAACATCAAGAAGGCCGGCTACCAGGCCGAGGTCGACACTGCGACCCAGCTTGCCGCGCAGCAGGGACCGCTGTCCGAGGCCAAGGCTCACCAGGCGGTGGTCACCGAACAGACGCACGTGGCGGAATTGCAGGCGCAGCAGAAGGAGCAGCAACTCCAGGTCGACGTTCGCCGGCCCGCCGACGCCGAGGCCTACCGGCAGACCACGCTCGCCGCCGCGGGACGGGACGTGCGCATCCACCAGGCCGAGGCAGAAGCCCAGGAGGTACGCCTCCGCGCCGAGGCCGTCGCCACCCAGACCAAGGTGCAGGCGGAGGCACAGGCTGCCGCCCTCAAGATGCAGGCGACCGCACAGGCCGACGCGACCCGCATCACGGGGCAGGCCGAGGCGGATGCGATCAAGGCCAAGGGCCTTGCCGAAGCCGAAGCTATCCGCGCCCGCATGGAG
>JBAPOS010000107.1:0-3164 GCA_049279755.1 Candidatus Dormiibacterota bacterium | reverse complement strand
CACGTGCTCTGCCCGGAGATGCGCGTCTCTCCCCGACTCATCAATCGGACGGCGCTCCGGCCACTGGCCAGCTTCAGCGCCTGGGTGTTCATCTCGAGGATCAACGGTGTGATCTGGGCACAGATGGACACGGTGATCCTCTCGGTGATCGTCGGCATCAACGTGCTCGCCGGCTACAACTTCGCAGCACGTCTGCAGTCGGCCGCATCGTATCCGCAATCGCTGAGCGCAGCCGCGGTCGTGCCTGCCTCGGCCAATCTGCTGGCGCTCGAGTCTCGCGAGCGCCTTCGACAGCTCCTGATCCGCGGCACGCGCTACTCGCTCGAACTTTCCCTGCCGGTCACGATCGCCGCGATGATCCTCGCGCGCCCACTCCTGATCTACTGGGTGGGCGCGTCGTACGCGAGCTATGCGGGACCGGCGCAACTCTTTCTCACGTATCAGCTCGTCTCGTGCACCGCCGGGATCGCGAACACCATGCTGGTCGGGATGGGACGGGTTCGTGAGGTCACCATCTACGTGACCATCGCCATGCTGATCAACCTCGGCCTCTCGATTGCCCTGGCCCGGCCACTCGGCGTCTCCGGGGTCATCATCGGGACGCTCGTCGGGTACGGGATCACGGCGCCGCTGTACATCCGCCTGGTGCTCCGCGAGCTGACCATGGGCCTTGGCGAGTTCCTCGGTCACGCGATCCTCCCGATCCTCCCGTGGGCGGCTGTATTCGCCGCGGTGGTGGCGCTCACAGCGCATTTCCTCTCGCCGGCCAGCCTGATCGCTGTGGCGCTGTGCTGCGTGCCCGCCACGCTGGTGTACGTCGCGGGGATCATCGGTGTTGCCATGTCGGGCGAGGAGCGCAGCGCGTTGCTCGGCTTCCTGCTCCCAACACCTCACGCGCGCTGATGGACCGTGTCCGCGTGCTGGCCATGGACCACTTCTCCGACCAGGACCTCCGATCGCTCGAGGCGGACCCGCGTCTCGACATCCGCAGGTTTCCGTATCAGCGATTCCGGCAGCCTGCGATCCGGATCATGGGCCGGCCGGTGGCCCGCGGTCTGCATGCATATAACGACCCGGCGATCGCCGCCGCTCGGATGCGTTACGCGCACTGGCTCCAGCGAGAGGTCGAGAACCTGTATCTCGAGCGTGCATTCGATGTGATCCTCCTTCCCTCCGACACGTTCTTCTACGTGCGCAGCCTCCCGGCCGCGGCCCACGCCATCGGCATCCCGGTAGTCGTCATGCAGAAGGAAACCACCATCTCCATTCACACGATGGAGGAGCACAGCCAGGAGATGCGTGTCGAAGCACCGTTCCTCGCCGACTGGATGACCGTCTGCAGCGCTCGTCACCGGGAGTTCTGGATGCGGGCGGGGGCGGACGGTGCTCTGGTTGAGGTGACCGGACAGCCGCGGTTCGACATCTACGCGTCGCGGCGCTCGCAGCGCCCGTCTGCGCGACGGCGGGTCCTGTTTCTCACCAATGAGCTCGACGCGTACGTGCCAGGAGTCGGCCAGGGAATGGGGCTTCGGACCTGGGAGCCGCTTCGCGACGCGACTGAGGCCGCGCTCTTCGACGCGGTCCGCGCGGGATCGTGCGAGGTGCTCGTGAAGATCCACCCGCAGCAGAACCACCGCGCCGAGTCGGCGCGAATTGCCCGGCGGTCCGGCGACCGATGGAATCGCGGCGTCGAGGTCGCTCCCCCCGACGCCGACACCCGCGAATTGATCGTCGGGGCGGACGTCGTCGTCGGCTTTCAGTCAACCGCGCTGTACGAGGCCGTCGCGGCGGGCAGGCCGGTCATCTACGCAGCCTGGGGAGAGGAGTACGAGCGCTTTCGCCACGGCTTGATTCCGTTCGACCAGGCGCCACCGGCGTGCATCCATCACGCGACGTCTGCCGCCAAGCTCAGCCAGATGTTTTCGGAGGACCTGCCGCCTGCCGGCGTGACGTGCACCGCGTGGTACGAGGAGGCGCTCGGACCCGTGGACGGGCTGGCCACGGACCGTGTCACCCGCCGCCTGCTGACGATTGCCGCCGCATCGAGCCCGACACCGCGCCGCCAGGAGCTCGAGCTGCGAAGAACTCGCTACGCGCTGGCGTTGCTGGCCCGCGCACTGGCCGCGCAGACCGTGTGGACGGTTGCGATTCCGGTCGCGAACGTTGCCGGAGAGTCTCGACGAGTCGGCGTCCGCCGCCGTCGGGCCGACGAGAAACGACGGCTGGCAATCGCCACGCTTCGCCGACGTTCTCATTGATCCGGCCAGCGGCGCCTCGTCCAGAAGACTTCGTGGTCGTCGTGACCGAGCGCCCACAGCGTCCGGCGAGCAACATCGCCGGCCAGGCCGTCGCGTTGCGAGAGGGTCGGCCGGGGCGCGGAGCCGGCGACATCGTGAATCAGCGAGACGGCGTCGCCGGGGGTGACCACGCCCTGGCTCGCCGCGCGTTCGACCATCCAGAACGCGAGGTCGTAGAAACGGTACACGCGCAGCAGGCACACGCTGCGAACGAGCTCGGTCAGTGACTCCGCCCGCAGCGCTGACTCGCGGAAGTAGAGCGCATCACCCGCGACCAGCTCGGCGCTCAGCGCCGCGCTCCCGGTTGCGGTGTGCAGGTATTTGCGAAGGTAGTGGTGGGACTCGTCGTTGGCGTTGCGATACGAGCGGTGGGTGCGCAGGTCGAGCAGCCGAAAGCCATGTTCGCGCATGTACCCGTCCACGTCGCCGAATGTCGGCTGACCCTGGTACAGCTCCACGAACTCCACCTCTGTTTCAACGCAGACAACCTCCTCCAGCTGCGCGTCGAGCAGCGACGAGAGGATCTCCAGCTCGGTACCCTGCGTATCGAGCTTCATGAGGGCCGGGACCGGACGGCGGTACTCTGCGAGGAAGTCGCGCAATGACTTGCACGGCACCTCGATGACGCGGCGGATCCCCGCATACGAAGATCCGCTGTACTCGAGGATCACCGCCTCGTTGGGTGGGAACAACGATGACCCGGTACTGCGGTTGAGAACGTAGAAGGGACGCATGCCGCTGCTCCCGGCGAGCGCCACCGGAAACCAGTGGATGTTCGGCGGCGATTCGCGCCGGCGACTCGCGCATTCGGCCTCGTCGGGCTCGAAACAATCGACCTCCATCACGGCCAGGTGGTCACGCCACTGC
>JBAPOS010000106.1:0-1742 GCA_049279755.1 Candidatus Dormiibacterota bacterium | reverse complement strand
GCGGCCGGCAGGGCCGGCGGGGGTTCGTCAAAGAACGGGCGGGAAGCCATGACCCCGACTGTGCCGCCCGCCGCTCATGGCGAACTGAGCGGAGGCTCAGAGTTCGCTGTGAGCGCGGTTGCTACGGCAGCAGGTGGTCCGGGCTACCGCTGAATCCGACTTCGACGCCGAAGGTGTCACCAGCGGTCGCACCAGCGTTCACGTCGTACACCATGTTCCAGTAGCAGTTGGATGGACCGGACGTCGTGCATGCGACGCCACCCGGCCCGGTGAACGAAGCGGGGATCTGGATCTGGAGCTGGATCCACTGGCCGTTGTAGATGGCACCACCACCGGCACCGGCCGTCTGGTAGCACGCGGTGCTGCATCCACCTCCCGGCCACGCCGCAGAGACGTTGCCGCCGCCACCGGGCGGACTCGCCCCTCCAAGTGACGCGCCGATGTCGGTGATGCTGTTAGCGGTCGCCCAGGTGCCGTCCGGCATCTGGAGACCGACGTATGCGGCGCCGACTCCGACGTCACCGACGTCGAACAGATCGACGTTGATCGTCTGACCAGCGTAGGCGGTCGGATCGATACTGAAGAGCGGAATCGAGAAACGCGGGTTGGTCCCGCCGTTCACCGGTGTGTAGACGGTCATGTCGTCCATCGCCGAGATCGATCCGCAGGCACTCGTGCAACTCGTCTTCGTCGGCGTGACCAGGCGTACCGCGTAGCCCTTGTGCGCCTGTGACTGACCGGCAAAGCCGCCTCCGTTCGTGTTCGGGTACGCGCAGGCCGAGCCACTGTTACCGGGGCAGAAGGGGTTGCCGTTCCACTGCAGCGTGTCGACCTCGAGCCGGTAGAAGAGGTCGACCGTTGCGCCTGCCGGGTTGCTGATCGAGGTCAACCCGGAGGCGTTGAGCGGGCTTGACGCGGTGTTGACCAGAGCTGCGTCCGCGCCTGAAGGGCTGAAGTTCAATGCGGAGACCCACTGGTGGTACGTCAAGGGTGTCCCTGGCACCGAGGCAGGAAGGGATCCGGGACACGTGGGCGGCAGTATCGGGACGTAGCTCGTCGGCACGTTGGTCGCGTTGTACGGGTAGAAGATCTCCTGACCCTTCTTGATGTCCTGGGATCGCGAGGAGATTGTTTGAATCTGGAACAGCGTGTACTCCATCGCTGAGTAGGCTGTGCAGGCAGCGCCACTCCCAGCAAAGCTTCCATCGTTCTCGTGATAGCAGTACGGAGTTGGTGGGCTGCCGCCACCGCACCCGTCAGGCGCGAACGCAGGGTTGTAGATCTGCACGTCTGCGGACGTACCCGGGGGGAGGTCGATCAGGTAGTTGGAGCCGCCCTGATACTCGAGGGTGGCATCCGGTGTCGCGGTACCGGCTTCCGCGCTGATCGCGTGGAAGTCAGGGGCCGAGGATGCGTTGCACGAGTCAGCGCCCCCCACGCCGCAACCGGTCCCCGCCTGGTTTGGCGACGGCGTGAACGGGTCGCCTTCTGAGCGTGGGTTCCCGTACCCCTCCTGCCGCTCGAAGTATCCAGTGACACCGAGCCCCGCGATGTCCGCTCCCTGCTGCGTGCCAGGCTGGCCCAGCGAGATCGGCGGAAGATACTGGGCGGTTTCCGATCGGACCACGGTGTGCGAGCCGAACCCGATGAGGCGAAGAAAGATCGTGGACACCGACGTCGAAATCGTGACCTTCAACTCGTTGGTCGTCGGCTGTGATGTGACCACGCACGGCGACGGGTTG
>JBAPOS010000105.1:0-1659 GCA_049279755.1 Candidatus Dormiibacterota bacterium | reverse complement strand
AGCGTGCGGATTCGAACGACGACAGACCTCGCGGTAGCGCTCGCTGATAGCCAACCGGGTCAAGTGATCTCGCTCACCGTGATCACGGCCGCCGGAGCCGAGCGAGTCGCATCGGCGACAGTGGGTGAACTCCCTGCTAGCTAGGGAAGGGCATGTCAACGGTCGCGGCTCGCGTACGGCGTGAACGCCGATGAAGTCCAGGCGTGACGCGGGCGCTTATGCGCAAGGCAACCGCTAACACGACGATGGCCAGCGCCGTGATCGAGGCAGCCTCGAGCCACTCACCCGGGTCGAGCAGCGCCAGTCCATAGACGAAGCGACCGAATTCGAGCGTGAAGGCGAGGAGCGCCCCTCCAGCCATCGCAGCCACGAGACCGAGGCGCCACCAGCCAATCGGCTGGGCCACGCGTCCGACAATCCAGAGGCCGATGCCGAGCAGCACGACCGTGGCTACGGTTCTCGAGTCATCGATGCTGTTCCCAGCGGCCATCGCGATCTCGAATGCCGCGTAGGACGCAACGCCGGCGACGACACCGGCTGGAATTGCGAAGGTCAGCGTTCGCGAGACGAAACCTGACCGAGCTCGGTCCGCGCTCGGGGCGAACGACAGAGCGAAGGCCGGGACGCCGATGGCCAACAGCCCGATGAGCGAGAGCTGTCGCGGGAGGAGTGGGAAGGGCATTGCGCGCAGTGCCACAGCGGCCGCAAGCACCATGGCGTAGACCGACTTGGTGAGGAAGAAGGTCGCAACTTTCTCCAGGTTCGCAATCACGCGGCGGCCTTCGCCGATGGCGAACGGAACGCTGGCAAACGAATCATGCAGGAGCGTAAGACGTGCAACAGCTCGTGCGGCGGCGCTCCCGGACCCCATGGCAACGCTGACGTCCGCGGCTTTGAGTGCCAGAACATCATTCACCCCGTCGCCGGCCATGGCGACCACATGCCCGCGCGCTTGGAGGGCTCGAACCAGGTCGCGTTTCTGCTGCGGGCTCAGACGGCCGAAAATGGTGGTTCCCTCAGCGATGAGCCCCAACTCAGCAGCATCAGCTGGAAGGTCGGCGCCGGACAGCGGCTGATCCGCTCCGTGCATGCCGGCCGACGCAGCCAGCGCCGCGACGGTCGCGGGGTGATCGCCGGAGAGCACCTTGACCGCGACGCCCTGGTCCCGGTAGAAGGCGAGGATCCGGCAGGCATCCGGACGGAGGCGCTCGCGGAGGACGACCAACGCGAGCGGCTCGACGGACGTCATGGCTTCATCGATCGCGGGCAGTGAACTCAGCCGCCCGATGAGCACGACCCGGTTCCCTGTCTCCGCAAGTTGCTCGGCTTGCTGACGCACGCCCGATACGTCGGGCGAGAGCGTCAGCACCTCCGGCGCTCCGAGGATCCACGAGCCTCGACCTTCGAAGGTCGCGCCACTCCACTTCCGTCCCGACGAGAACGGCACCATGCTGGTTACCCTCCAATCCTTCGGCGGCGGGAATGCCCGCCCCAGCGCAGCCAGCGTCGAGTTGGGGTGAGGATCCACCGCGGATAGCGCGCCGAGTGCGTCAGCGACGGCGCCCTGATCGACTGCGAGAGGCACCAGGGTCTCAACGCTGAGTTGGCCATCGGTGAGTGTTCCGGTCTTGTCGAGGCACACCACATCAGCCCGTGCCA
>JBAPOS010000104.1:0-3012 GCA_049279755.1 Candidatus Dormiibacterota bacterium | reverse complement strand
CGGGGGAGCGGGAAACGGCACGTCGACCCTGGGGCCACCTGATTCAAGCTGATAGGTCACGCCGCGGATCGACCGCGCACCGGTGGCGAGGACCTGCTCGTGAACCCCCAATCTGCGCAGCGCCTCGACGCCGGGCGGCATGATGCCCTCGCCACAGGCCTTGTCGCGGGGGAATCGAGCGCGGTCCACGAGCACCACATCGTGGCCACATCTCGCGAGCAGCAGGGCGGTTGTCGCGCCGCTCGGCCCGGCGCCCACGACGACGGCCTCGGTCTCCACCACGGGGGCACTCTCGCAGAACGGAGCCGGTGCCAAGCGCATCGCGGCGCACAGCACGGCGCGGATCGCGGGTGGATGATGGTTCGGTGAACTTCCTGTCGGGGTTGCACGGGGCGGTCGCGCTCGCGCTGCTTCCCGCGTTGCTCTTCGCAGAGGAGGCAGGTGTTCCGCTGCCGTTCGCGCCGGGAGAGCTCGTTCTGCTCGTGGCCGGCCTGCTCATCGCCTCCGGCGGGCTCAATCCGTACGCATTCATCCCCCTTTCCCTGGTCGCCTGCATCGCGGGTTCGCTGGTCGGATACAGCTGGGCCCGCGCCGTCGGCGATCGTGGTCTCAGGGGGCTCGCCCGGCGTCTCCGGCAGCAGCGCAACCTCGAGCGGGTTGAAGACCGGCTCCGCGCCGCCGGCTGGCGGGGGATCGCGGTCAGCAGGCTGATCCCGGGGCTGCGGATCTACACCACGCTGGTCGCGGGAGCGGTCCGCGCGCCTCGGCGGTCATTCATCCTCGCGATGGTCTCATCGACCTTTGTCTGGGTTGGGGTCTATGTCGCCCTCGGGATTCTCATCGGGGTGCCGGTCGAGCACTTCCTCGATCAGCTCCAGAAGCTCGCCGTCCAAGGAGCGATCCTCATCGTGATGGGGGTGGGTTGCTACCTGGCGGTACGCAAGACCCCGTCGTCCTCAGGGGCCGGGCTCGTCCGGGTGCCGCGCTGGGTGCGAGTCGTGCTCGCCGCCCTGCTCGACATCGGGGTGGTTGCGAGCATCGTCACCGGGCTGCTCGCCCTTGGCCGCATGCTCGGCGTCGGATTCGGAAGTGGCTGGGTGGACGGCGTGGTCGTGCTTCTCGTGGTCGGAGCGTTCTACGTTGTGGTTGCGAGGCGCAGCGCCGGTGCCACCGCCGGCGAGGTCCTTTTGCAGACGAGCTACGTCAGCGGGCACGGCCTGCCGCTGAAACCCCGTGCGGCCCTGGAGGCGGTGCGCTCGCTGGTGACACGATCGGACGACGAGCTCACCGCCACGGGTGACCTTCTCCACGCCCTCGGCGATCCCGAGCGGCTCCGGATCGTGACCCAACTTCTCGATCGCGCGCAGACGCTCGACGAGCTGGCGTCGCATTCGAAGCTTTCCGCGTTTGAAATCCGGCACCAGCTGGATCGATTCCAGTCGACCGGGGTGCTCATCATCAGCGGCCCGGAAACGGGCGCGACGTACGCCATCCGGCCGGACCTCCGCCACGTGCTCGCACAGCTGCTCGCGATCATGGAGTCCACGGCGACGACGCCGGCAGCGCAGGAGGCCACGCCGAAGGCCGCGCCGGTCTGAAAAGGTGAGCACCCACGGGAGCGCGCACGCGGGACAGCCGATAGAACCGGTCGCCGCTGCGACGCGCAGGTGACCCCGGGGCCACAGAACTCCGAAACCCATCACCAGCGCGGCCGTGGCAGGCGATTCTGTGCACATGGCCCTGCCCCGGGCCACTGGTCTTGTCACTGCGGGGAGGGGCCCCCGCGGGGGTTGACTCATCGCTGAGGCCACGCCGAAGCCGGCGGCGGACGCTGCTCCACCTGGTCATCAGTGGCAGCGTCGACCGGTCCTGAGTCTTCTGGTACGCGCCGCGGTTGTGGTCATTCCCGCCGCGGTGGGGATCGCTGCCGGAGCGTTGCTGAGCCGTGTTCTGCCGCGACCGGACGGCTTCGCAGCCGCGGCGTTGTCGTTCGCCGCGGTCAGCCTGGTGATGCTCGTGACCATCATCGCGCTCGAGCGCGCGGGGCGCCGCCTCCTCCCGCTGGCGGCCCTGCTCAACTTGTCCTTGCTGTTTCCCGACCGGGCGCCGAAGCGGTTCGCCGTCGCCCGTCGCGTCGGCAAGCCACGCGATCTGCAGCGCCAGTTGCAGGAGGCGCGCGACCGGGGAGTGACCGGCGGCGAGGTCGCGCACATGCAGGAGGTCCTCGAGCTCGTGGCTGCGCTGAGCGTCCATGACCGCCAGACGCGCGGCCACTCGGAACGCGTTCGCGTGTTCACCGACCTGATCGCAGAGGAGATGAAGCTTGCGCCGCGCGATCGTGCGCGCCTGCGCTGGGCGTCGTTGCTTCACGACATCGGCAAGCTGGTGGTCCCCACCGAAATTCTCTCGAAGCCGTCGAAGCTCACCGAGGCGGAGATGGACAGTGTCCGCCGCCATCCCGATGAGGGGGCTCGACTCATCGGACCGCTGCGCGCCTGGCTCGGCGAGTGGGCAGGTGCCGTGCCCGAGCATCACGAACGCTACGACGGACGCGGCTACCCGCGCGGGCTGGCCGGTGAACACATCTCCCTCGCGGGTCGCATCGTCGCGGTCGCCGACTCGTATGAGGTGATGACCGCAATGCGTCCGTATCGCAAGCCGATCGGGGTGTCGGCGGCTCGGCAGGAGCTGGTCAAGTGCTCTGGGGCGCAGTTCGATCCAGTCGTGGTTCGCGCCTTTCTGAACATCTCCATGGGACGGCTCTGGCGGGTCGTCGGACTCGGCTCGTGGATTGCACAGTTGCCCTTGATCGGGTGGGTCGACCGACTCGGATGGAACTGGGGGGCGGCGATCGCATCCGGCACGACGGCGCTCAGCCTGACCGTGCCGGGAATGCTGCCCAACCCGGCACCGTCTCCCTCGCCGAATGCGGTGATCTCCGTTGTCTCAAGCAGTGGTCCGGCCGGTCAACAGCGCGGCGGACCGTCACCCGACGCTCGCGGCGCTGCAACC
>JBAPOS010000103.1:0-18787 GCA_049279755.1 Candidatus Dormiibacterota bacterium | reverse complement strand
GCCCCGCGCCCACGGAACCCGCCCTCCCGACGTCAGAACCGGGCGAGACGCCCCTGACCACTCCCAAGGAGCCGTCGTCCTCCGCGGTCACGGGTCCCACCGTGAAGCCGAAGCCGAAACGTCGCGGCAAGGCGGCTCAGTAGGATGCAGCGGCCAATGGATGTCACCGCCCGCAACCAGATGAGCGCTCATGGCTGAGTACCCACTGCTCACCAAGGATTTCGGCGCGGACGGCCTCCAGACGCTCAAGGGCTACGAGCGTGTTGGCGGCTACCAGGGACTGCGCGACGCGTTCAAGAAGTTCACGCCCGAGAAGCTCGTTGCCGAGGTGAAGACGAGCAATATCCGCGGTCGGGGCGGGGCGGGGTTCCCGACGGGAATGAAGTGGTCATTTCTGCCCAAGGATGTGTTCCCGCGCTATCTGTGCTGCAACGCCGACGAGTCCGAGCCGGGATGCTTCAAGGATCGGTACCTCATCGATGAGAGCCCGCACCAGCTCATCGAGGGACTGCTGATCGCCTCGTACGCGCTCCAGGTGAACATCTCGTTCATCTACATCCGCGGCGAGTACCACGACCAGCGGCTTCTGCTCGAGCGCGCGGTGGAGGAGGCACGGGCGGCGGGGTACATCGGCAGGAACATCCTCGGAAGTGGGTTCGATTGCGACGTGATCGTCCACGGCGGTGCGGGCGCATACATCTGCGGCGAGGAGACGGCCCTCATCGAATCGCTGGAGGGGCTCCGAGGTCAGCCGCGCCTCAAACCGCCGTTCCCCGCGGTGAAAGGGCTCTACGGGCAGCCCACCGTGGTGAACAACGTCGAGACGCTGTGCAACATGCCGCACATCGTGCAGCGCGGCGGCGAGTGGTTCAAATCACTCGGCACCGAGAAGAGCGCCGGAACGAGAGTGTTCTGCTGCAGCGGACACATCAATCGACCCGGGAACTACGAGATGCGGCTCGGGACGCCGATCCGCGAGCTCCTCGAGGAAGAGTGCGGGGGCATGTGGCGGGGCCGCTCGCTCAAGGCCTTCCAGCCGGGGGGAGGATCCATGCAGGTGCTGCTGCCCCAACACCTCGATCTCCCGCTCGACATGAACGCCGTGCAGGAGGCGGGGTCGTCGCTCGGGGCGGGCGCGATGATCTTCATGGACGAGACCACCTGTCTCGTCGACGTCTCCATGCGCCTGGTCGACTTCTACCGCCACGAGTCGTGCGGCAAATGCGTTCCCTGCCGGGAGGGGACGTATTTCGAATCGGAGCTGATGCACCGGCTCGAGTCCGGCCTCGCGACCTCGGCGGAGCTCGCCAGCCTCGCGGACATCTGCTCGAACATGGATGGACGCTGCTTCTGCCCGCTCGGCGACACGGCGACCTGGTTCGTCATGTCCGCGTACAAGTACTTCCGCGATGAGTTCGAAGCGCACTGCGGGGCCGGCCGCTGCCCGGTGAGGGCGCAGGCTACGGCTCTGGTGGCGTGACCGCGGTGGCGGGGACGGGAACGCCGCCCGAGCAGCCGGACGACGGCCGCGTGGGTATCAGCATCGACGGGCGCGAGCTCCGCGTTGCCAAGGGAACCCTGGTGCTCGACGCGGCGACCGAGGCCGGTATCCACATCCCCATCTACTGCGCGCATCCGAAGATGGACCCGGTCGCCGTCTGCCGGATGTGCCTGGTCAACATCGAGAAGTTTCCTAAGCCACAGCCGGCCTGCGCGACGATCGCCGGTGACGGGATGGTGGTGCGCACCAACATCCCCGAGGTCACGAAACTTCGCGAGGGGATGCTGGAGTTCCTTCTCCTGAATCATCCACTTGATTGCCCGGTGTGCGACCGCGGCGGTGAGTGCGACCTTCAAGATTTCACCTTCCGATACGGGCCGGGCATCTCGCGTTTTCCCATCACCGAGAAGGTCCACTTCAAAAAGGCGGTTCCGCTCTCCGAGCACATCGAGCTCGATCAGGAGCGATGCATCCTCTGCTGGCGCTGCGTTCGCTATTACGACGAGATCACGGGCGAGAAGGAGATCGTTCTCCAGCAGCGTGGCGTGGATACGCTGGTCGCGACGTTCGATGACCGGCAGCTGGAGTCGAAGTTCCAGGGCAACCTGCCGGAAGTCTGCCCGGTGGGCGCGCTGACACACCGGAAGTACCGCTTCGTCTCTCGTCCGTGGGATCTGCAGCGGACTGCGAGCATCTGTCCCGAATGCTCGTACGGCTGCAACATCAACGTCGACAGCCGTGACTTCGAGGTGCGCCGCTTCGCGTCTCGCGACAATCCGCTGGTCGACGATATGTGGCTGTGTGATCGAGGTCGGTACAGCTTCGATCGGTGGAACACATCCGAACGGGTC
Source organism: Candidatus Dormiibacterota bacterium (assembly GCA_049279755.1). Classification (GTDB taxonomy): domain Bacteria; phylum Chloroflexota; class Dormibacteria; order Aeolococcales; family Aeolococcaceae; genus Palsa-851. The sequence continues at coordinate 16,435 of JBAPOS010000103.1, read as the reverse complement.
CGCCGTCCCGTGGTGCGCAGCGACGACGAGTCGCGCGACGTCACGGTTCCCGAAGCCATCACCCAGGCGGCGAGGCGGCTGCGCGAGATCGCCGAAGAGTACGGGGCCCAATCGATCGGGGTGATCGGCTCGAGCGCCGCCACCAACGAGGAGTTGTTCCTGCTCGAGCGACTCGCACGCCAGGTGATCGGGACGCCGCACATTGACCACCAGCTCGAGCCGTTCGACGGCCTCAGCGCCGCCGAGCACGAACTGGGCATCGCGGAGATCGAGGACTGCGATGCGCTGGTGGTGCTCGGCGCCGAGCCCGAGGAGCAGGCGCCGGTGCTCACGCTTCGGCTCTACAAGGCGGAGCGCAAGAAGGGCGCTCGTGTGATCCGGCTGCGCGCCGATGCCACGGCCGCTGAGGCGGTCGCCGCAGTCGGCGGCGCGTCTCGGATCGGTCTCATCGCCGACGAGACAAATCGCCCGCACGCCGCAGACCTGACAACGGCCCTGGGTGGTGTCGGCATGCTGCGCCGCCTGACCATCACGCGCGGGATGAACGGGCGGGGCGCGAAGGACCTCGGCCTGCTCCCCAATGTCGGCCCCGGATACGCCTCACTCGCGGAGCCCGGCAAGAACGGCCGGCAGATCCTCGAGGGCCTTGCCGCGGGATCGATGCGCGGGCTGGTCATGCTCGGCCCCAACCCGGCGCTGGAGGCCGAGGCCGAGCTGCTCGAGCGCGCGGTGCGCAAGGCGGCGTGCGTCGTGGCATTCGACACGCGTCCAGGGATCGTCTCCCGCTATGCGACGGTCCTCTTTCCTGGACACGCGGTCTTCGAGAAGGCCGGAAGCGTTACCAATGTCGAAGGGCGCGTGCAGAGGATCCGCGCCGGTCTGCCGCCCGCGAGTGCAAGCCCGGTGGAGACGCGCGTGCTGACCGGTATCGCCGGCGAGATGGGTGCGGTGGGCTGGGGATCGGGCGACCCGCTCGCGGTGAACCGCCTGCTGCGCGAAGAGTTTCCCGCGTACGGTCGCGCCGGCAACGGCGGCCGCGCGGTGTTCACCGCCGAGGCAGTCGCATGATCGGTCCCGACGACCTCTGGTGGGTCCTGCTCATCAAGTGCGGGGTGCTGGTCGTCTTCCTGCTGACCGCGTTCGCGTATCTCACGCTTGCGGAACGAAAGATCTCCGCCCGCATTCAGCTGCGCTACGGCCCCAACCGCGTGGGTCCGTTCGGCATGCTGCAGCCTGCCGCCGACGGGTTGAAGCTGTTCTTCAAGGAGAACGTCGCCCCCGCCGAACGCGACAAGATCTTGTACCTGGTGGGTCCGAGTCTCGCGGGGGGTGCGGCGCTGCTCGCGTACGCGGTGATTCCGTGGGGCACCAACAGCTGGTTTGGACATGTCTTCCACTGGGACATCGCCCACGTCAACGTCGGGCTGCTGTTCATCCTCGGGATCACGTCGCTCGGCGTGTACTCGCTGTTCCTCGGTGGATTCGCCTCCAACAGCAAGTACTCGTTGCTCGGTGGCCTGCGCTCCTCTGCGCAGCTCATCTCCTACGAGATGGCGGTGTCGTTCGCGCTCATCGGCGTGGTCATCCTCTCCGGTTCGCTCGACCTGGAGAAGATCGTCGGGTCGCAGGCAGGGCTGTGGTTCATCGTGTTGCAGCCACTGGCGTTCATCCTGTACTTCACGGCCGCGTTCGCCGAGACGAACCGTTTGCCCTTCGACCTTCCCGAAGCGGAGACGGAGCTCGTCGCCGGGTACCACACCGAGTATTCGGCGATGCGCTTCGGCCTCTACTTCCTGGGCGAGTACATCAATATGGTGACGGTCTGCTCGATTGCCACCGCGCTGTTCCTCGGCGGCTGGCTGCCGCTGCTGCCGTTCCATCCGTTCGACTGGATCCCCGGGCCCATCTGGTTCCTCGGCAAGGTGCTCGTTCTCCTTTTCGTGATGATCTGGGTGCGCTGGACACTGCCGCGGCTGCGCTACGACCGGCTGATGAATTTCGGTTGGAAGGTGCTGCTCCCGCTTGGTCTGATCAACATCGTGGTCACCGGCGCGGTCGTCGCGCTCAGGGCATAGGAGCGGTGGCGGCGTGATCAAGGAGATCGCCAAGGGACTGGCCTTCACGCTCAAGAAGATGGGGACGCATCCCATCACCATCCAGTACCCGGAGGAGCAGAAACCGGTGTCGCCTCGCCATCGTGGCCGGCACATCCTGCACCGGTATGACAACGGGCTCGAGCGGTGCATCGGCTGCGAGCTGTGCGCGGCCGCCTGTCCGGTCGGTTGCATCTACGTGCTCGCCGCTGAGAACGATCCCAAGGCGCCGGTCTCGCCCGGCGAGCGATACGCCGAGCGCTACGAGATCAACCTCATGCGCTGCATCTACTGCGGGTATTGCGCGGAGGCCTGCCCGACCGAGGCGATCACGCTTGGTCCGCGCTTCGAGCTCGCGGACTACCGCCGGGAGCGAACGGTAGTCACCAAAGCCGAGCTGCTGGAGTCGTGGCCGGGGTTCACCCAGGGCCAGGGCCGCCCGAGCCCTGTGGGCGCCGGCGCCGATCAGACCGGCCGCGAAGACCTCGATCCCGGTGTGCGTCCCCGGGCCGCGTGGGCTGCACAGGAGAACACGCTCGACCACGAGACCGCGCCACGTCCGGGCGAGCTCGGCGTGCCGGTCGACGTTCCGACCGTGATCGAGCCGGGAGCCGGGAAGACGAAATGACCGTCCTCTTCGCGGTGGTGATCGCGCTCGCCGCCGTCAGCTCGCTCGGTGTGGTGCTCTCGCGCCAGACGATCTATTCGGCGCTGAGCCTCGTGCTCACCGTCTCGATGCTCGCGGTCCTGTTCCTGCTCCTCAACGCGCAGTTCCTCTTCGCCGTGCAGCTCATCATCTATGCAGGCGCGGTGGTCGTGCTCTTCGTCTTCATCGTGGCACTGCTCAGCCCGGACGCGGAGGATCGCCCCACGCTGGACCTGCGCGCCGTCATCGGCATCGCCGGAGTCATCGTGGTGACGGCGCTCGTGTTCATCGCCGCTCGCAACGGGATCACCTACAACACCAACGGATTCCATGCCACCGCCGTGGGCGGTGCGAGCGACCCGTACCACACATTCAAGTTCCCTCAGGACACCGTGAACAATGCCGGTAATGTGCAGACGGTCGCCGGGCAGCTGTTCACCAACTACCTGCTGCCATTCGAGATCACCTCGATGCTCCTGCTGGTCGCGGCCATCGGGGCCGTGTACCTGACCCGGCGCTCGAGCAGGTGAGGGAGCAGCGCGGGTGCTGAATCCGAACCTCTTTCCGTACCTCCTCGGACTCGCCGCGTTCCTGTTCACGGTCGGCGCGATGGGCGTCCTCATCCGCCGCAACCCCATCGTGGTGTTCATGTGCATCGAGCTGATGCTCAATGCCGGCAACGTCGCGCTGGTCGCGTACGGCCGCTTTCTCAACAGCGAGGAAGGGCAGATCTTCGCCTTCATGGTGATCGTCGTCGCGGCCGCGGAGGTCGTGGTGGGGCTGGCGCTGATCACGCAGATCTTCCGGCTCGGCCGTGAGCTGGACGTCGATGACCTGAGCGAGATGAAGGAATGAACGTCAGCACCGCGTCGACGCTGGTCCTGCTGGTGCTGGGCTTTCCCCTGATCGGTTCGGCGCTGAACGGGTTCCTCGGTCCGGTGTTCGGGCGGCGCTTCGTCAACCTCGCCGGCACCATCTCGATCTTCGCGTCGTTCGTGGTCGCGTGCCTCGTGCTCGCCAGCGTCGTTGGTGCCCCGTCCGGTCAGGGCGCGATCACCGTCCGCCTCTGGGACTGGATCAACCTCGGCGGGGGCACCAACCTCTCGGTCGGCATGGACTTCACCCTCGACGCCCTGAGCGCGCTGATGCTCATGGTGATCACCGGCGTCGGCTTTCTGATCCACGTCTACAGCGTCGGCTACATGGAGCACGACACCGGGTTCGCTCGCTTCTTCAGCTACATGAACTTCTTCATCTTCTCGATGTTGATGCTCGTGCTTGCCGCGGACATGCTGATCCTCATCATCGGCTGGGCGCTGGTTGCCTTGAGCAGCTACCTGCTCATCGGCTTCTGGCACGACCGACCGACGGCGGTCGCCGCTGCTCGCAAGGCATTCATCACCCAGGTCATCGGTGATGTCGCTCTCGTGATCGCCGCGTTTCTCATCGTGCTCAACACGCACACGCTGAGCCTGCCCAACATCTTTGCGCGCACTCAGGCCTTTCCCGCGGGCGGTGCGCTGATCACCGGGATCTGCGCGCTCCTGGCGATCGGAGCCTTCGCGAAGAGCGCCCAGTTCCCCCTGCACACCTGGCTGCCCGACGCGATGGAGGGCCCAACCCCCGTCTCCGCGCTGATTCACGCCGCGACCATGGTCACGGCGGGCGTGTACCTCATCGCCCGGTTCCACGTGCTGTTCAACCTCGCGCCGGTCGCCGAGGGCATGGTGGCCTGCGTCGGCATGGGGACCGCGGTGATGGCGGGCATCATCGCGCTCTCGCAGATCGACATCAAACGTGTGATCGCCTACTCGACGATGTCGCAGATCGGACTGATGATCTACGCCGTCGGCATCGGCGCGTACTCCGCGGGCATGTTCCATTTCGCGATGCACGCCGTGTTCAAGGCGCTGCTCTTCATGGCGGCGGGCAACGTGATCCACGCTCTCCACGACGAGCAGGACATCCGTCTCATGGGCGGTCTGCACGCACGGATGAGATGGACCCACGTCGCATTCGGCGCCGGATCACTCGCTCTCGCTGGCTTCTTCCTGTTCTCGGGATGGTTCAGCAAGGAGGATCTGCTCGGCTTCGGTACGGTGTCCGGCCCTGGAGCGGCGCCGTGGATCCTCTACGCTGTCGGGGTCGGCGTCAATGTGCTCACCGGCCTGTACGCCTTCCGCCTCTACTTCACGGTGTTCCAGGGTGAACCGCAGACCGCGCGAGGCTTCGGCGTCAAGGAGGCCGGGTACCCGATGTTGATCCCGGTGGTCATCCTCGGTGCGCTCTCCGTGATCGTTGCGTGGCCACTCCAGTTCCCCGTGCCCAACACACTCCACGTGTTCAGCGACTTCCTGAGCCCCGTGTTCGCCGGCTCCCAATCGCCCTTGCTCCACGACCCATCCTTCGGTCTCGCGCTCGTGGGTCTGATAATCGGCACGGCGGCGAGCCTGATCGGCATCGGGCTCGCGATGCGCCTCTGGTACGAGCACCGGCCGGACCCACAGGTCGTGCTCGCGAGCCTGCCCAGGGTGATCCCACTCCTCTCGTACAACAAGTTCTACTTCGACGAGATCTACGACCGAGCGCTCGTGCAACCTGTCAAGGCAGTCGCGCGAACGGCACGGCGCGTCGTCGAGCCTGACGTGATGGACAGCTGGGTCCAGGGTATCGGGGAGCTCCTGCGTGGATTCAGCCTTGACCTCCGCCTGGTTCAGACCGGGTTGATCCGTGACTACGCATCGATCTTCACCGTGTTCGCGGTCGTGCTCGTGGTTGTGTGGGTGTTCATCGCGCGATGAGTCACATCCCCTGGCTCACCCTGCTGATCGTCATTCCCGCCGGTGCGGCGATCCTGCTCCAACTGGTCCCGCGCCGCCTGACCGCGGTGGTCAAAGGGGGCACCATCCTGGCGACACTGGCGGGCGCGGTCATCGTCATGCTGCTCCTGCTCTGGATGCCGGGCAACAAGGCGACCAACGGACCGCTGCCACTCCACTTCCAGGAGACGCACGCGTGGTTGCCGGCACTCAACGCCACGTACCACCTCGGCATCGACGGCATATCGGCCTGGTTGCTCGCGCTCAACGCCGGGGTGTTCCTGCTCGGGGCTCTCGCGATCTCACGCAAGACCACCGACCGCCTGCGCTTCTACTGCACCCTCGTTCTGCTGACAGAGGCCGCCACCACCGGTGTGCTCCTGTCGATCGACCTGCTGCTGTTCTACATGTTCTGGGAAGGGATGCTCGTACCCCTCTACGTGCTGCTCAGCAACTGGGGCGGCGACAAGCGAGGCCCCGCAACACTCAAGTTCATCGTGTACACGGTCGCCGGCAGCCTGCTGATGCTGGTGGCGATCATCTATCTCTACATCCAGTCCCCATCCGGCTCCTTCGACCTCGAACGCATCCTTGCCCAGCCGATCAGCTCCGGGAGCGCATTCGTCATACCGCTCATCCACGTCACAACATTCACGCCCAAGGAGCTGGCGTTCATCTGCTTTGCGCTGGCGTTCGCGATCAAGATCCCGATCGTTCCCCTGCACACGTGGCTGCCCGATCTCTACGAGGTGTGTCCGCCCGCGGTGCTGGTGTTCTTCGCGGGGGTGGTCAGCAAGCTGGGCGCGTACGGCTTCATCCGCTTCGCGCTGACGCTCTTCCCCGGCGAGATGGAGAAGTATCGATTTGTGCTCGCCGGGTTTGCGGTGCTCAGCATCATCTATGGGGCGCTGATGGCGCTGTCGGAGCGCGACCTCAAGCGGATCGTCGCCTACGCGAGCATCAGCCACCTCGGATTCATCGCCCTGGGCATCTTCTCGCTCACCGACAACGGGATCAACGGCGCCGTGATCCAGATCATCAACCACGGCATCATCATCAGTGCGCTCTTCCTCATCGTCGGTTACGTCGAATCTCGCACCGGTACGCGCGACCTCGGCGAGCTCTCCGGCCTCGAACGCCGAATGCCCTGGCTGTATTTCTTCTTCCTTGTGGCCACGCTCGCCGGTCTCGGAATGCCGGGCATGAACAGCTTCGTCGGTGAATTCACGATCATGCTCGGAGCGTTCCAGCTCAACTGGGTGTATGCGGTCCTGGCCGGTGGCGGGGTTGTCCTCGCGGCGTGGTACATGCTTCGCCTCCACCAGGGACTCATGCACGATCCTCCCAAGCCACGCACCGAGGGCGTGCACGACCTGCACATCGGCGAGGGGCTGCTGCTGGTGCCGCTCGTCGCCATGATGATCTTCATCGGGTTGTATCCCAAGCCCATCACCGATGTCTCCACGGGATCGGTGAACACGTACGTCAGCCTGATCCAACCCGCCGCGTCGAACCCGGGCACCCAGTGATGGTGATCGCGGCTTCGCCGGTCCCACTTTCCTTTCCCGGTGGACGTGATCTCGTCGGCATTCTTCCCGAACTTGTTCTCGGCGGCGCGTTCCTGCTGCTCATGCTCCTCGACCTGGTGATCCCAGCCTCACGACGAACCTGGCTCGCGGCGTTCGCGCTGCTCGGTATCGCGGCCGCGTTCGGGGTGACGATCTGGGGATGGTTCGACGCGAGTTCTGGCCGCCTCGTGTACTCGGGATCGTTCGCATACGACCGCTTCGCGCTCTTCGTCGACGCCATCCTGCTGGTGAGTGCCGGGCTCGTCGTGATGATCAGCCCGAACTATCTGAACCGTCGCGGCATCCACTATGGCGAGTACTACGCGCTGATCCTGGCAGCGACGCTCGGGATGATGCTGCTCGCCGGCGCGACGAGCCTGATGGTCATCTTCCTGGCGATCGAACTGCTCTCACTGGCGCTCTACGTGCTCAGTGGCTTCTCGCGGCACGAGGAACGATCGCAGGAAGCAGCGCTGAAGTACCTGTTGCTGGGCGGCTTCGCATCGGGGTTCCTGCTCTTCGGCATGGCACTGATCTACGGCGAGACGGGGCACACCCAGCTCGCGCAGATCGCCGCGGCCATCCAGAGTCAGACCACGATCGCCGTCGATCCACTCCTGCTCGCCGGCGTCCTGCTGCTCTTCATCGGTTTTGCGTTCAAGGTGTCGGCGGCGCCGTTCCACTCCTGGACGCCCGACGTGTATCAGGGTGCGCCGACGTCGGTCACGACATTCATGAGCGTCACCACCAAGGTTGCCGCGTTCGCCGCCCTCGTCCGCGTGTTCACGTACACATTCGACGGCGGCGGCACCCACTTCTACCAGCACTGGGAGCCGGTGGTCGCTCTGGTGGCGATCACGTCCATGGTCGTCGGCAACATCGCGGCACTTACCCAGACGAGCGTCAAGCGCATGCTCGCCTACTCCGGCATCGCTCAGGCGGGATACATCCTCATCGGTGTCGCGGTTGGCCCCGTGCTGCTGCCGTCGGGACAGACGAGCACGTTCGGGACGATCGGGGTGCTGTACTACCTCGCCGCGTACGCGGTGAGCAACATAGGCGCCTTTGCGGTCATCACCGTGATGGCGGGACGCGGCGAGGACCTCGACAGCTACGACGGGTTGCGCGGCCTCGCCCATCGGCGTCCATTTGTGGCCGCGAGCATGGCGCTCTTCCTCTTCTCGCTCGGAGGATTTCCGCCGACCGCCGGTTTCTTCGGCAAGTTCCTGGTGTTCACGGCTGCCGTCAACGCCGGTCAGGTCCCGCTCGCACTCTGGGGCATCGCGACCAGCGCGGTCTCGGCCTTCTACTACCTCCGCGTCGGATTGCTCATGTATCAGCGACCCGCCGTGGGGGCCGAGGAATACCGGTGGTCACGGACCGGGTTCTCCGGCAGCGCAGTCCTGGTCGCGACCACGGCTGGGACGCTCATCCTCGGAGTCATGATCGTGCTCGTCTACACGGCGGCGTCGGCGTCGCTCAAAGGGTTGATCGTGTGAACGACGAGCTGCTCAAAGGATTTGCCGAGATCGTGGGTCCCGAGGGAGTGGCGGGCGACGTCGTCAGCCCGGCGGACGCCCACGCGCTGGCGTTGGTGGCGAACTTCTGCAATCAGCACGGGGTTCCGATCAGCGCGACCAGCGGGGGTCCGGCGACACCGGGAGGCGCGCCCGAGCGCGGCGGGATCATCCTCAGCGTCCATCGACTGGCCGATATCGCGGTCGCCGCTGCCGGGCTGACCGTCCGTGCCGGAGCCGGCGCGACGGTTGCTCGAGTGCGCTCCGCGGTGGCAGCAGACAAGCTTGCGGTGGTCGGCCTCGGTGCGGACACGGGCTCGGCACATGTCGGCACACTGGTGGCGCGCGGCGAGGTGCCACGGCGGTCCATGGCAGGCGTTGAGGCCGTGCTTTCGACGGGAGAGGCGGTCAAGGCAGGCGGCTCCGCGCTCAAGGACGTGGTCGGCTACGACCTGATCGCCGCGCTACTGGGCAGCGCCGGCCGCCTGGCGATCATCGTGGCGGTCACCTTCCGGCTCGAGCCGGCGGCTGGTCGCACCGCGACCGACAAGCCTCCTGGGACCCGAGCATGGCAGCCGGGGCTGGCCGGCGCCTTCGATCCGAAAGGCCTCCTGCGCTCAGGCGCATTGCGGTGAGGGGGAAGTTCGGGGAGGTCGCCGGGAAGTACTGGCATGAGTACACGCGGATGCGGACCGCGATCTTCCTGCTCTGCGGCATCCTCATCATCGTCCTCATAGGCTCGTTCGTTCCTCAGCAGAACACCTCGGATCCGGGCAAGGTCGAGGCGTTTCTCACGGCGTGGCCGAACCTGAATGTGCTCCTCGCCGACCTCCAGCTGCCACTCACCCAGGTGTTCGTTTCACCAGTCTTCTATGCGCTCCTCGGCCTGCTCTACGTGTCGCTTGGTTGGTGTGTCATACGTCGTGGCCGGGCGCTCATCATGCGCACCGCGCGCGGCTACAAGCGCACGCCCCAGTACTGGGGTGAGTGGGGATCCTGGCTGTTCCACAGCTCGTTCTTCCTCCTGCTCATCGCGGTCGTCTGGGGGAAGGCGACTGGGTACCAGGGGCTCGTGACCCTGACCCAGGGGCAGAGCTTCACGAACACCCCGGCCGGCTACGACACCCTGCAGCAGGGGCTGCTCTTCCATGGGAATTACGCACCGTTCACGCTGCGTCTCAACAACTTCGAGGCGACATACGCATCCAACGGTGAGGCCAGCAACTACGTGAGCAACGTGACCGTCTTCGAGCGCGGCACGAAGCTGGAGACCAAGGACATCCTCGTCAACGACTTCCTCAGCGTTGATGGCGTCAATGTCTACCAGCAGGACTACGGCTGGGCGCCGACGATCCTCGTGAAGAACCCCGCCGGACAGACCGTGTACGACGGATCCATTCAGTTCTTCGACGACCCGTCCAGCATCGGCAACAAGGCTCTGGGGGATGGGGTCCTCAAGGTCCCCGACTTCAACTACACGATCCCCGGCGCCTCGGAAGCGGTGCAGATCGGCGCCAAGATGTCCTTCTTCCCGGACGCGTCGGTGATCCCCTCGGTCGGCGCTGACGGGTCCATCAACCCGGCAGCCATCTCCTACGGGCCGGGAGGTGTCGCACCGCGCAATCCGGTGATCGAGATGCAGCTCTACGTCGGCAACCTCGGCCTCAACAGTGGCGCTCCGCAGAACGTGAACCAGCTCAACACCAACGCGATGACGCCGTACTTCACGAATGCACAGGTGATCCCGATCACGCTCGGTCAAACCCTGCAGCTGCCGATCGACAGCCAGAGCGGCAAGGCGATCGACTTCTCGATCTCCTTTCCATCGGTGACCCAGTATTCGCTGTTCCAGGTCAACGACGACCAGGGTGTGCTGCTCGTGTACACCTCGTTCATCCTGATCATGACCGGGCTGCTCACCAAGCTCTACCTGCGTCCGTTCCTTGAGCGCCGGCAGCGCAAGCGGCGCCAGCCGATCACGCTCGATCCCCGCTGGTCTGCGGATGCCAGCGGCGAGCCTCAGGCATCGGAGCGAGAGCCCGCCTCGGTCTGATCGGGCCCGGGCGCAAGCTCGGCGATCCGCGCGGGAGGGAGATAGCTGAGATGGCGCAGGGTTTGGCCCTCGTAGTCGAGCTCGAGGAGCCCCCCTTTGGCGCATTGCAACCGGTGCAGCGCGTAGCGCGGCCGGTGCTCGGCGGTGACCCAGAAACCCTGAATCGGATCCCCGTGGCTGACGCAGATGCCGCCGTCACCGGGATGATCCGCGAGCAGGTGCATGAGCGGCCGGCCCACACGTGTGGCCAGTGCCGCGACCGACTCGTCATTGCGCAGCACGCCGGGCCACACCATGTGGATCAGCCAGAGTGGCCGGCGCCAGGGTACCTGCTTGGGCGGGACGCCCTGGAGGTACAGTCCGAAACGCGTTTCGATCAGGTCGTCGGTATACGTGATCGGCACGGAGTCGAGGTATGACGCGATGATCTCCGCCGTCTCCCTCGCGCGCTCGAGAGGACTCGAGTAGATCTGACGCGCCGTTGTGCGGGCGAAGTATCGCCCCAACGCGTGCGCCTGCTTGACGCCCTTGTCGCTCAGCGGAAAGTCAGGAAGGTGACCGTAGAGCACACCGTCGGGATTGCGAACGTCGCAGTGGCGCACCAGGTGGAGGCGGGTCGACACGGGTGCTTGACTCACGGATGGCGATGCTACGGGATGCCGGCGAAGCGAGGTACGGAGCCGTGCCTGACTCGTCGGACGCGATCGGCGCGCCGCACCACAATTTCTTCACAATATGCGCTCGTGACGCGCCTCGCGGACACACCAACGCGCTGGACGAGAACACGATGTCCGAGATCCCGCCACGTATGAAGCGCAACCTGCACATCATCCTGCCGGTCGCGCTGTATCTGATCCTGCGCCTCCCGTCGCTCATCGAACCGCAGTGGTATTCGGACGAAGCCGGCTACGCGTCGACTGCCTGGCTCACGCACGCCGGGTACGGGCTGTACGTCGACGCGTGGAACAACAAACCGCCGTTGCTCTTCGGCATCTACGGCCTCAGCGAGGCGCTCTTCGGCGCGAGCGAGGCGGGCATCCACGCACTCTCGATCCTGAGCGGCTTGGCCGCGATCATCGCCGCCACCTGGGGCATGTCCCGCTTCTTCACGACGCGCGCTGCCCTCTGGAGCGGCCTGGCGATCGCGATCATCGTCGGGTCGCCGATGCTGGACGGCAACCTGGCGCTCCCCGAGAGCCTGCTGATCGGCCCCGTGACGGTCGCCATGGTGTGGTTTCTGTGCTCGTGCACGGATGCCGCGGCACGCAGGCCGCGCGCAGTCACGCTCGCGTGCATCGGTCTGTTGTTCGCCTGTGGCTTCCTGATTCAGCAGACCGCCATCGCCGACTTTGCGTCGGTGGTGCTCTGGTGCCTGGTGCGCCGCAGGTGGCGGACGATGCTGACGGTCGGCGGCATGTTCGCGATCACGGTCGCTGTGGTGATCGTGCCCTTCATGCTGACATCCGGCGCCCACAATGTCTGGTTCGCACTGGTGACGTCGTACATCGACTACGTCAACGATGCGCTCGGCGACCGGCTCCCGGCCTATCTCGTCCGCATCATCATTGTCCTGGCGATCGTGATGGTGGCATGGCTCTTTCGCAACGCGAAGGACGACCGCCTCGAGCTCGCGCGCATCTGGGTCGCCGCACTGCTGTTCACCGCGATCGCCGCGGGGTATGCGTATGAGCATTTTCTGCTGCCGGTGAGCATCCCGCTGGTCATGCTGGTGACCGGCCTGGCGTCGCGTCACCACGATCATCTGTTGCAGCGCATCCGGCGGCCTCGCGTGCTCATCGCCGGCGCGCTCTTCGCGGCGATCACCTCCGCCGGGGGGTCGCTCTTCGTGGCCGGGTACCGATCGGCGATCTGGAGCGTCGGGTACTATGCCAACGCCATCAGCTACGTGTCCGGTTCGATATCCGAGCTCGACTACGACACCTATTTCGACGGCCTCAGCTACGGCGAGCACGAGGCCGAACAGTGGATCAGCACCCACAATCTCATCGGCGTCACCGCGATGTTGTGGACGAACCTCGCCTGGCCGCTTGTCGATGACGACCTGCTGCCACCGACTCGCAGCGGTCCGCTGTACGTGACCCTCGCGCTCGAAAAGGGCACCGCAGGGATCATCTCGAGGATGAACGCGACGCCGCCGGAATTGATCCTGATCAGTCCGAACGGCATCGAGAACCTGAATGACATCCGTGCGTTCATCCGAAGCCATCCGTACCAGGAGGTGATGGACGCACATGGGATTGAGCTCTACATCCGCTCGGGGGGCTGAGCGAGCGGCTGCTTGCGCCGCTAGGGTGTGTCGGAGTTCGCCGACCGCAGCTGGGTGCGGTCGATGTAGACCGTGTCGAAGCCGACGCGGTAGACGGCGACGTAATACTCCGCGACCACCGGGATGATCGACGGCCGCAGTGCCAGGCTCGGCTGGTTGGTGACGATGACCGTCGGCCGGAGTCGCGCGACGTACGGACCGACTGCCGCGCGGCTCCCCACCAGTACGTCGTCGTTGAAGAGACCGACGGTCGGCAGCACGGTGTGGAGAGGCGTCAGGAGGTACAGCCATTCGTCGGCAACGTTCCAGATCACCGCCGACGAATCGGCGTAGCGGTGCTCGACCAGCCAGGCCATCACCGCCTGGTCTGCTTCGACATCGTGGGAGAAGCTGTTCTGCCAGCGCTTCAACTCTGCGCCGTTCACCAATCCGGCGTAAGCGTCGGCGTAGTACGCCGTCAGGCTGCGCCCGTTGATCCAGTACGACCCCGCGTACGATCCTTCGACGGAGGCGAGCAGGACACCGCCCGCCAGGAGTGCCGAGCCAACCCAGAGTCCCTGACGGCGGGTGTCCGATGCCGGCGCGTTCCACCGATGCCACGGTGTGGCGGCGAGCGCCGCGCCCAGCCAGGGAAGAGATGGCACGACGAGGTGGGGATACGGGAAATGCGCGGAGCCGGCGACCAGCAGGTCGATGCCGGCGAGAACCCACAGCATCCAGACGGTGTTGCGCGTGCGGCGCGCCACCAGAGCCGCTCCGCCAAAGATGGCCAGAATGCCGGCCGCGATTCCGGCGAAATGCACGACGCGATCCGCAAGCGTCGGCGGGAGCGCGTTTTGCGCGTAGATTCCATAGAAGCTCACGGTTGCGAACCAGGTCGCGCCCAGACCGGAGGCGATCACGGTGGGGAGCAACCAGAGCACCGTCAGCGCCGCGCCGGCGCCGTAGAAACGCAGCAGATCACGCCAGGCTTGCGGCCGGGCGATGAGCACGATGACGCCGATCGCAGCGACGTCCGCGATCACCGTCTGCTGCATGCCGAGTGCGATCGACGCCAGGAGTCCGGCTGCGTATGGCGCCCATCGATGCTGCGCGGCCCACGACGGCGACGCCGTGTGCACCACCATCAGCATCCCCGCCCAGGTCATCGGGCCGATCAGCGCTCCTTCGGGGAGGAACAGCTCCGCATCGAAGATCGGGGGGCCGATGACCAGGGCGACCAGGATGCAGGCAATTCCCGCCCGTCCCCGCGACCCGGTGAGCCGCGCAACCCCCCAGCCGACCGCCATCACTGTGACCACCGCGCTCGCGAACGGGACGAGGTGGATCGCCGCCTCCGAGTACCCGAGGAAGTGGGTGAGGATCCCGTAGATCCAGTACTGCAGCGGAGGCTTGTTGTCCCAGGCGCCCACCGATGTGTACAGATCGCGACCCCCGACGATCGTCCGCCCGACGTAGGCGTACGTGCTCTCATCCGCGTACCAGTGGGGCTCGAGAAATGCCGGAACGCGGAAGGCGATGATCAGTGCGATGCCTGCGGCGATCCCGGTCCACGGGGCCGAGGTGGCGGCGTCTTCACGCGTCGAAGGGGCGGAGTCTGTCATCCGGAAAGGCTGCCTTCCATACCACGCGTTCAAAAAAGGGTGGCGCCCCCGGTAGGAGTCGAACCCACGGCCGTCGAGTTAGAAGCTCGCTGCTCTATCCGCTGAGCTACGGGGGCGCGCGGCGAGTGTACCTGCGGCGATTCGTTCGGACCGCCGTCCCACCCGCCATATAATCGCCGAGCCTCCTCTCCGGAGTCTCATGGTGGCCATAGCTCAGCTGGTTAGAGTGCCAGGTTGTGGCCCTGGAGGTCGCGGGTTCGAATCCCGCTGGCCACCCCAATTCCCCGCTACAGTCGCCGCCGATGACTGCGGACGAGACCGGAGACCACATCGCGCGTAATCGGTCTGCCTGGAACACTTCGGCGGCGGACTATCGAGATCCGGGCCGGCGAAACTGGGCGTCAGAACCGTCCTGGGGCATCTGGGGCATTCCGGAGAGCGAAGCGAATCTTCTCCCCGACGTCGAAGGTCTCCACACCATCGAGCTCGGGTGTGGTACCGCCTACGTCTCCGCGTGGCTGGCGCGCCGCGGGGCGAGGCCGGTCGGCATCGACCTGTCGGAGAACCAGCTCGCAAGCGCTCGAGCGCTCCAGGACGAGCATGATCTCCACTTCCCACTGATCCACGGCAGCGCTGAGGCAGTGCCGGTCACCGACGCCGCGTTCGACCTGGCGATCAGCGAGTATGGGGCGGCGATCTGGTGTGACCCGTATCGCTGGATCCCCGAGGCTGCGCGCGTCCTCCGCCGCGGTGGCCTGCTGATCTTCCTCGGCAACGGGCCCTTGCTCGTGCTCACGATGACCGACTCCGACGCAGAGGGGCCGGCCGGGACGACGCTCCGGCGTGACTACTTCGGCATGCACCGGTACGAATGGCCGGACGACGACGGTATCGAGTTCCACCTGAACCACGGCGACTGGATCCGTCTCCTTCGCGGCAGCGGATTCGAGGTCGAAGACCTCATCGAACTCCGTCCTCCGGGCGATGCGACCACGCGCTATCCGTTTGTGACACTTGACTGGGCGCTGCGCTGGCCGTCGGAGGAGGTCTGGGTGGCCCGGCGTCAGTAGACTGCCGGACCATGAATGACGATCGCTGGGACGCCGTCGACGCGTACACAACCGGACTGCTGCAGCCTGCCGACCCTGTGCTCGAGGCAGCGGTCAAGGAGGCCGCCGGCCTCCCGAACATCGCCGTGTCTGCCGCTCAGGGACAGTTTCTGCACCTGCTCGCTCGCGCGATCCGCGCCCGGCGGATCCTCGAGATCGGCACGCTCGGCGGCTACAGTGCCATCTGGCTGGGGCGCGCGCTGCCGGACGATGGCCGCCTGATCAGCCTCGAGCTCGAGGAGCGCCACGCCGAGGTCGCGCGACGGAACTTCGCGCGCGCCCGCCTCGACAGCAAGATCGAAGTGCGAGTCGGCCCGTCTCTCGAGAGCCTGGCGACACTCAGGGCCGACCGGGGTGAGCCGTTCGATCTCGTCTTCATCGATGCCGACAAGCGCAACACACCCGAGTACTTCAGCGCCGCCATCGACCTCGCCCATGCCGGCAGCCTGATCGTGGTGGACAACGTGGTGCGCCAGGGGAAGCTGATCGACAGCGAGAGCGAGGATCCCGACGCTGCCGGGATGCGCCGTCTCATCGAGCAGATGGGCGCAGATCGCCGCGTGGTTCCAGCTGTGATTCAGACCGTCGGGGTCAAGGGATGGGACGGCTTTGCCTTCGCCCTGGTGGTGGAGTCCTAGGCAGGGATCAGCGCGCCGGGCATTCCCAGGGCGGCGGCCGTCCGCCGCGCAGCCTCCGAAGCCACCGAAAGCGGCACCTCGCCTCCGCGCAGCAGCGGGTC
>JBAPOS010000102.1:0-4028 GCA_049279755.1 Candidatus Dormiibacterota bacterium | reverse complement strand
GTGCTCCTGGCCCCCTCGCGCGCGGCCGCGGACGCCACGCGGAGTTGCGCGCGAGTCTTGTCGCCGGTCTGCGGCGCGACGCAGAGCCCGATCACCGTTCCAATTGCCGCTCCATGCATCAGCCCGCGGAAATAACCCATGCCGTCGCCTCCTGTTTGAGGTACTCGAACGGATTCACCCTACACTCCCGCACGATTTCAGGTCAGCGAGGTCGCCGACCAGGGCCCGTCGGGAACGATGCGCAGGCGTTCGACGGGGCGTCCGGCGATGAGGTGCTCGTTGATGATCTCGTCAACATCCGCGACCTGAAGACGGCCGTACCAGACACCGTCGGGGTAGACGATCATGATCGGGCCCTGGTGATGCTGCTGGTTGCAGCCCATCCGCGTGGTGCGCACCCAGGTCAGCTCCAGGCGTTCCACCTCATCGCGCAGCCGTTGCAGGATGTGCTCGGATCCCTGTCCGCCGCAGTGGTGGCGTCCGACCGTGGTGCAGACGAACACGTGCAGGTTGCGGGGCGCCGGATCGCTCATGAGGCTCAATGGTCGCCCACCCGGCCGAGGCTCCGCCCTGTGCCGGCGTGCGAAAGTACCCCAGGATGGACTTGAGCTTCGCGTTCTTCGCAGACAGCGCGGTGGTTCCACCCGACGGCAAGCTGTATGTGCTCGGTGGCGGTTTCAGCGCCCTCTCGATGGCGTCGCTCCCGGGCCGGGCAGCCTTCGCCGTGGTGGCGGGGTTCCGCTTCAGCGCCGCCGATGCCGGCCAGGCTCATCAGGTTGAGCTTCGCCTCACCGACGCGCAGGGCAAGCTGGTGCTCGCGCCGGTCGTCCTGCAATTCCAGGCGGCGGGGGCGAGGCTCATCCCCGGGCAGGAGGTCAGCATCTCCACGGTGACCGTGCTCCAGCCGATGTTCGGCGAGCCCGGCCTGTACTCCACCGAGTTCTGGACCGCCGGGAACCGGATCGGTGCGGTCAACCTCACCGTCGAGGAACGCAAGGCGCCCGAGCCGGTCCCCGTCGAGCGGCCCAACTGACCCCTTGTCGAGTCAGTATTCGTAGAAGCCGCGCCCGCTCTTCCTGCCGAGGTAGCCGGCAGACACCATGCGGCGCAGCAGCGGGGGAGGCGCGAAGTCGCTGTTCGCATACTCCTCGTAGAGCGACTCGCAGACGAACAGGGCGGTGTCGAGGCCGATGTAATCGAGCAGCTGGAGCGGTCCCATGGGGTGGCCGCACCCGAGCCGCATCCCCTCATCGATGTCGTCGCGGGTCGCGAAACCTGATTCGTAGAGCCGGATCGCGTGGGTGAGAAACGGTATCAACAGCAGGTTGACGATGAAGCCGCCGCGGTCCTGGGCGACGATGATGCGCTTGCCGAGTCGCTCGCCCAGGGTGCGTGTCTCGGTGAGAGTCTCGTCGCTGGTGGCGATGCTCCGGACCACCTCGATCAACTTCATCACCGGCGCGGGATTGAAGAAATGGGTGCCGATCACCCGATCCGGACGCCGCGTTGCGCGCGCGATCTCGATGATCGGGAGAGCCGAGGTGTTGGTGGCGAGGATCGCGTCCTCCGCAACGATGCGGTCGAGCCGCTCGAAGAGTGAGACCTTTGCAGGGAGCTGCTCGACAATCGCTTCGACGCAGAAATCGCACTCGGCAAAGTCGTCGAGGCGCGGCGTGAAGGTGAGCAGGTCATTGATCCGAGCGACGTCGTCATCGCTGAGCTTCCCGGACGTGCGGCCGCGCTCGAGCGATGCGCCGACCCGGCGTTGACCGGCGGCCAGCTGCTCCGGCCCCGCCTCGGTCACCAGCGTCCGGATGCCGTTGCGCGCGCACACTTCAGCGATTCCCGAGCCCATCAGCCCGGCGCCGATGATCCCGACGGTCCCGATCTCCATGGTTGACACTCCTTTGATACGAGCCGCCTGAAGCAGCGATCGTCGGCAGTCGCGGTCGTCCCGCCGCCAGGCGCAGTCTGCCCGAGGGCGGGCGGCCCTCGCACCTATGATGGGTGGCATGGGCTCACCGGGCACGGTCGCGCTGGTCAGTGACGATCTGATGTTTGCCAGCCGGCTCAGCACCACCATGAAGCGAGCCGGCGGCAGTGCCGTGCTGGTGGCCGGCGACGAGGTGCCGGACGTCGGTCTGGTGTTCGTGGATCTCAACAGCGCTGTCGAACGCCGCCTCGCACTGATCAAGCGGCTGCGCGTCGAGCATCCCGACCTCGAGATCGTCGGGTTCTCGCATCACGGTGATCTCGACCTGCGCCGGCGCGCGCGTGCATCCGGCGCGACTCGCGTGGTCAATAACGGCTCGATTCAAGAGGTGGCGCTGCGGCGCTCGGGCGTCAGCGCAGCGGGTGAATCGTGAGTGACGTCGCCGTCGATCTCGACGCGCGCGTCCGCGCCGAGGTCGACAGGACCCGTGAGGAGGTCACGGAGACCAGGCGGCTGCTGCATGCGCACCCCGAGCTGTCGCTCCAGGAGCAGGACACCGCGATGCTGGTTGCGCGGCGAAGCACCGACCTCGGCTTCACGGTTCGCACCGGCGTCGGCGGGACCGGAGTGCTCGCCGAGCTCGACAGCGGAAAGCCCGGACCGACGCTGATGCTCCGCGCCGACATGGATGCGCTGCCCATCAGCGAGCGGGGCGAGGGACGGGTGGTCACCTCCGCCGTCGACGGTGTGATGCACGCATGTGGCCACGACGGTCATGTGGCCATGGCGCTCGGCGCTGCCAGCGCGCTGGTCGCGTTGCGGGACAGCTGGTCCGGACGCGTGCGGCTCTGCTTCCAGCCGGCCGAGGAGACCGCCTCGGGCGCGATGCCGATGATCCAGGACGGGGCCGCCGACGGTGTCGATCGCGTCCTCGGCATCCACCTCTGGGCACCGCTTCAAACCGGACGAGTTGCCGTCAAGTCTGGTGTTATCTTCGGGAGCGCGGACAGCTTCTCGATCACGATTCAGGGCCGTGGCGGACATGGCGGCATGCCCCACACCGCCATCGATCCGGTGATCGTGACCGCGCAGGTCATTCTCGCCATCCAGTCGATCATCAGCAGAGAGACCTCGCCTTTCTCGCCCGCGGTGATCACCATCGGCCGGGTCACTGCGGGCACGGCATTCAACGTGATCGCCGACTCCGCGGAGTTGCTCGGTACCACGCGCGCAATCGACGCGGCCGAACGCGAGCGTCTCCTCAAGCGAGTCGCGGAGATCGCGACCGCGGTGGCGAGCGGATACGGTGCCGAGGCGAGTTTCTGGCGGGGGAGCGGCTGCCCGCCGGTGGTCTCCGACGTCGCGACCGCCGACCTCGTCCGCCGCGCCGCCGAGGCAACGGTCGGCGAGGAGCATGTGGACGTCGCGGTGCCGGTCACCGTCGGTGACGACGTCGCCTGCTTCCTCGAACGCGCGCCCGGCTGCTACTTCCTGGTCGGCGCCGGTCATCCCGAACGGGGTCCGGTCCCGCCCCATCACAGCGCCTACTTCGACATCGACGAGGCGGCGCTGCCGGTCGGAGTCGAGACCCTGGTCCGGGCAAGTCTCGACGTGCTCCGCTGATGGATTTCATCCGCACGCGTGAGGACCGCAACGACCTCTACGCCAACGTGGATCTGACGCCGCGCCCGACCTCGGAATCCGAGACGCTGCTCTCGGTGGCGATGGAGATCGAGCATGCCAACAACTCGGGGTATGTACACGGCGGCACGATCATGCGACTCGTCGACACCGCGGCCGGCATCGCCGCGGTGAAGCATGCACGTCGCCGCGTCGTGACCGCGACCATGGACGAGATGAGCTTCCTCGCGCCGGTGTACATCGGCGATCTGCTCACCGTTCATGCGCGCGTCAACGACGCGCACCACACGTCGATGGAGATCAGCGTGCGCGTCGATGTCGAGCGGATTCCGTCCGGTGAGAAGCTGCACGTCGCGAGCGCGCATCTCGTGTACGTGGGGCTCGATCGTGATGGCAGACCGGCGGAGGTCGCCAAGGTCATCGCGGTGACCGAGGAGGACCGCCGTCGCCAGGC
>JBAPOS010000101.1:0-4492 GCA_049279755.1 Candidatus Dormiibacterota bacterium | reverse complement strand
TCAAAGAAGTTGCCCACAGCCTCTCCGGCGGGCTCCGGGATCGCGTTTCCATCGCGGATGGCGACGAGGATGCCGAGTCGGTGGCGACGCATCCGCTCGCTGTCAAACCGGGCCCTGTACTCAGCGGCCTGCGCGACCGCGCTCGCGCTCCGAGCAATCCGGAGCTGGCGGTAGATCGCGACGAAGGTGATCAGCAGGGCGGTGAACTGGAGCGCGGCCCAGAACCACTCCGAGCCTGGTCCGAAGAACGCCATACCCTTGGTGTTGATGAGCGTCACGACGTGTCCCTCCGTAGCGCTGACAGGATGGGCCGGACGATACAGAGCGCCGGAAAGGCCGGCAACGAGCTTAGTAGGGGACTAACGCGCATTCGACCTGACGAGCCGTGTCCCCGACACCCATCGGCGCTGGCGTACGGGGTGACGTCTGGAGGATCGAGGAGACCGTCGCGCTGCTCGCGTAAGATCGTCAGCGAGATGAGCGACAGCTTGGGGGCGCAGGACACCAAGTTGACCGCATGGAGGGGCGCAATGCCCCCCGCGCCGGGTCCGTTCAAACGTCTGATACGGGTGATCCTCGACTTGGTCGATCGGCGCGACATTGTCGCTGGTTACGACGAGCGCGAACCTCCCCCAGCGGGAGCCGGGGTCCCGGCGCGCCCGAAGCGTCCAGCTCCAACACTTCTTGCCGCAGCCGAACTCGAACTCCCGCACGATTCGCGCTGACGCACCACCGGCCGCCCCTCAGCCGTTGAGATCGTGGTCGCGCCGTGTAATCGTCGAAGGTTCCCGCTGCCGAACCAATAGCGGGGTCTAACGCGCGTTCGCACTGACGAGCCGTGTCCCCATCACCCCCGTCCGCGCTGCCGTCAGCGATTACGTCTGGAAGATCGAGGAGATTGTTGCCCCGCTCGCCGGGTACCGCTAATCTGGTTGAGTGATGTGGAGACAACTGATCGGCTGGACCGCCGCTATCTGCATGCTGATCGCCTTCGCGCTCGGCGGCGGTGACGCGCACAACTCCGCTCTCGACGTGATCGGCAGCGGCGCGGTCATTCTCCTGCTCGTCATCATCGCTATCGTTTCGTGGAAGGCTTTCGCTGGGCCTATCCGCAGGGCGTTCAAGCGACGGTTCGACGCTTGATAAATGCGTAGCCTACGCGACCAACCTGAGCCCGCCGCTTGCGACTGCGCAGAATGCACCGCGTCCCCAACGTATACCGACTATTCGGCTGCAATGAACGCCGCCGAACGTCACCGGAAGTTCATCTTCGCCAACCACTCGTGGGGATGGTGGCATCGATTCACGCAGGAGACATCAAGGCTGATGAGTAATCGGAACGGCGACTGAGCCGTCTTGTTTCAAACTGACCCACTACTCGGAGCCGACTCATCTTTGAGATCGCGGTAATGCCGTGTTACCGTCGCCGGTTGCCGCCGCTGTCCCAATTGCGCGGAATAATGCGCATTCGACCTAACGATTCGCTTTCCTGCCACCGCGTTCACTCTTGCCGTGCCCGTGTGCGTCTTCAGCCATCGAGCCGGGAGATTGAGTCGGTGCGGTAGCCGCTGACTGGGCCATTTCGAGGCCGCCCTGCGCCGCGATGGTGATGCTTCGGAGCGCCTGCTCGACCCCGACACCCCTGCCGACGTAGACGCGGGCTTATCGTCCAGTTATCGCGTGCCCGACCGGTGCCGTCGCGTCGCCGGCAATCGTGCCGAGCAATGCTCAGGTAAGCGCCCTGGTGCAGCAGAGCACCGATCAGGCGACCGAGTGATCGAGGACCGCGTGGTCCGCTATGGGCGCAGTGTGATCGGCGCTGATTTCACCGCCTGGTGGAAGGGCGCCACCCCGGGGTGCGTCGGGCCGCGGCAGCCAACCTGCAACGCGAGGCGAACATCGCCGCCGCAGCTCGCGCCGCGCTCGCTGCGCCCGCCCGTTGCTCGGTGTGCAGCTTCAAGGTCGGCAACATCTCCAAGCACATCGCGTGGCACAAGGGCCAGGGTGGCCCCGTGCTGAACATCGTGGACGATGCCCTCGCCGGCCCCGTCGTGGCAGCGAGCGCGGCAGCTCGTCAGCGCGCCCGCCGTGCCAAGGCTCGTGCTTTGATCCGTCCATCTCCGGCCCAGCGCCAGGCGGCGCTGCGGCAGCGGGCTCGAGCGATCCTCGGCGCGGATGACTGGACGGTCTACTTCAAGGGATTGCGCCGGCTGAACACCATCAGGAACACGCGGCGCGCTGCGGCCTTCGAGGCGACCGGCGATCCGTTCGCCTTCAATCGCTAACACGTTGATGAGTCGGGCCGCGTCCGACGCGCCGAATAACTAGGTGCGGCAGCCCGCGAGCAGGACGACGCCTCCCGCGGCCAGCGCGATGGTACGCACGTTCACTTGGATGGTGCCCTACGGGGCAGGCGTGGCGATGACCACGCTGCAGAAATCTAGGCTGTACTGAACGGCCGTTGCATTACCTGGATCCGCCATGATGGTCGGCCCCGTGATGGGCACATTGCATTCGACCACTGAGGAGCTCGGGATCGCGTCGACGGCGATCGGTATGGCGCCGTCGTTGTTCTCATAGTCCGCCACGCTTGCGAACCCTGGTTCCACGGGCCACGCGAAATAGACGCCTGTGTGGAAAAGCAGCGCGAACGTGTTGACGGGTCCGGACGGTGTTAGCGGTGCCGTTGGTAGCGCCGCGGCCGTCGGAGGCATCGTCGCGGTGCCAGTCGAAGCGGCGCCGCACCCGGCTGCGGCGGCGGCAGCGATTAGCGCTGCCAGCGTAACGAGTGGTCGTTTCACTATGAAGTCCTGAACGCAATGGCCAAGCTGCCTGGCAGGCAGGTACTGATCCAGCGTGCACTAGGCGCCCGAGCGCACTCAGCGAATACGGAGTTACGAGCGGCACCGTTGCCTGATTGTTGCCTTGTGTCAGACCCCTACCCCAAACCCCGCGACACCTCTCGGATCGCGCCGAATCACGATCTGACGAACCCGCTCGCGCGTGAATCCCAGGGTGGCGCCAATTCTCGCGAGGGTTCTCGCCGGCCGCGTAGCGCTGCACCATCTCGGCGTTTCGCCGCTCGACTCCGGGGCGAGCCGCGAGGGAGACGCGTCAGCGCCTACCCATCGATCTTCGGAGGCAACGCCAGCGCGATGCGTTCAGGGCGTCGCAACGCTGCGCGCTATGCCTCCTCGCCGCTCCGCCGATGAGCTTCCTCGCGCAGCTCTCGGGCCGCAATGTCGGACGCTTCGGCGGCTGCGATGGCCGCCGAGCAGCTCGCGAGACTCGCGCCGCGACTCACCGGCACGGGTCGATGCTACGCCGCTCACCACTCATACGTAGTGCAGCGGACACACGGATGGGTGTCTCGAGCGCACCCTGCGCGAGCACGTTGGCCGCCTGTCCCAGGTGCGGGCGTTGGCTTGGGCGTGGGGGAAGGTGTCGGTGTTAGGCGTTGGGCAGGGCGCACGTGAGTATCGTGAACGAGCCGTTGAAGATCTCGTCCGTGTTGTCTACGACCTGGTAGGTGTACGCGCCTCCCGTCAATGGGCCGTACGAGCCGGATGCAGGAGTGGGGTTGCTGGGGTCTACGATGCCGGGATACAACTGGATGCTGCCACCGCCATCGGGTAGAACGAGCGTGAACTCATCAGCGGCGTCTGCGCCACTCCATGAGATTGCGCCGCCATTCGCTGAGCCGTAGCCACCACTGTCACACGCAGTCACAGTGACCACAGGCGGCGTTTCGCAGCTACCGGTGTAGCCCTGCTCGGGGTTTGGAACGCAGCCGGTCGGGCTGGGAGACGCGCTCGGGCTTGCGCTCGGTGTTGGTGTTGGCACCACCGGGCAGGTGGGGGCGGTCACCGTGGTGCTCTCGCCGTAGTACCCGACGCCACCGGCATTTCCGCCACTGGCGGGGCTGATCGTGACCATGAGGAAGTCACCGACGACGTTGCCCATACCGCTGACGCCCCAGATCGGGTCGTCCCCAATCGGCAAGCCGTTGACATCAACCTCGGGGTCACTACCAAAGGGGATGCCTGAATACGGAACGTCGTCGGTTCCGTCGGGATCCAGGTTGTTGGTCACGGAAACGATGTAGTTCGTCGTTGAGTCGGGCGCGAACCCCGTGAGCTCGACGCTCGCCGTCCAACCGCCACCACAGCTCTGCTGCGCGACGAGGACACCACTCGGCCCCAGCGTTGTTCCTGTGGGCGTGGTGGTCGGCGTGGGCGTGGTGGTCAAAGTGGCGGTAGGAGTAGGCGCGCCGGACGGCGTGAGTGTGGGAGACGCGGTCGCGGCGACGGTTGGCGAGGCCGTCTCCGCAACGGTTGGCGAGGCGGTCCCCGCAGGTGTCGGAGAGACGGTCGGCGCGACTGTCGATCCACAAGCTGCGAGGCTCAAGGCGGCGATCGCAGAGCTGAAGATTGTTGTGAGTTTCATGTCTGCCTTCACCCAGTCAACGGGAATGGGTGCCGAGGGTTACATC
>JBAPOS010000100.1:0-11389 GCA_049279755.1 Candidatus Dormiibacterota bacterium | reverse complement strand
CCGTCCGACGCTCGCCGCCATCGACGCGGGCGCCACGGTCGCGACCGCCACCAAGGAAGTCCTCGTGATGGCGGGCGAGCTCGTCAAAGCGCGCGCGGCCGCCACCGGGGCGCGCATCATCCCGATCGACAGCGAGCACTCGGCGCTCTGGCAGTGCCTCCGCGGAGAGGACCCCGCCTGGGTGTCCCGGCTCGTGCTCACCGCCAGCGGCGGCCCCTTCCTCAAGCGTCCACTCGACACGTTCGCATCGATCACACCGGCCGAAGCGCTTGCTCACCCGACCTGGAACATGGGACCGAAGGTGACCATCGACTCGGCGACCATGATGAACAAGGGTCTCGAGGTCATCGAAGCGCACTTCCTCTTCGAGGTGGAGTACTCCGCGATAGATGTCGCGATCCATCCGACCAGCATCGTGCACAGCTGGGTCGAGTTCCAGGATGGGGCTGTGGTCGCGCAGATGGGTCTCCCCGACATGCGTGTGCCGATCGCCCTTGCGCTTGCGGACGGCGAACGCCTCCCCGGCGTCGGGCCGCACCTCGACCTTCGCGACGCCTCGCCGCTGGAATTCCTCCCAGTGGACGGCGCCCGCTTCCCGGCTGTGGCGCTGGCGCGCAGCGCTGGAGAGCGCCGTGGCCTCGCGCCCTGCGTCTTCAACGCCGCGAACGAGGAGGCGGTGATGGCGTTCACGGCAGGACAGTGCCGCTTCGACGAGATCGTGCCGCTGGTGAGTGACGCGCTCGCGGCCTTCCACGACGGCGACGCTTCGACCCTGGACGGCGTCCTGGCGGCCGATGCCTGGGCTCGAGGCTTCGTGCGCGCGACCACTGTTGGAGCGGTCGCGGCTCGATGATCCAGTTCCTCATCTACGCCGCCGCGTTCATCCTCGTGCTCGTCACGGTGATCACCGTCCACGAGTTCGGACACTTTGCCGTCGGCAAGCTCTCGGGCATCAAGGTCGAGGAGTTCGCCATCGGCTTCGGCCCCAAGATCTACTCACGCCGCATCGGCGAGACGCTCTACGCCATCCGGGCCGTCCCCGCCGGTGGCTTCGTACGGATGGCGGGGATGCTGGGACTCGCGGGCGAAACTGATGCTGGGGAACGCAACTTCTATCGCGCGACCCGCCCGCGGCGCTTCGCGACGGTGTCCGCGGGCATCATCGCGAACTTCATCTTCGGTGGGCTGATCTTCGCCATCGTCGACATGCAGCCGACACCGTCACTCTTCGACTCGCACGCCGCCTCGGGCGCTGCCGGCCTCCGGACGGGCGACACGATCCTCGCCATCAACAGCTCGACGATCCGTCAGGACAACCTCACCGACGTCACCACCGACCTGCATAACGCCACCACCGCGAGCCAGGGACGCCCGATGCACGTCGAGTACCGCGCCACCGACGGCAGCATCCATAACACCGTGCTCACGCCGAGGCTCACGCTCTCGAACGTCGTCAGCGATCAGTCGACCGTCGCCGGGGGCAAGCTCCCCGCCGGTGGCCTGACCGTGACGTCGATCAACGGCGCGCCGGTCGGTACCGGAGACCCCGCGGCGCTGCTGGGCAGCGGCACCCCGGTCAGCATCAGCGGCTACCTCGTGAACGCGGACGGCTCGCCGTCCAGGTACTTCAACGACGTCACCGTGTCCGGGATCAAGGACGGATACCCGACCAACAACGAGATCCGGGCAGCCTGGATCATGGGAGTCGTCCCCGGCTTTGACGGCGAGACCGCGCCGGCGGCGGTCGTGACGGGATTCAGCGCGATCCCCGGGTTCGTGTGGGGAGAGGTGACCGGGATCTACGGACTGATCGTCCATCCACCCCAGGGCGGGATCAACGGTCCCCAGGGCTTCACCGGCCCGGTCGGCATCGCCCAGGAGACCGCCGTCGCGACCAACAACGGATTCCTCGGTCCCAACGGCCTGGTCTGGTGGATCGGCTTCATCAGCCTCAACCTCGGCTTCGTCAACATGCTGCCGATCCCGTTCCTCGACGGCGGCAAACTGCTGTTCATCCTCATCGAATCGGTGCGCCGCCGCCGCCTCAACCCGAAGGTCGAGGCCGCGATCACCGCCGTCGGTCTTGCCGTGGTCGTGGTCTTTGCCGTGTATGTCACCATCGGAGACGTGAGCAGGCTATGACCGAGGGGGGCTCGCCGATCAAAGCGCGCCGGCCCACGGTTCCCGTTCGCGTGGGGACTGTCGTCATCGGCGGCGCCGCACCGATTGCGGTGCAGACCATGACCAAGACCCAGACCGAGGACTCCGCGGCGACCATCGCGCAGATCGAGCGCGCCGCGAAGGCAGGAGCCGACGTCATCCGTGTGACATGCGACACGCGCGACGCCGCGGCGGCGCTGCACGAGATCGTGCGTGAATCGCCGATCCCGGTGGTCGCCGACATCCACTACGATGCGCCGCTCGCGTTGCTCGCGCTCGAGGCTGGGGTGCATTGCCTGCGTCTCAATCCGGGGAACATCACCGACAGCGCGAAGGTGGCCGATATCGCACGCGAGGCGAAGGCGCGCAACGTTCCGATCCGAATCGGTGTCAACGCCGGCAGCATCCCGCAGCGTAAGGAGCTGACGCGGGGTCGGGGCGGATCGATCGAGGAGACCGCGCAGAACATGGTCGCCGCCGCGTTGAGTCACATACGCGTGCTCGAGGAGCTCGACTTCCGCGACATCAAGGTGTCGCTCAAGGCGAGCGACGTGCTCACCAATCTCGCCGCCAACCGCGCCTTCGTCGCCCTCGGCAATCGATATCCGCTGCATCTCGGCCTCACCGAGGCCGGGCCGGTGGACACGGGGAGCATCAAGAGCGCCCTCGGGATCGGCCTCCTGCTCGCTGAAGGGATCGGCGACACGATCCGCGTGTCACTGGTCGGGTCACCGGAGGAAGAGGTGCGCGTTGCACGTCAGATCCTCGCCAACCTCCAGGAGAAGGGCGACGGACCCAACCTGGTGGCGTGTCCCACCTGCGGACGCCTCGAGATCGACATGATGCCGATGGTTGCGCAGGTGTCGAAGGCGCTCGAGGGCGTGAAGCGAACCATCACCGTGTCGGTGATGGGCTGTGTTGTCAACGGCCCCGGAGAGGGGATGCACGCCGACATCGGGATCGCCGGCGGGCGTCAGAAGGGCATTCTGTATCGCAATGGCAAGGTGGTGTCGACGCTGCCGGAGGGCGAGCTCGTCGGCGCGCTGCTCGACGAGCTGCACGACATCGCTGAGGAGGACGCGCGCCTGATCGCCGAGGGAAAGCCCCTGCCGGTCGGTCTGAGCGAGCGCGAGGGCGTCCTCACGTAGACTGCTCGGCCATGGCCGACGAGAAGCGGATCACAGCGCAGAGCGAAGATTTCGATCGCTGGTACACCGATGTGGTCCGCCGTGCTGAGCTCGCAGACTATTCGCCGGTGCGCGGCTGCATGGTCATCAGACCGTACGGCTTCGCGTTGTGGGAGCACATCCAGCGCGCGCTCGACGACATGATCAAGCGCACCGGACACGAGAACATCTACTTCCCACTCTTCATCCCGGAGTCGTACCTGCAGAAGGAGGCCGACCACGTCGAGGGCTTCGACCCGCAGGTCGCGTGGGTGACCCGCGGCGGCGGCAAGGACCTCGAGGAGCGACTTGCGGTGCGTCCCACCAGCGAGACGATCATCTGCTCGATGTACGCCGACTGGATCCACTCGTGGCGCGACCTCCCGGTGAAGATCAACCAGTGGTGCAACGTCGTGCGCTGGGAGCACCGAACGCGCCTGTTCCTGCGCACCACCGAGTTCCTCTGGCAGGAGGGCCACACGTTTCACGAGCTCGACAGCGAGGCGGCGGACGAGGTCGACACCATGCTCGACTGCTACCGCGAGCTCACCGAGGACTGGCTGGCCATCCCGGTGATCAAGGGACGCAAGACGGAATCAGAGAAATTCCCCGGCGCTCGCTACACGGTGAGCATCGAAGCCATGATGTCCGACGGCTGGGCGTTGCAATCGGGAACGTCGCACCACCTGGGGCAGAATTTCACGCGTGCGTACGACATCGCCTACAGCGACCGCGAGAACCAGCGGCAGCATCCGTTTCAGACGTCGTGGGGGCTCTCGACGCGCACCGTCGGCGCCGTGATCATGGCCCACGGCGATGACATGGGCCTGATCCTTCCGCCCAAGGTCGCGCCCGTCCAGGTCATCGCCGTTCCGATCACGCGCAGCAACGACGAGGCCGGCGCGGTGGTGGTGGAGGAGGCGGCAGCGCGTCTCGAACGTGAGTGTCCCGCGGGTGTTCGCCTTCGCGTCGACCGTCGCGAGGGGATGCGGCCGGGTGAGAAGTACGCACACTGGGAGTTGCGCGGCGTGCCGTTGCGCGTCGTCGTTGGTGCCAAGGACCTCGCGGGAGGCAACGTGACCCTGGTGCACCGGGTCGACCGCACCGAGGAGACGGTTCCGCTCGAAGGGCTTGCAGCCAGGCTGCCGGGACTGCTCGAGGCATCGCAGCGCGCCATCTTCGAGCGCGCCCGCACACGCCTCGATGAACGGAGCGTCGACGTGTCGAGCATCGAGGAACTGGTGGCGGCGTTTGCGGAGCGCCCGGTCTTCGCGACCGCGCCGATGTGCAACACCGCGGAGTGCGAAA
Organism: Candidatus Dormiibacterota bacterium; assembly: GCA_049279755.1. Classification (GTDB taxonomy): domain Bacteria; phylum Chloroflexota; class Dormibacteria; order Aeolococcales; family Aeolococcaceae; genus Palsa-851. The sequence continues at coordinate 6,755 of JBAPOS010000100.1, read as the reverse complement.
CCGCCATCAAGAACGCGGTGCACGCCCTGACGGTTCGGGTCCTCCGCGCCGACCGGCCCGCAACCGGTGCGCCCTGCATCGCGTGCGGGACGGCTTCGGACTCCAACGCGCTCCTCGCCCGGTCTTACTGATCGTCCGCCAACGCGCTCCCTGCACGCTCGTGCCGAAACCCACTGCCACGCACTCGCAGCTTGCTTGTTCTGAACCGGCCTCCAACTCGCTCCTCGTCCGTTCGCACTAGACGAATCCCTCAGGACTGATCGACGGCGATGCGCTTGAGGTGCGCCCAGAACGCCTCGACGGCCGGCGTGTGGAGATCCCGCCGGCGCGCGGCCGCGAATGACTGCGAGACGCTCCGTCCGGGCAGCGGGATGACCACCAGTCGGCCCTCGGCAATGTCCTGTTCGACAACGGAACGTGGCATGGCGGCGAATCCGAGTCCGGCGAGGAGCGCCGCATGGAGGGCGCCCTCCTCGAGCTCGAGGGTGTTCTCCGGATCGACGTGACTGCCGAGCGCGTGGGCGGCGAGTGCCTCGGTCGCGCTGCCTCGCTCGTGAGCGAGATGGCGATAGGACACGAGGTCGCGAACCGCCGTGCGACTCGACGCCAGCGGATGGTGGGCGGCGACCACGGTGACCAGCTGGGTGTGCTCGAGCACGACCATCTCGACGCCGGGCACGCGCACTGACGACCCCGCGAGGATGATGTCGGCCCGGCCCTCGATGAGCATGGTGACCAGAGAGCGCATGGGCGCAAGCGCGAGGCGCACATTGATCTCCGGGTGGTCGGCGACGAACGGAGCGAGCCAGCCCGACAGCCGGTGCGCGCCCATCACGCGTCCCGCGGCGACGGTAAGCTCACCACGCTCGAATGCGAGGTAACCGACGCGCAACTCCTCGATCTGACCGACGTCCTCGAGCACGCGGACAGCGAGCTGGCGTAGAGCACGGCCCACGTCGGTGAGCTGCACATTCCGGCCCACCCGTTGCAGCAGCGGGAGCCCGAGGGTTGCTTCCAGGCGTCGCACCACGCCGCTGACCGATCCCTGCGAGAGTCCGAGTGCCTCGGCCGCGGCGGTCACGTGCTCGCGTTCGGCGACGGCGAGAAACGTGTGGAGCTGGTCGAGCGTGATCCTGGGTCGCGGATGTCGAGGGCGCGACTGCGGCGTACGCATCGCGGCGTTAGCCGCGCGGCGCCGGTTCTGGGAGGAGGCCGCTTGCGTCGATGGCTGCCAGGACGGCGGCAACCGACTCGTCGACGGTCTGGGTGCCGCTGTCGACCACCACGTCGGGGGCCTCAGGCGCTTCGTACGGGTCCGAGACGCCGGTGAAATGGTCGATCTCGCCGGCGAGCGCTCGCTTGTACAGTCCCTTGACGTCGCGCTCCGCGAGCACGTCGATCGAGCAGCTGACATAGACCTCGACGAAGCGACCGATGCGCCGGCGCACCTCTGCCCGCGTGTCCTTGTATGGCGAGATGGCGGCGGTGATGGCGACGACACCATTGCGCGTGAGCAACTCCGCGACGAATCCGATGCGGCGGATGTTGATGTCGCGGTCCTCCTTGCTGAAGCCCAGCCCGGCGCTGAGTGTCTGCCGTACCTCGTCGCCGTCGAGCACCTCGACGTTCAGACCGCGTCCGCGAAGCTCGGTCGCGACCCGCTGCCCGATCGTCGATTTGCCGGCTCCGGAAAGGCCCGTGAACCAGATCGTGAGGCCGGTCACGAGGCGACCGTGGCGGCCACGGCGTAGGCGGCTCGCAGGATCTCGGCGACCTCGGGCCTGGTGAACTCGTGAGGGATGGGATCACCGCGGGTGAGCATCTCGCGAACCCGCGTCCCGCTGAGGATCACGCGATCGTCAGCGCCATGGGGGCAGGTCTTGGTGCTCGCCATGCTCTCGCAGGCACGGCAGTAGAAGGAGTGCTCGAACTTGTACGCCGCAAAGCCGAGTCGTTCCGCGCCGCCGAGTTCGTCGAAGAGTGTCTGCGCGTCGTACGTGCCGTAGTAATTGCCAACTCCGGCCGCGTCCCGGCCGATGATGAAATGCGAGCACCCGTAGTTCCGGCGTACCTGCCCGTGGTAGATGGCCTCGCGAGGTCCTGCGTAGCGCATTGCGCCCGGGAAGATTCCGAGCACCACACGATTGGGCGGGTAGTAGCCGTCGAGCAACACCCGGTAGCAGTCCATTCGGACCTCGAAGGGCACGTCATCACCCTTGGTCACGCCGGAGAGGGGATGCAGCAGGAGTCCATCGACCTGCTCGAGCGCGACCTTGGTCAGGTACTCGTGAGCCCGGTGCACAGGATTCCGTGTCTGGAATCCCACCACCGTCGACCACCCCCGGTCGCTGAGGGCCGCGCGCGTTTCGGCCGGCGTGGAGAGCACATCTCCCGGAGTCTGAGGAGCGACGCGAACCGGGCCGGCGACAACCGTCGGTCCCTGCGCGAAAAGCGCGGCGACGCCAGGATGGGCTTGGTCCGTGGTCCGATAGACCTCGCGGGCCTCGGCCTCGAGGTCTCGATCGTAGATCTCGGTCACGGTGAGCGACCCGAGCAGGTGGCCTTCGTCGTCATGCAAGGCGACCACGGCGCCCTCGCGCAGCGCGCTAGCGCGGTCACCGACCGGCAGGGTGATGGGAAGCGTCCACGGCGTGCCGTCGCTGAGCTGCGCGTGCTCGACGACGCTTTGATAGTCGCTGCTGCCCTGAAACCCGCTGATCGGCGAGTATGCGCCACTGCCGAGCAGCCCGAGGTCGGCCGAGGCCGTCTCTGAAATGCTCAGCGAGATGAGTTCCTCAGCGCGCGCGCTCAGCTCAGCAAGCTCGTCTGGGGTCATCAGCAGATCAACAAGCGCTCCCCCGAGCGGCGAGACGAGGGTTGCCTCGTTTTCTGCCACTCGGGGCTCGCTTGATTCCAGGGTCATCGCGGTTCAGTCTACCGGGTCACCCCTTCCAAACCGCTCTGCGTCCCATCGCCGCTAGCAATCGGTCGCTTGAATTCACTCCTTCGACATACTCTCGTTACATCGTGTTTGATCGACGCGCTCTCGCTCTACACTCATAAGGGCCGTGCCTATCAACGAGCTCATGGCCCGTGTCGAGTACCTCCCCGCGGAGGACCGAACCGCGATCCGGCGCGCCTTCGATGTCGCCGACCGCGCGCACGCGGGGCAGTCGAGACTCACCGGCGAGCCGTACATCGAGCACCCTCTGGCGGTGGCGGGCATCCTCGCAGACCTCCGCCTCGACCCGGAAACCCTCATGGCCGCGCTGCTCCACGACACAGTCGAGGACACTGCTGTCACACGCGAGGAGGTGCGCGGGCTGTTCGGCGACCAGGTCGCAAAGCTGGTCGACGGGGTGACCAAGCTCGGCAAGATCCACGTGCGCAGCGCGGAGGAACACCAGGCCGAGAACATCCGCAAGATGCTCGTGGCGATGGCCGAGGACGTCCGCGTCGTGCTCATCAAGCTTGGGGATCGGCTCCACAACATGCGCACGATCAGCGCGCACACGACCGAGCGGAGGCTGCGCATCAGCAGAGAGACGCTGGACATCTACGCGCCGCTCGCGCATCGCCTGGGCATCTGGGAGATCAAGGGGGAGCTCGAGGACCTTGCGTTCGTGCAGCTCGACCCGGACAACTACCACCTGATCGAGGCACGGCTCGCGAGCAGCCGCCAGCAGCGGGATGCCTTCGTGCGCGACGTGACCGAGATCCTGGGGCGGGAGTTCGCACCGCTCGGTATGCGCGCGGACATCGCCGGCAGGACCAAGCACACGTACAGCATCCACGAGAAGATGCTCCGCGGTCAGAAGGAGTTCGGCGAGATCTACGACATCATCGCGATACGGGTGCTCGTCGACTCCATCAAGGACTGCTACGGCGCGCTCGGTGTTGTGCACTCGCTGTGGAAGCCGTTGCCGGGTCGCTTCAAGGACTACGTCGCCATGCCCAAGGGCAACGGCTATCAGTCGTTGCACACCACCGTGCTGTCCCACACGGGCGAGCCGATGGAGGTGCAGATCCGCACGCAGGAGATGCACGAGACCTCCGAGTACGGCGTCGCCGCACATTGGCGCTACAAGGGCGGACAGTCAGGCGCGCGCATCGACGAGCGCTTCACGTGGCTGCGCCTGCTGATGGACTGGCAGAAGGAGGTGCTCGACGCCGAGGCCTTCGTCAACACCGTCAAGGTCGACATCTTCCAGGACGAGGTCTTTGTGTTCACGCCTCGCGGCGACGTGCGATCCCTGCCCCAGGGATCGACGCCGGTGGACTTCGCGTATCGCATCCATACCGACGTCGGACACAGCTGCATCGGCGCGAAGGTCAACGGACGGATGGTGCCGCTCGATCATCGCCTGGAGAACGGCGAGATCGTGGAGGTGCTCACCACCAAGGCGCCGCACGGGCCGTCGCGCGACTGGCTGAATTTCGTGAAGACGTCGAGCGCGAGAGAGAAGATTCGTCAGTGGTTCAAGCGCGAGCGCCGCGACGAGAACATCCAGAAGGGCCGCGAGATGCTGGACAAGGAGTTCCGGCGTCTACGCCAGATGTCGCTGAGCGGCGTGAAGGACGATCAGCTCCTCGAACTGGCCCAGGAATTCAAGGTCGCGACGATCGATGACTTCGTCGCTGCGATCGGATACGGCGACATCAGCGCGCGCAGCGCGGTGCTCAAGTTCGGAGCCGACGAGCAGCAGTCCGACGACGATCGAATCCTCGGCATTCCCCTCACGAGCACGCCAGCGCCCACCGGCACGGTGCGCGTGCACGGGCACGTCGACATGCTCACCACCCTCGCGCACTGCTGCAAGCCGGTGGCCGGCGACGCGATCCGTGGTTACGTGACTCGCGGCAAGGGGGTCACCGTGCACCGGGCCGACTGTGTCAATGTCCGCAACGCCGGTGACGTCGAGCGCATCGTCGACGTCGAGTGGGAGACCGGCGCCCGTCAGGTGTATCCGGTGAGCATCAAGATCGAGGCGTGGGACCGCACCGGGCTGCTGCGCGATATCGCCGCGGTGATCGCTGAGTCCAAGATCAACCTGAGCGGCGCGGACGTCCAGGTTTACGACGACAAGACGGCGGTGATCAGCACCATCGTCGAGATTCAGAATCTGTCGCAGTTGAGCCGCCTGCTTGAGCGGCTCGAGTCCGTGCGCGACGTCCACACCGTGGCTCGGGATACGGTCTGAGCGCTTCGCTCGACCTGCCGGTTCGACGAAGAGCATCCAGGCGTGGTGCCCAAAGGAGAGCACCCAGGCGGGGATCAGGGCTACGGTTCTCGACCGAAAGACCTGGACGCCCCTTGCGAACGGTCAGTCGCGACGCCGCCTAAGAAGGCAGAACTCGTTGCCCTCGGGGTCGGCAAGCACCACCCACGGGACATCACCCTGGCCGATATCGACGCGCCTGGCGCCGAGCGCGATGAGCCGCTCCGTCTCCTCGGCTTGGTCGGAGCCGGACGGGCTGATATCGATGTGCATACGGTTCTTGACCGTCTTCGGCTCGGGGACCCTCGCGAATACGAGGATCAGGCCGCCGTCCGTCGGATCTCCGGACTCCGACATCCAGAGAAAGTCATCCTTCCGCTGCACTTGCCAGCCGAGAACATCGGCCCAGAAGTGCGCGACGCGTTCGGTGTTCGCACAGTCGATGTTGATCTCGGTGATGACGCTTCCCATACGACCGCAGTGTAAGGAGCGGTGGAATCGAGCGTCATCGGGGAGCTGAGGCAGAAGTGCCGTCACCTTCCTGGTCCCGTTGACGACGCAACCCACGAGCAATCGTAGAGACCTTCTCGACGGGCGTTTGGCCTGCGGCGTGGAGATCGAAGTCATGCAGTAGTCGACCGAGCGCCAAGCGACATTAGCGGACCTTCGCCCGCCCGAACGTCCCCTAACCCGGCCGCTTCTTCGCCACAGCCTTCGACTGCGCTATCTCTGCTTGATATCGCTCCAGCTCCACGTCAAAGCTCTCGAACCCGAACCCCTCACACAGCGATCGCGCATACCGGAACGTGAGCGTTCCGATCGCAACGTCTCGAGCCAGTTTCCTGCCATGAGCCGCTTCGTGCTCCTGGGTGTCGGCGGCCAGAGCGGCGAGCGGTTGGCTGAGCGGGATTCGTCCTTGTGCCCTCCGGTCCGCCTCCACAGCGTCGACATCTGACCCAGCCAGGGTCACAAAGTAGGAGGCTCGGTCGTCGTTGACTCGCAGCTCGAGTTTCACGCCGCGACTTCGCAACAGGGTGAGATCAACAAGTGTGTCCGGGAAATTGTCGGCTGCGATTTCGAGCAGCCGCCGCCAAGGGCGAGCCGATGACTCATATCTAAGGACGGTGTTCACCAGCCTCATGTAGTTCCCAGTATCCGGCATCGGCTAAGCCGATCTGGTGCGACCAGAGGAAATCGCACGCACCTACATGCGGTTACACCACCCGCATGGCCACGCGCTGGTCAGCGTCGACACGCGGCTTGCTTCACCGGTCCCGGATGCCATCTCCGAGTCATGCATTCCGGATCTGAGCCACCACGGCAGTGCAGAGATTCCGTCGAGCGGCTGCCACTACCCGCCGACGGCGACATCGGGGGCGCGCGTCCATGAGCGATGACCCTGGGCGGGTGGAATCGCGAGCAACCGTCCACGCTCGACGCGGGCCAGCTGCCAGCCGCCCTCATGGATCAACCAGTGGTGGCGGTAGCAGAGCAGGACCAGGTTGTCCACGTTGGTGCCGCCGCCGTGGCCCCAGT
>JBAPOS010000099.1:0-5755 GCA_049279755.1 Candidatus Dormiibacterota bacterium | reverse complement strand
GGGCACGCGCTCCGTACCGGCCGGGCGTCGCCTCGCCCGATCGACTGCGCATCGCCCTCACGAACCAGACGACGTGTGTTGTCGCGGGCATCCTCCCGTGGCGCCGCGGCGGCACCCGGTTGATCCTCGGGGAGCATGTCGCCGGCAGGCTGACGTTCGCTGGGCAGGTGGATGGGCCCCGAGATTCGCTCGTCGAAGGCTGGCTTGCCAAGCGCGTGAGCGACCTCACCGTGCCCGCCACGCCGCTGGACGGTGTGCAGCCGGTCAGGGCGACATGGCTCCGACCCGCGCTGACAGCAACTGTCCGGCACGACGGCAGGAGCTCGGGCGGGGCGCTGCTGCGACCGACGCTGCTCGCTGTCCGCGATGACGTGGACCCTCGCTGGTGTGTGCAGCGACCCGCGGTGTCGGGTCCCCTGCAGGAGCCGGCCGGGTCGCGGTTCTCCCCCACGCTCCTCATGCCGTTGCCCCTGGGCGATGCGGCCGCCGTGCCTCAGGCACGTCGATGACGCCCGCCGTCCTGATGTGCAGGCCGGACCACTTCGGCATCGAGTACGAGATCAATCCCTGGATGCACGTCGCCGTCGAGGTCGACCATGCGCTCGCGGAGTCGCAATGGGAGGCGCTGCACCGCGTCTACGTCGACCTCGGTGTCGCAATCGAGCTCGCCGCGCCGGTCGATGGTCTTCCTGACATGGTGTTCACGGCAAATGCGGCTGTGCTTTGGGGTGACCGAGCCGTGCTCAGCAACTTTCACCACCCCGAGCGTCAGGGTGAGGAGGCGCACTGGCGCCTGGAGCTCGAACGGCTGGGCTTCGATGTCCACGAACTGCCCCGATCGCTGTCCTTCGAAGGCGCCGGCGATGCGCTGTTCCTCGGGGACCGTCTGTTCTGCGGCCATGGATTCCGGACCGACCGCGAATCACACCACCCGGTGGCGCGCATCCTCGAGGTCGAGTTCGTGTCGCTCGAGCTTGTCGATCCGCGCTTCTATCACCTCGATACGTGCTTCTGCCCGCTCGACGCCACCAACGTCCTGGCGGCTCCCGACGCCTTCGCCCCAGCGTCGTTGCGGTTGATTCGGGAGCTGGTGCCGAACCTGATCGAGGTGCCGGTCGAGGTCGCCGCGGGCTTCGCCTGCAACGCCATGCCACTCGGCACCCACGTGCTCTCCTCGCTGACCATCTCGCAGATGGAGGCTCCGCTGAAGGCTGCCGGCTACACCCCGATCGCCCTCCCAATGGGGGAGTTCCTCAAGGCTGGCGGCGGGGTGCGCTGCCTCTCGCTGCCGCTCGGTAACGGCGAGCGCGCGACGCCTCGCAACGCCCAGGAGAGATCCAACAACCTCTGAGCCTTTTCCCAGACTTCCGCGCGAAGATGGTCCGGTGAGCACAGGCACCGCAATCGAGCCGAACCGAGTGCTCGTCGTCGACGACGAGCGTGCGATCACCGATCTCGTCGCGATGGCGCTCAAATACGAGGGCTTCTCAGTCCAGACCGCCGGAACCGCCAAGCAGGCGCGCCACGCGGTCATGGACTTCCGGCCCAACCTCATGATCCTCGACGTCGGGTTGCCCGACGACGACGGATTCACGCTGGTGCAACGCCTGATCAGCGACGGCATCAAGGTCCCGGTGATCTTTCTCACCGCTCGCGACGCCACCGAGGAGAAGGTGCACGGCCTGACCATCGGTGGCGATGACTACGTGACCAAGCCGTTCAGCATCGAGGAGCTTGTCGCGAGGATTCGGGTGGTGCTCCGGCGCCACAATCCGAACGGAGCAGGGGAGACCGGAAAGCTCGTCCTCCACGACCTCGAGCTCGACGACGAGACCCATGAGGTGTTTCGCGGTGGCCAGGCTGTCGAGCTGACGCGCACCGAATTCCGTCTGCTGCGTTATCTGATGATGAACACCGGTCGCGTGCTCTCACGCTCGCAAATCCTCGACCACGTCTGGGACTACGACTTCGGTGGTGACGCGAGCGTGCTCGAGACATACATCAGCTACCTTCGACGCAAGGTCGACCAGGTCGAGCCGGCACTCATCCACACGGTTCGCGGGGTCGGGTACGTCATGCGCGTGCCACGCACCACGTCGGCGCACGCGTGAGCGGCGCGCCGAACATGTGCTCAGGACCGTAGATGTCCCTCCGCCTCCGGCTGCTGCTCACCCTGGCTCCGCTGTTCATTCTCGGCCTCGCCGCTGCCGACGTCGGCACCTACGCGGCGCTCCAGAGCTCGCTGCTCCAGGGGGTCGACAAGCAGCTGCTGGTGATCGAGCCCGGTGTCCAGAACGTGCTGCAGTCGATCAACCAGGGTGGTGGAGGACCACCGGATGGTGGATACGGGCAGCAGGATGCCTTTCCCTCGGGGACGTACGGCGAGCTTGTCGACGCGGCCGGCGTGACCACGGAGGCGGGCTACGCGTCATTCGGTGGAACCGTCGCTCCGAGCTCGTCATCGCACCCGGTGTTTCCTGCCGACATTGCCAGGTACGCTGGCTCGGCAATCACGGTGCCTGGCGAGGGCTTGTACGAGTCGTACAGGGTGTTGGTCAGCGCGCACGTGGCGCGGTTTCCGGGTGACGCGCAGAACACAGTCGTCGTCGCCGTGCCGCTCGACGGCGTCAACACGACCTTGAGCACGCTCCTGCTCTTCGAGATCGCGATCAGCAGCGGCATCACGATCATCGTCCTGGTCGTCACATGGCTGGTGGTGCGCCGGGGGATGCGTCCGCTCGAACGCATGGGTGCAACCGCTCGCTCGATCGCCGCGAGCGGCCTCGGTCGCCGCGTAGCGCCGTCCAACGAACGCACCGAGGTGGGCAGGTTGGGGTTGGCACTCAACGCCATGCTCGGGCAGCTGGAGCGAGCGTTCGCGGAACGTGATGTCACTGAGCAGAAGTTGCGTCATTTCGTCTCCGACGCCTCGCACGAGCTGCGCACGCCGCTGACGTCGATGCGCGGCTACGCAGAGCTCCTGCAGCGCAACCCCGATATGACGCGGGACGACGTCCTGCTCGCCGTCCGGCGGATCGAGGACGAGACCCGGCGCATGGGGCTGCTCGTCGACGACCTGCTGCTGCTGGCGCGACTCGACCAGGGCCGTCCTCTCGACAGCGCTCCGGTTGACCTCACATCGATGGTCAACGACGCCGTTGCTGACGCCCGCGCCGCCGATCCGGGGCGCGCGGTGATCGCGCACATCGAGACGCCGCTGGTCGTGACCGGCGATGACCTTCGGCTGCGCCAGGCGGTCGCGAACCTGGTCCGCAACGCCCTTGTGCACACCCCCGCAGGCAGTCCCGTTGAGGTCGCGCTGCAAGCGCAGAACGGACACGCCGAGATCGACGTGATCGACCACGGGCCCGGGGTACCAGCTGCGCAACGCGAGCGGATCTTCGAGCGTTTTCATCGTGCCGACCCACTGCGCAGCCGCGACCAGGGCGGTAGCGGGCTGGGTCTGAGCATCGCCACCGCGGTCGTGTCGGCGCACGGCGGCAGGATCAGCGTCGCCGACACGCCCGACGGAGGCGCGACATTCCGGATCGAGCTCCCGGTGACTCCGGGAACCACGAGCGATGTCTAGTCAACTGCTCTGGTACACGACTCGTGGCGCGGGCGCTGTGAGCCTCGTGCTCCTGAGTGCGGTGGTCATCCTCGGCCTGCTTGCGCGGCTGCGTTTCGAATCACGCGGCTGGCCGCGCTTTCTCAGCGCCGCGGTGCACGGAGACCTCGCTCTGATGACGCTGGTCTTCCTCGTGCTCCATATCGTCACCGCGGTGGTGGATCCGTTCACACACCTCGGACTCGCCGCGCTGGTGCCGTTCGGCTCGTACTACCGGACGCTGTGGCTCGGTCTCGGAGCGATCGCCTTCGAGCTGCTCATCGCGATCGTCACGACCAGCCTGGTCCGCCGCCACATCGGCGCTCGCGTCTGGCGGGCGATCCACTGGCTCGCCTACGCGAGCTGGCCGGTGGCCGTCCTGCACGGCATCGGCACCGGCACTGACAACACCGCGCCGTGGATGGTCGTGATCGACGTCGTCTGCGTCGCCGCGGTTGGGGGCGCACTCCTCTGGCGCATGATCGCCGCCCCGGCCGATCCGCTTGCGGACGAACGCCGAGTGGCCGCCGAGCGCGCGTCATTCGGGGCGGGACGATGAGCATCGCGTTGCTGGCAGGGCCGCCGGGCGCTCAGGGCATGGAGAGCCTCGCGGCTCATCGCCATCGCCTCGGCGCTCTGCCCCAGGCGCCCTCACTTGTCGACTCCATCGAGCGAGCCGAGCTGCGCGGCAAGGGTGGGGCGGGGTTTCCTGTTGCCACCAAATGGCGATCGGTTGCATCGCAGCGGGGAGGAACGCCGGTCGTGCTGGCCAACGGCGGCGAGGGAGAGCCGCTCAGCCGGAAGGACCGCATGCTCATGGAGCAGCGACCCCACCTCGTGATCGACGGAGCGATCCTTGCCGCCAGGGCTGTTGGCGCGAATGAGATTGTCCTTTACGTCGGCGCCGACCACGCCGGAGCAATTCAGACAATGCATCGCGCAATCAATGAACGCCCGGCGCCCGAGCGAGCCCGGCTACGCCTGATCAGCGCACCGGTTCGCTATGTCTCCGGTGAGGAGACGGCGGCAGTGCACTTCGTCAACGCGGGGATCGCGCTCCCGACGTCGATTCCGCCGCGTCCCTATGAACGCGGCGTCGACGGCCGCCCGACCCTGGTGCAGAACGTCGAGACGCTCGCGCACGTCGCGCTGATCGCGCGCTTCGGCGATGAGTGGTATCGCTCACTCGGCACCGGAAACGCATCCGGGACCACGCTGGTCACCGTGGGCGGAGCCGTTCCCCAAACCATGCTGATCGAGATTCCGCAGGGCATGGCGCTCGCGGACGCGGTGAACGCCGCGGGAGGGATCACCTCGGACAGTGACGCCGTGCTTCTCGGTGGATACTTCGGAGGCTGGGTCGAGTCCACCACCGCGTGGGGGCTGCCACTGGACGGCGATTCCCTGCGGCAGCAGGGCTATTCCCTTGGTTGCGGCGTGGTCGCCGTGCTGCCGTCGGGGCGATGCGGAGTCGTCGAGACCGCGCGGATCCTGGCGTACCTCGCGCACGAGAGTGCCCGGCAGTGCGGGCCGTGCACCTTCGGCTTGCGCGCAATCTCCGCGGCGGCGGGACGCGTCGCGGGCCTGGCGTCGACGCCGGGTGACCTCGACCACATACAGCGATGGGCAGGCGTGCTCGCGGGGCGGGGTGCGTGCCGCCATCCAGACGGAGCGGCAGGTCTGCTCGCGTCAGCGCTGCGGGTGTTTGCGGGCGAGTTCTCGCTCCATGAATACCAACGGCGCTGCAGCGTCACGAGTGAGGTGGCCGCGGCGTCATGAGCGATCGCGTCGCCCTCGTCGTCGATCGCATCAAGTGCGACGGTCACGGTGTGTGTGCCGACCTCGTGCCCGAGCTGATCGAGCTCGACGACTGGGGGTACCCGATCGTCCGCGGTGGTGGCGTCCCGCCGGCGGTGATCCCGCATGCCCGGCGCGCGGTCTCCGGCTGCCCGACTCTCGCACTGCGCCTGCAGGTCATCGCCTCGCGCCGCTGAGCGGCGGCGCGAACCTTCCTCAGCTGTGTTTCAAGAAGAGGTCGAACTCCATGGTGGCCGTGCTGTTCACGGTGACGAAGCCACCGACATTCGGCGCCTGCATGTTGAACTCGCCCCACGGGAAGGCGATCGAACCGACCACCTCGATCTCAGA
>JBAPOS010000098.1:0-15845 GCA_049279755.1 Candidatus Dormiibacterota bacterium | reverse complement strand
GTCGTGCGCCTCGGGGCCGGGATCGACGGCCGCGGCGCTGGTCACGCGGGGACGGGCGCAGCCGGCGCCGGGGTGGCGAGCTCGAGGGTTTCCACGGTGATGTTGTCGTTGGTGTAGATACAGAGCCGTGCTGCGATGAGCAGCGCGCGCCGGGCGATGTCCTCGGCATTGAGATCGGTGCTCTCCAGCAGCGCTGCTGCGGCCGCGTGCGCGTACGGGCCACCGCTGCCGATCGCGACCACACCGTCACCGTCGTCGGGTTCGATGACCTCGCCGTCGCCGCTGAGCAGGAGAATCCGGTTGGCATCAGCCACGATCAGCATCGCCTCGAGGCGGCGCAGGTACTTGTCGGTGCGCCACTCCTTGCTGAGGCCGATGGCGGCGCGCACCAGGTTGCCCTGGTGCTTGTCGAGGTGTTGCTCGAACTTGTCGAACAGCGTGAGCGCGTCGGCGACCGCGCCTGCGAAACCGCAGACCACCTGACCGTGGAAGAGGCGCCGCACCTTCGACGCGCGCGCTTTCATCACGATGTCGCCCACGGTCACCTGGCCGTCGCCGGCGACCGCCACCGTTCCCGCGCGCTGCACCGCCACGACGGTGGTTGCGTGCGCGCCGCTCATCCGACCGCCACCTTGGGGGGCCGATACTTGCAGGCGGGGTACCCGGAGCAGCTCACGAACGGACCGTACCGGCCCTTGCGGGTCACCAGCGGTTTCGAGCACTCGGGACAGTCCTCGCCGGTCGGCTCCGGTGCCGGGCCCGCGGCTCGGGCTCCGGGCGCTCCGGGTTGGATGTATTTGCAGTCGGGGTAGCCGGTGCAGCCGACGAACGTGCCCCGCCTGCCGCTGCGGCGACGAAGCGGTTTGCCGCATTGAGGACAGACCCCGAGCTCCTCGGGCTCCGCGCCCTCGCCCTCGGCCGCGGCCGGCGCTCGATCGTCCTTGATGTATGTGCAGCTCGGGTATCCCGAGCAGCCGACGAAGGGACCGCGCCGCCCCTGGCGGGTGACCAGCGGCTTGCCGCAGCGCGGGCACATCTCCCCGGTGGCGAGTGCTTCGGCGGTCTTGCGGTCCTTGATGTACTTGCAGTCGGGGAACCGGGAACATCCCACGAACTCGCCGAACTTCCCCTCGCGCACGACCAGGCGCCCGATCTCGCACTCGGGGCACTCCTCTCCGGTTTCACGGGCGGGGACGCGCACGCGCTCCATCGACCGCTCAGCGCGTTCGAGGGTCGCCGCGAAGGGCTCGTACCATTCGCGGACGGTCGGCTCGTAGGCGCGAGTGCCCTCCTCCACGGAATCGAGGCGTTTCTCGAGGTCGGCGGTGAAGGCGACGTCGACGATGTCGGGGAAGTTCTGACGGAGGACGGCGTCAACCGTCTTGCCGAGCTCGGTCGGATGCAGGCGTCGCTCCAGCTGGCGAACGTACTGCCGTTCCTGGATGACCTCGATGGTTGCGGCGTACGTGGATGGGCGGCCGATCCCGCGCTCCTCGAGCTCCTTGATCAGGGTTGCCTCGGTGTAGCGGGCCGGCGGCTGTGTGAAGTGCTGCTCTGCGGCAATTTCGAGACACCTGAGCTGCTCGCGCTCCGCGAGCTCGGGCAGGGTCGTGTCCTTGTCCTTGTCCTCGTCGCGCTTCCAGACCTTCTGAAATCCCTCGAACGTGATCAGTGATCCGGATGCTCGGAACACGTAGTCCGCCGCATCGATCATCGCGGTGGTGTTGAGGTACTTCGCGGGGCTCATCTGACTCGCGACGAAGCGGCGCCAGATCAGGTCGTACACCTTCAACTGTCCGGGGGAGAGGCTCGCAGCGATGGATTCGGGGGTCCGCTTCACGTCGGTCGGCCGGATTGCCTCGTGCGCGTCCTGCACGTTGACCGCTGCCTTGCGGCGGACGGCCCCACTGCCCACGTACTCCTTGCCGAAGGCCGCCGCAACGTGCTTGGCCGCCTCGTCGCGGGCCGCGTCGCTGATGCGGATCGAGTCGGTGCGCATGTAGGTGATCAGGCCGGTCGACCCGGCGCTGCCGAGATCGACGCCTTCATACAGCTCCTGGGCGATGCTCATGGTCCGTTTCGGCGACATGCGCAGCCGCGAGCTGGCGTCCTGTTGCAGCGTGCTCGTCGTGTGCGGCGGGAGCGGCCGTCGCGTCGTCTCCTTGACGTCGATGGAGCTGACAACGAAGGCCGGGGTTCGTTCGGTGACGGCGCCCTTGGCATCGAGGCCGAGCGCGGCGATCACCTCGGCGGCTTCGGCCTCGGTACCGAGTTCCAGCTTCTCGCGCTCGGCCGCGTCGGTGTCGCCCCGCCTGCCGACCAGGCGTGCACTGAACGGGTTGCTGCCATCTTTGGCAAGAAGGGCGTCGATGGTCCACGACTCGACCGGGACGAACGCGTCGATCTCGGTCTCGCGATCGACGACCAGACGCACCGCGACCGATTGCACACGCCCCGCGGACAGCCCCGCTCGCACCTTGCGCCAGAGCAGCGGCGAGAGCCGGTATCCCACCAGGCGGTCGATGACCCGGCGCGCCTCCTGGGCTGACACGAGTGAGCGGTCGATCTTGCGGGGATGCGCGAGCGCTGCGTCGACGGCCAGCTTGGTGATCTCGTGGAAGACGATGCGGTCGGGATTGCTCAGGCCGAGCGCTTCGGCGAGATGCCAGGCGATCGCCTCGCCCTCGCGATCCGGGTCCGCCGCCAGCAGGGTCGAGGACGCCTTCTTGACCGCGGCACGGAGATCGCGAATCTGCTTCTCCTTGCCCTTGATCAGCTCGTACTGCGGGGTGAACCCTGCCTCGACGTCCACGCCGATCTTCGACTTGGGCAGATCACGGACGTGCCCCATGGAGGCGAGGACGACGTACTCGGACCCGAGAAAACGGGCGAGGGTTCGCGCCTTGCTCGGCGACTCGACGATGATCAGACGGGACACTTCTGGACTTCCTAATGGGGCTCTGGGGCCGGTTAAACGGTACGGGCCACGAGGCCTCCGGGCAGGGACATTACGGCTCCGGCGAGCTCCAGCGCACCCAGCCGGCTGGCGACCAGCGCCGGCGAGAGCCCCAGGGCGACCCCGACCTGATCCGGGTGGACTGGTTGCGTTCCCATGCGTGCCAGTATCTCCCGCAGCGGTGGGCTGAAACGCTCCAGCCGGTTGCCATCCCCTCCTGGCGGGCTGTCGAGGGCGCTTTCCGGAACGGCCCGCCGGAGCTCGGGGACGGCCTCGAGAAGGTCGCCGATCCCCAGGAACGGCCGGACCCCGTCGCGGATCAGCAGGTTGGTGCCGCTGCTCTGCCGCGACCTGATCGAGCCCGGCACCGCGAGCACCTCGCGCCCGAGGTCGGCCGCCCAGCGCGCGGTGCTCAGGGCGCCACTGCGCTCGGTTGCCTCGACGACCACGACCGCCCTGGCGAGAGCTGCGATGATCCGATTGCGCTTCGGGAAGTTGTACTTGAGTGGCGGGGTGCCTTCGGGCTCCTCGGTGATCAGGGAGCCGGCGGCGATGATCTGCTCGCGCAGCTCCGCGTGCCGCGCCGGATAGCAGACATCGATCCCGCAGCCGAGCACGGCAACGGTCGTGCCGCCTGCCTCGAGGGCGCCGCGGTGCGCCGCGGCGTCGATGCCGAGCGCCATTCCGCTGATCACCTGGATTCCCCCGGCGCCCAGTTCACCACCGATGGATCGGGCGATCTCGATGCCGCTGAAGGTCGCCCGTCGCGAGCCGACGATCGCGACGCAGGGTGTTGTCGGGCCGGTGGCGCCGAGCTGCCAGAGCCCCTCGGGCGGGGCCTCGAGGTGGGCGAGACGCGCCGGCCAATCGGGCGATGACGGAGCGATCCAGCGCGGCTGGATCACTCGGCCATCTCGATGCGGTAGTGCAGGGCCTCGGCGAGCGCGTCCTCCCCGACCCGATCCTCTCCGGCGAGGTCGGAGATCGTTCGGGCCACCCGCAGGACGCGAAAGAAGCCTCGGGCGCTGAGGTGAAGCCGCTCACCCGAAAGCGCCAGCAATCGCCGAGCGGGTGCGGTGGAACGCGCCGCCGTGAGGATTTCGCGACCGCTCATGGCCGCGTTGCCTCGCCCTGCGCGGTCGCCCTGCCGGGATCGGGCAGCCTCGACCCGTGATCGCACCGCCGATGACGGCTCCTCGTCGCCTCCGTCGAAGATGTCCCCATAGCCCTGGCGCGGCACCGAGACGACCAGGTCGATCCGGTCCTTGATCGGACCGCTGATCCTGCTCGAATACGCCGTGAGCTGGCGGGCGTCGCAGCTGCAGCCCTGGGCGTCACCGAGGTGCCCGCACGGGCAGGGGTTGGAGGCACCGATGAACATGAAGTCGGCCGGGTACGAGACCGCGGATCGAGCTCGGGCGACCGTGACCGAGCGCTCCTCGAGAGGCTGGCGGAGCGCCTCGAGATGCTGACGTGAGAATTCGCAGAGCTCGTCGAGAAAGAGGACGCCGCGGTGGGCGAGACTGATCTCCCCCGGTTGGGCGAGGCCGGTTCCGCCGCCGACCAGGCCCGCGCGGGAAATGCTGTGATGCGGCGCGCGAAACGGGGGCCGGAGCGTGGTCGGCGGGCGCTCGCGCAGGGTGCCGCGAAGTGAGTAAATGGCTGCCACCTCGAGCGCGGCGTCCGATCTCAGGTCGGGGAGCAGCGAGGGCAACGTCCGCGCGAGCATCGTCTTCCCCGCGCCGGGCGGGCCGGTCATGAGCAGGTTGTGGCCGCCTGCGGCGGCGATCTCGAGCGCTCGCTTCGCCTGGCCCTGACCGCGGACGGATGCGAGGTCGGGTTCTGGGGTTGGGGCGGCAGGCGACGCGTCCCGAACGCCGGCGACCAGCGATCCGTCGCCGCGGAGGTACTCGATACAGGCCTGCAGCGACGCGGCGCCGAGCACCTCGATGCCGTCTGCGAGCGCCGCCTCAGGGGCGTTCTCGATCGGGACGATGAGCCGCCGGATGCCCGCGGCGGCGAGGCATCGCGCCATGGGGAGGACACCGGTGACGGGGCGTACCGAGGCGTCGAGCGCAAGCTCGCCGAGAAAGGCCGCCCCGTTGAGTTGGAGCGCGGAGTCTTCCGCCCGGAGCACGGCGACCGCGATCGCAAGATCGAAGGCGGTTCCGACCTTGGGGAGCTCGGCGGGCGCGAGGTTGACCGTGACCCGTCGCTGTGGGAATTTGAACCCGGCGTTGCGGATCGCGGGCTTCACCCGCTCTCGCGCCTCCTGGATGGCGCGGTCGGTGAGCCCGACGATGGTGAAGGCCGGCAGCCCGTTGGCGATGTCGGCCTCGACCGTGACCGGGACCCCGGCGAGGCCCCTCGTCGCGCAACTTATTGCGTAAGCAATCACACAAGAAAGTGTAACAGAGTCCGGAGTATCGGCAAGGCCGCCCGCGCCGTCCGGGCCGGTGCGAATCTCGCGCCGGGGCGTGCCGTGGGGCGGAGCTGGGAGGACTTCCTGGCCGAGCGAGTCGTCCCGGGGGTCTGACCAGCCGAGCCCACCTCGGATCCCGCGCGAGGCCCCGCGCAGGGCACCATTGCGCCGCGCAGGGCCATATCCGAATTCAGCTCACTGATGTCCCGCAGGGTCGAGGGACTGCCCAGTCTCGAGCAGGGTCTTGAGACCGCTGAGCACCCAGTTCCAGCCGCCGCCTGCGCCCTCGTCCTCCATGCCACCAGACATGAGCACCGCGAGCACCGGAGCGCCTTCGAGCTCGTGGGTCAGGGTCACCCTGGTCACGCCGTTCTTGCGCTCCTCGATCTCGTACGTGAGCCGCGTGAAGCCCTGGGCCTCCATGGTTGGATCCATCACCATGCGGAACGTCTGCACCAGCTTGTGGGGCGGATCGACTTCGAGGATCCGCCCGTCCACGGCCACCTCGGGCGCGCCCATGGACCGCATCCCTTCGCTGCTGTAGCCCGTGTATTTGCCGCCGGGACGGAGATCGAAGTCGACGCGGCCGCAGTAGCCGTACCGTTCAGTCCATTCCGGCTTGGTGATCGCGTCCCAGATCGCCTGGGGTGTCGTCTTGATGTACACCCGGTACACCTGGGTGGTGCCGATCGCAGTCGCTGTCGTGGTCATGCCAAGTCCTCCAGTTCGTTCTTGAGATTGGTGAGCGCCGACGCGTAGCGCTCGCGGTACTTGCCGATCCACCGGTCGTGGAGCAGCTGAATCGGGACCGGGTTGAGGAAGTGCAACTTCTCCCGGCCCGAACGTCGAGCGACGACGAGCCCCGCATCCTCCAGGACCCTCAGGTGTTTCATCACGCCGAATCGCGTCATCTCCAGCTCGCCCTCGAGTTCGGTCAGCGTGCGGCCGTCACGCTGGAAGAGCAGGTCGAGCAGGAAGCGCCGCGTTGGGTCGGCGAGTGCTTTGAACACGAGGTCGTCGTCGGTCATGCCCGCAGCATACGTGACCATTTGGTCACATGTCAACCCCGGTCCTGAGTGTTGCCTCAGAGCCGGCCCTGATCAGGCGGGCCGAGCGTGCAGCCGGTCTCGACGAACGTCTTCAATCCGCTGAGCACCCAGTTCCAGCCACCGCCTCCCCCCTCGTCCTCGAGCGCCCCCGAGGTCAGGAGTGCGACGGTCGGGGCGCCGGTGAGCTCGTGTGTCAGCGTCACCCGGGTCACGCCGAACCGTCCGCCGTCGATGTCCCAGGTGACCCGCGTGAACCCTTCCGACGCCAGCTCCGGGCTGACCAGCATCCGATAGGTGTGGACGAACCGTCTGGGCGGATCCACCTCGACGACCACCCCATCCATGACCGCGTTCGGAACCCCGAGCCGGCGCATGTCCTCGCTGGGAAAACCGATGTAGGCCGCGCCGGGACACAGGTCGTACGCGCATCGGACCCTGTAGCCGTAACGCTCGGTCAGATCCGGGTTGACGATCGCTTCCCAGATTGGCTCGGGGGACGCGTGGATGTACGTGCGGTAGACGTGCGTGACCGGTTCACAGCCAGACTCCATGGCCCTCCTCCCAGTTGCCCACATCGTCGCCCGATGAGACGACCGTGATCCTGGGGCGCGAGCTTATGCGATAAGCCGTCCGGGTGTCAGCCGGTGCGCTCAATCGTCCTGGACGGCGTCCCTGATGTGCTCGGTCCTGGTCACGGTCATCGCCCCATCCATCATCAGGCCGATCACGTCGATGCGGCACGGCTGCTTCTGGCGGTGCGTCTGCGCGCGATAGAGCTCGAGGAGCATGCGCAGCTTCCGGCGTTTGCGCTCGTCGACCGCTTCCTCCGGTGTTCCGAACCCAGTGCCGCGGCGCGCTTTCACCTCGATGAGCACCAGGGTGTCGCCGTCCTCGGCGACGATGTCGATCTGTCCGAGGCGGCTGCGCCAGTCGCGGGCGAGGATGCGGAAGCCCTGTTCCTTGAGGTACGACAGCGCGGCGACCTCTCCGGCGTGTCCGACCCGATCCTTGAGCGGCCGGGCCGGCGGCAGTTGCTCGGGGGTTCGCGACCCCCGGCTACGCTCCGCCGTCGCTCTCCGAAGGTGCGACGGCACCCTCGGCGTCATCCGCCTCCGCAGTCACCTCGGTCGCTTCTGTGTCGGCGATCTCCGGCTCGTCGGGCAGGTCGAGCAACTCGTGCGGCTCGACCTCGGCTTCGTCCGGCGCATGCGGTTCGGCACGAAGCAGCGTCATCTCCGAGCCACCGATGGGCTGACGCCGCTCCCGAATCCGAGCGTGGCGGCCGACCTTCTCGCGCAGGTAGAAGAGCTTTGCCCTGCGCACCTGGCCGTGGCGAAGCACCTCGATCCTGTCGATGCGAGGAGCGTGCACCAGGAACGTGCGCTCGACGCCAACACCATGGGCGATGCGGCGAACTGTGAAGCTCGTCGCCAGCCCGACCTTGCCCTTGAGCGCGATGACCACGCCCTCGAACACCTGGATGCGCTCGCGGGTTCCCTCAACCACCTTGACGTGCACGCGCACCGTGTCGCCTGAACGCAGGACGGGGACTTGCTGCTTTTCCTGCTCGCGTTTGAGCAGATCGATGACGTTCACGTTGTTCCTCCGGGCCTTGGGGCAGACCGTATCAGATCGGGGCGACGCAGCCCGGTCCGCTGTGTACTTTCGTTGCGACGCCATGCGGCGATGGCGGCGTGGTTTCCCTCACGCAGGACTGCTGGGACCGAACGCCCCTCAAAATCGGCGGGACGCGTGTACAACGGTGCCTCGAAACCGCCGCCGGCACCGTCGGAAAATGTTTCCTCACCGAGCGATTCAGGAGAACCGACAACGCCGGGCACCAGACGCGCCGTCGCCTCGATGACTGCCATGGCCGCGACCTCGCCGCCGCTGAGCACATAGTCACCGACCGACAACTCCTCGCCGATCTCATCGCGCGCACGCTGGTCAACGCCCTGGTAGCGGCCGCACACAAGGAGGATTGAGCGCTCCCCGGCGAGCTCGCGTGCCACGCCCTGGTCGAATTGCCGTCCTTGCGGCGACAGCAGGATGCAGCGGATATCCGGCTCTGTCTCGCGCAGCGAACGCACGGCGCGGATCACCGGCTCGGGCTTGAAGACCATCCCGGCACCGCCACCGAAGGGCACGTCGTCCACCTGACGATGCCGGCCCTCGGTGTGGGCGCGCAGGTCGTGCACCTGCAGCTCCAAGTCTCCGCCCGCGAGGCCGCGCCCAACCACACCGACAGCGAGCGGACCCGGGAACACCTCGGGAAAGATCGTGAGCACGTGAAAACGGATCACACCGTCTCCTCGGTCCACGGCGTGACCGTGACGGTCCCCGCCGTGACGTCGACGGACGTCACGTAGTCGCGCGCCATTGGCAGCCGGTGGAGCTCGGTGTCGTCGCGGATGACCAGGACATCGTTGCCCACGCCCGCCTCGACATCGTCGACGACGCCGACCTGCGCGCCGGTGGTGTCGAGCACGCGCAGACCGACGAGCTGCCAAACGAACCATTCGTCCTTCGCCAGCGGACGTGCTGCGTCGACGTCAACGCAAAGGTAGACACCACGCAGCAGCGCCGCCTCGGAGGCGGACGTGATCTCGTCGAAGCCAAGCAGCACCGCGTTCCCGGCGCCTGGCCGCGCCGTTCGCACCGTGAGCGCTTTCGAACCGTCCTCGGTCTCGAGCCTGGTGCCGGGCGTGAAACGGCTCGGGTCGCCGCCGATCGGCTCAGCCCGCACCTCGCCGCGGACTCCGTGCGCGCGAAGCACCTGCGCGGCGCGCAGCTTGGCCGGCGAGAGCGGACGGCCGGGAGTCAACGCAGGTCCTTCAACTCCACCTGCACGCGCTGGTGATGGCGCAGGCCCGCGGCGCGAACCACGGCGCGGACCGCTTCGATGTTCCGGCCGGTCTTGCCGATGAGCTTGCCCATGTCCTCCTCGGCGACGTGAAGGGTGACGATGGTGCTCCGACCCCGAGGACGCGAGTCCACTGTCACCGCGGACGGATTCGAGACGATTCGCTCGGCGATGAATCGTGTGAGATCGGCGTAGTCGGTCACTCGGGTGCGTCCTCGGATGCGGCGGCGGGGCCTGTCGCCGCAGGGGCCCCTCCCCGTCGCGCTTTTGGCGCGCCGGGGCTCCCCCCCGCAGCGCCACCCGCCTCGTCCGAAGTGTCTGGGACAGATTCTGCGGTTGGCTCTTCATTCGCCGGCTCATCAGTGGTGGGGGTGTCAATTGCGACGTCGGCGGTGGCTGCCTCGTCTGCCGTGTCTGTGTCAACTTTGGCTGCAACTGCTGCGGGGGCGGGTTCGGGGGCTTCGGGTCGGGGCGTGATCTTGAAAGGACGCGCGGCGAGGAGACCTTCCTTGACGAGAAGTTGACGCGCGCTGTCGCTCGGGCGCGCACCGCGGCGCAACCAGAGTTGCACGCGATCGGCGTCGATGCTCACCACTGCGGGATTGGGGAGCGGATCGTAGAAGCCGATCGACTCGATGAACCTGCCGTCGCGTGGGCTGCGCGAATCCGCGACCACCAGCCGGTACACCGGACGCTTGGTCGTGCCCATTCGCTTCAACCTGATCTTGACCAATGTCGTGCCCCTTTCAGAAACCTGCTTGACCGAGTTGTGTCGGATCGATGTTCTTGAGCTGCCTGAGCATGCGAGCCTTGCCGCGGACACCCTTGGTGCCCTTGCCGCTGAGGCTCTTGAACATGCCCTGCATCTGTTCGAAGCCTTTGAGCAGCCGATTGACGTCCGCGATCGTGGTTCCGCTGCCGGCAGCGATGCGCTTGCGGCGTGAGCCCTTGATGAGCTCGGGGTGACGGCGTTCCTGCACCGTCATGGAGAGGACGATCGCCTCCATGCGGCCGAGGTCCTGCTCGGAGGGCATCGCTGCGCCGGCCTGCTGCACGAGCTTGCGACCGCCCGGCAGCATCCCGAGGACGCCTTCGAGTGAGCCCATCCCGCGCAGCTGCCGCAGCTGGGCGAGCCAGTCGTCCATGGTCAAGCGCCCGGCGAAGGAACGCTCGACCATCTCCTCGGCGTGCTTCTGGTCGAACTGCTCCTGAGCGCGCTCCACCAGCGTCAGGACATCGCCCATGCCGAGAATCCGCGATGCCATCCGGTCGGGCGCGAAGGGCTCGAGGTCGGAGACCTTTTCCCCGGTGCCGCAGTACATGATCGGCTTGCCGATCGTCTCTCGCATCGACAACGCGGCACCGCCGCGTGCGTCGCCGTCGAGCTTGGTGAGGATCACGCCGTCGACGTGGATGGCGTCGTCGAATCCCTTGGCAACGTTCACGGCCTCCTGGCCGGTCATCGCGTCGACGGCGAGGATGACCTCGTGCACGGTCGTCGCCTTGCGGATATCGCGCAACTCTTCCAGCAATGGCTCGTCGATCTGGAGCCGTCCGGCGGTGTCGAGGATAACCACGTCGCAGTTGAGCCTCGTGGCTTCGGCAACCCCGCGCGCGCAGAGCTGCGCGACCTTCGACTTGCCGTCGGGAACCGTCACAGGGATCTGGTTGTCGAGCCCGAGCTTCTGGAGCTGCTGAACCGCCGCCGGGCGCGTGATGTCGGCTGCGATCAGCATGGGACGGTGCCCGTCGCGGCGGATGGCGACCCCGAGCTTGGCCGCGGTGGTGGTCTTGCCTGAGCCCTGGAGGCCGACCAGCATGATCACCGTCGGTGGATGCGACTGGTACTGAATCTTGCGTTGCTCACCACCCAGCAGCGCGACCAGTTCGTCGTTGACGATCTTCACGATCTGCTGCCCCGGGGTCAGCGATTCGAGCACGTCAGTGCCGACGGCGCGCTCCCGGATGCGGTCGACGAAGGCACGGGCAACGCGGAAGTTGACGTCAGCCTCGAGCAGCGCCACGCGCACCTCACGAAGGCCGACCTCGACATCCTCCCTGGTCAGGCGGCCGCGCCCGGAGAAGCGGCGGAGCGCCGTGGCGAGCCGATCGCTCAGTGCTTCGAACATCGTCAGGCACTCACCGTCGCAGTGGCCAGGCGGGCTCGCAGCCCGGCCTCGACACGATCACGGCGGTCGAGCTCGGCGGCATGGCCAAGTCGTGCCTCGAAGTGCTCGAGCTGCGCCAGCGCGCGGCGCACCAGATCGTGGGCGCCGCTGCGGGTGCACGCGAAGTGCTCGGCAAGCTCGGTGAACGACCAGTCCTCGTGAAGGTGCAGGCGGCACGCGTCACGCTGGTGCTCGGTGAGCACGGCGCCGTAGACGTCGAGAAGCCGCTCCTGCCAGACACGCGAGGAGAGCGGCTGTGGGTCGGGTGTTCGACCTGTCAAGGGCAAGACCTTGACATGCTACCCGATCTCCGCGAATGAGCAGCCTGGACACGGCGAAGCCGGCGTCCGCACGCGTGGCACATGACCAGAGCGCGTCGGCCGCCGGCTCCAGACCAGCACTGCCTACGCGGCCGCCGCCTCGTTGATCCGGGTCGCCGTCTCCGCCGACGCCGCGCGCCGGCGAGCGGGGATCAATGCCGCCGCGACCGCTCCCAGGGCAACCACGACACCACCGACGATGACCGCCGGCTCCAGGCCCGCGACGAAGCTCGAGCCAGAGGTGTACCCGCCCCAGTGGGCGAAGATCGACGCCA
Organism: Candidatus Dormiibacterota bacterium; assembly: GCA_049279755.1. GTDB lineage: Bacteria > Chloroflexota > Dormibacteria > Aeolococcales > Aeolococcaceae > Palsa-851. Next base: position 3,792 of record JBAPOS010000098.1, on the reverse strand, counting down.
GCACGGTGACGCCGAGGACGCCGCCGAGCTCGCGAATGGCGTTGTTCGCCCCGGACGCCTTGCCCTCCTCGCGCGCGCCCACCGAGCTGAGCACGACATTCGCCACCGGAGCGAAGAACATGCCCATGCCGACGCCACTGAGGATGAAGGGCACGATGAACGCCGAGTAGGCCACCGTCGGGGTCACGACCAGGCCGATCCAGATCAGCCCTGTGGCCTGGAGCGCGAGGCCGATCGCCATGAGCGTGCGGCCGTTGATCCGGTCCGACAGCGCACCCGCCGTCGGCGCCACAAGAATCGGCATTGCCGTCCACGGAAGGATCCGCAACCCCGCATTCAGCGGCGAGAGTCCCTGCACGGTCTGGAAGAACTGGGCGAGCAGGAAGACGCTGCCGAACATGCCGAAGAACATGAACAGGGATGCCAGGTTGGCGCCGGTGAACGTCCTGTTGTTGAAGTAGCGGATCGGGAGCATCGGCGCGCGGGAGCGGAGCTCGTACAGCACGAACATCACCACGAGCGCGAGGCCGCCGGCGAGGGTCCCAAGGATCTCCGGGCTCGTCCATCCCTGCTGGTTGGCGCGAACCAGGCCCCACACGATCGCGAAGAGCCCGCCGCTGGCGATCACCAGTCCGCCGAGGTCCAGATGGTTGTCCGCGCCCCGCGTCTCACTCAGCCGGATCCGCGCGAGCGGCGCGAGCAAGAGGCCGATCGGCACGTTCACCCAGAAGATCCAGTGCCATGAGATGCCTTGCACGATGGCGCCGCCGACGATCGGTCCCACCGCGACCGCGAGGCCACCGATGCCTCCCCACGCGCCGAGTGCGACCCCGCGACGGTTCGCCGGGACGGCGGCGCTCAGGATGGTTAGGGTCAAAGGTGTCACCATCGCAGCGCCCGCACCCTGGACGGCACGCGCGACGATGAGCATCGTCGGGCTCTGCGCGAGCGCGGACGCAGCTGAGCCGAGCGTGAAGATCGCGAGCCCGATCGAGAAGATACGGCGCCTGCCGAACCGATCACCGAGCGCGGCACCGGTGAGCAGGAGGACGGCGAACGTCAGCGTGTACGCGTTGATCGTCCACTCGAGCTGCTGCAGGTTCGCATGGAGGTCGTGCCGGATCACGGGCAACGCCGTGGTGACAACCAGGTTGTCGAGGGTGACCATGAACAACGCGAGCGATGTGATCGCGAATGTCCAGATGACCTGAGACCGTCGAGCCATGATGCCGTACCTCCTTTGCCTGTTTGATGTTTTGACTGCCTGTAGTGATTACTCACTCACTTTGAAGGACAAAAAAAATCGCGGGGCTACATCCCCAGCTTCGTGTTCATCGCGCATCCCTCGATGAGCCGCAACGCCCAGGCCTGCGGCTCCGCCATCTGGCCCATCATCGCCAGGACGTTGAGGAGCATTCCCTGGGCGAAGAACGTGCTCAACCGCACCGAATCGAGACCGGTGAGGCCCTCCGCAAGCCGTACCAGCTCGCCGAATCCCTCGGCAACCACGGCGCGAATCGCAGGGTCGTCGCAGGCGGAGTACGACTGCAGCTGCGCGCGCAGTTTGAGCGGGCTGCGACGGATCTCCTCGGTGTATGCCTCCGCGATCGCCGCCAGCGCCTCCTCACCCGTGCGGCCGTGCGCCGCAGTGCGAAACAGCGACTCCGTGTCCTCGAAGCAGCGCTTGACGGTGGCCATGATCAGCTCCCGCTTGGTGCCGAAGAGGCGGAACAGATATGGCTGCGAGATGCCGGCCATCCTGGCGATCACGTCGGTCGAGGCACCCTCGTAACCGCGCTCCGCGAACACGGTCACGGCCGCCTCGAGGATCTGCTCGCGGCGCTCTGGGGCGGTGAGACGTTCGCTGGTGGCTGTTGGGGTCACGAGTCCGTATGGTAGTGAGTACTCACCACCATGTCAAGGGGTGGTGCCGAAGATCGCGTCCAGGTAGGCGGCGGGGTCGAAAACATTGAGATCGTCAAGACCCTCCCCAAGGCCGACGAGCTTGACCGGAACCTTCAGCTGCTCTTCCACCGCCAGCAGCGTCCCGCCCCGGGCGCTGCCGTCCAGCTTGGTGATCACCAGCCCGGTCAGACCGGCGGTCTCGTGAAAGGCGAACGCCTGTCGCATCGCGTTCATACCCGTCGTGGCGTCGACAACGAGCAGCACCTCCTGGGGCCCCTCGGGAATCAGGCGCTCCACCACCCGGCGGATCTTGCCCAGCTCCGCCATGAGGTTCACCTTGGTGTGCAGCCGACCGGCCGTGTCGACCAGCACCACGTCGGCACGCCTGGCCTGCGCGGCCTGGATCGCGTCGAACACCACCGCCCCGGGGTCGGCGCCCGGCTGATGGGCCACCAGGTCGGTGCCCACGCGGTCCGCCCAGACCCGCATCTGGTCGATCGCGGCGGCCCGATAGGTGTCGGCGGCGGCGATCAGTGAGGATCGGCCCTCCTCCTGCAGGCGGTACGCGAGCTTGCCGATGGTGGTGGTCTTGCCGCTCCCGTTGACCCCGACCACGAGGACCACGCTCGGCACCGCGCTGAGATTGAGTGATCGGTCGTAGGTGCTCATCACCCCGAGAATCTCCGCCTTCAGCGCCGCGATCGCCGCAGCTCCGTCCTCGAGCTTGTCGCGTCGGGTGCGGTGGCGGAGCGAGGTCGCCAGGCGCTCGGCGAGCTCGACGCCGCAGTCGGCGGCGATGAGCACCTCGGTGAGCTCGTCGTAAAACGCGTCGTCGAGCTTGCGTCCCGGAGCAGTGAGCCCCTGCATCTCTGTGCGCAGCGCGCTCGAGGCCTTGTCCATCCGGGGGGAGACCCGTCGCCACCAGGCACTCCTCCTTACCGGTGCGACCACCTCGTCAGGCATGGTGCCGTTGCGGAATCGCCAGGGTCACCCCGCCACCCGGGTGAGCGCGGGCGTCGATGTCGCCGTCACCTTCGACTCGTCGAAGCGCACCCCGATGACCGAGCTGGTCCCGTCGGAGTCGATGGTCACGCCCCAGAGCGCATCGGCGGCGGCCATGGTGATGTGGTTGTGGGTGACCACGAGGAACTGCTGGCTGGTGCCGAGGCGGCGGAGCAGCCTGGTGAAGCGGAGCACGTTGCTGTCGTCGAGGGCGGCGTCGACCTCATCGAAGACGTAGAAGGGACTCGGATTCACCTGCTGAAGGGCCAGAACCACGGCGAGGGCGGTCAGGGCTCGTTCGCCGCCGCTGAGCAGGCGGAGCGGGGTCTGACGTTTGCCCGGCGGCTGGGCCAGGATCTCCACACCGGGGCGACGCTCGGCGGGCGGTGACGTGGTGTCCTCGATGTCGAGGGTCACGGGCTCGGGTTCCTCGAGGCGGAGAGTCGCCCTGCCCCCTGGGAACAGCTCCGCGTAGAGATCCTGGAAGTGGAACGACACCGCCCCGAACACGGTGTCGAATCGCTGCTCGATCTCGCGCTCCAGCTGGCGGGCCAAGGCCCGCAGCGAAGACCCCGCGCCGGCGAGGTCATCACGCTGCGCGGTGATCGTGACAACGCGGGCATTGAGCGCTTCGTGCTGCTCGGGTGCCAGCGCGTTGACGGCGCCGAGCCCGGCAATGCGGCGCTCGAGCCGGACGATCTCGCGCTCGGCTCGCTCGGCGGCTGTCGGGTCGAGCTCGGTGGAGTCGTCGTCGCTCAGGTCGCGAACCGCATGCGCGTGCTCGGCGACGGTGGCTTCGCAAGAGGCGACCTCCTGCTCGGCGGCCCGAAGCTCGTCGGCGGCGCGGGCAACTGCCACGGCAACCTCGGCGTGCTCGGTCTCGAG
>JBAPOS010000097.1:0-5220 GCA_049279755.1 Candidatus Dormiibacterota bacterium | reverse complement strand
ATCACGCGCAGCACCCACCGCGGCGGCCGCACCGCCCCGGCCGGTCTTGGTCAGCTTGTCGAGCGCGTCGCGGGCTGCCGCCTGTTCGGCCGCCTGCTTGGTGGGTCCGCGCCCGATCCCACCGACCCGCTCGCCGAGCACCACCTCGGCGGTGTACTCGCGTTTGTGCCCGGGACCTCCGGTGGCGATCACCCGGTAGTGGGGCGTGTCGCCGGTGCGGTCCTGGGACGCCTGCTGGAGCTGCCCCTTGAAGTTCTCGTCGCTCCACTCGGCGAGGTCGCCGATGTTCTGCAGGAAGACCTTGGTCGCGGCACGGTACCCCTGGTCGAGGAAGATCGCGCCGATCATCGCTTCGAAGGCGTTGGCGAGCAGCGAGGGGAGTTTGCGGGCCCCGGTCTTGACGGCGCCTCGCCCCATGAGCAGCGTCTCGCCGAGCTCGAGCCGCTCGCCGAGCCGAGCGAGTGATGTGGTGTTGACCAGGGCCGCGCGCAGCTGGGTCAGCTGGCCTTCGTCGTACGTGGGGAAGCGCCGGAAAAGATACTCGCCGACCACGAGTTCGAGGACGGCGTCCCCGAGATACTCGAGCCGTTCATTGTCGTGCCCCGGTCCGGCGGGCTCGCCGTGCTCGTTGTTCCACGAGGCGTGGGTCATCGCCTCGCGAAGCAACTCCTGCTTGCGGAATTGGATGCCGATGCGCTTCTGGAGGTCACGCAGCCGCTCGAGTTCGGCCTCCCCGAGCGGCGAGGGCGCCTGTTTCTGCGCCGGCGCTGGGGTCGGTGGCCGCGCCGGTGCCGGCCTCGGCGCCGCGACCGGAGTAGGTGTCGGTGCCGGTGCGGGCGAGGCTAGGTTGTCGCTCCCACCTTCTCCTGGATGTAGTCCCAGGCCTGGCCCACCGTCCCGATCTTCTCCGCGTCCTCGTCGGAGATCTCCATCTGGTACTCCTCCTCGAACGCCATGATCAGCTCGACCAGGTCGAGCGAGTCCGCGTTCAGGTCCTCCACGAACGACGCTTCCGGGGTCACCTGCTCGGTCTCCACGCCGAGTTGATCGGCGACGATCGCCTTGAACCGGTCGAAGGTTAGATCTGGCATCAGCGGTTCCTTGTGATGGTGTGGTTGCGGGGGGTGCCCCATCAGTCTGGGGCGAAACGATAGCGTCAGAGGCGGGTGGTCGCCACGCGAACGGCCCTGAGGCGCCGTCGATGATGCGTTCCGGCGGGTCGTCGGCGCTGGTCGGTGTGCCGTTCTCGCTCACGCCGCGAGACCGCCATCGACATGGAGCACGTGACCGGTGATGTACCCGGACACTGGCAGGACGAGGAAGACGACCGCTGCCGCGACCTCTTCGGCGGTTCCCATGCGGCCCTTGGGGATTGCCGCGATCGCCGACGCTTTGACGGCGTCGCCGAGGGTGGTGGTCATCTCCGTTTCGATGAAACCCGGGGCCACCGCGTTGACGGTGATGTCCCGGCTCGCCACCTCGCGTGCCAGCGACTTGGTGAGCCCGATCAGCCCGGCTTTCGCGGCCGAATAGTTGGACTGACCGGCGTTGCCGATGACGCCGGAGATGCTCGACACGTTGACGATGCGTCCGAATCGCTGACGCAGCATCGGGCGGAGCGCGGCGCGGCAGATGTGAAACGCGGCGGTGAGATCGATGGCGATGACGGCATCCCAGTCGTCGTCGGTGAGGCGCATCGCCAGGTTGTCGCGCGCGATCCCGGCGTTGTTGACCACGATGTCGATGCCCCCGAGCGCCCGGACGGTCTGTTCCACCAGGCCCGCGCCGGCCTTCGGATCGGCGAGATCGGCCCCCAGGGCAACCGCGGTCGCGTTGTGATCGGAGCGCAGCTCGCCGACCACGGCGTCAGCGCCGTCGGGATGTGCCGAGTACCCCACCGCCACCGACGCGCCGGCTCTCGCAAGCGCAATTGCCGTCGCTCTGCCGATGCCGCGTGATGCGCCGGTCACCAGGGCGCGCCTGCCCTCGAGTGCGCGCGCTTCGCTCATCCTGCGACCGCAGCGACGTCGAGTCGCGACGCGGCGTCCGGCGTGCTCACCGCCAGTGCGCGAACATCCGGCGCGATGCGACGCGCCAGCCCGCTGAGCACGGCGCCGGGTCCGACTTCAACGAGCGTCTCGGCGCCGAGGTCGACAAGCCGGTGCACACAATCGATCCATCGCACCGGCGAGGTGAGCTGGGCACGCAGACGATCGCGCAGCGCGGCAGCGGAATGGACGTCCGACGCATCGACGTTGCACACCACCGCTGGATTCGGGTCCGCCAGCGCAACGGCATCAAGCGCGACGTCGAACCGTGACGCCGCCGCGGTCATCAACGGCGAGTGGAACGCACCGCTGACATTGAGCGGGATCGCACGTCGCGCTCCGCGCGAGAGTGCGAGTTTCGAGGCGGAGTCGACGCCGCCGATCGAACCACTGATGACCAGCTGTCCGGGGGCGTTGAGATTTGCCACGACCACGATCTCCCCCGTCTCCCGCTGAGTGTCGTCGCACACCGCGATCGCGGCGTCGACATCGAGGCCGATCAGCGCGCACATCGATCCGTCGCGCATCGCCGCCATCGCCTTGCCGCGCTCGATGACGAGTCGCATCGCATCGCGCGGTTGCAGTGCATGCGCGGCAACCGCCGCCGCGTACTCCCCGACGCTGTGACCCGCGACTGCGACCACGTCGAGGTCCTCGGGCAGGGTGCTGCGCAGGGCACATTCAACAAAGAGGAGCGCCGGTTGCGCGATTTCGGTGGGACGGAGCTGCTCGTCGTTTCCCGCGAGCGCCGTATGAAGATCAAGACCGGACGACTGTGCCGCTTCGAGCATGTCGACGGCGATGGGGAGATCGATCAACCCGTCCGCCATACCGGCGGCCTGGCTGCCCTGTCCGGGAAAACAGAGTGCTACTCGGGCCAACAGGACCGGATGGTTACTCGGTGACGAGCACTTCGCGGCCGCGATAGTGGCCGCAGTTCGGGCAGACGCGGTGCGGGATTCGCGGCTGACGGCAACGCGGGCACGGCGAAAGTGTCGGCATTTCCAGGGCGTGGTGTGAGCGCCGAAAGTCGCGGCGGCGCTTTGAGATCTTTTGCTTGGGAAGCGGCATGCTCGATTCTCCGGGGACGGCGCGCACGCACGGCGGCGCGGCCAGTGGGTGCAGCCAGTATAGCGATGCGTCGCTGGCAGGCGACCCGAGACGTTATTCGCGCTCCCGGCGTTTCCGGCGCGATCCACCTTCTGAAGGCAACGCATCGATGCCCTTCCTGACGGTGGTAGCCGCCCGCATCAGCTGATCCTCGAGTCGGAGCATCACCTCGCGGGCGTAGGCGTCCGCCTCGCTGCAGGTCTTGGCAGCACGTTCCTCAGCCTCAGCGAGCAAGGTTGCAGCGTGCGCGCGGGCCTGTTCGGCAATGGCGTGGTCACTGACCATCACCGCGGCCCGTGCCGCTGCCTCATCGACGACGCGCGCCACCTCGGTCTCGGCGCGAGACAGGATTCGCTCCGCCTCCTGCTCGGCTTCCACGAGCACGCGGCGCTGGTCCTCGAGCAGGTGTCGTGCCTGCATCAGCTCGTCGGGCAGCCCGAGCCGGGTGCGGTCGATCAGCTCGAGGAGCTCGTCCTCGTTGACAACCACCCCGGCGGTGAAGGGCACGCGCCGGCCGGTGCTCACCAACTCCTCCAGCTGGTCCACCAGGTCGATCACGGTCGGTTCGAGGCTCTCGGGCGCATCGCTCATGGGTTGCGTGCCTCACGTTCGCGCTGTTCCGCGAAGCGTTTCTGCATCGCCTCCACGCTCACCGGTGGCGCCATCTCGTCCACGTTGCCGCCGAGGTGACACACCTCCTTGATCAGCGACGAGGAGATGAACACGTTGGAGAACGAGGTCATCAGGAACACGGTGTTCACGGCCGGGTTGAGGCGGCGATTCATCAGGGCCATCTGGAACTCCGACTCGAAATCGCTGATGACCCGGAGTCCGCGCACGATCGCGATTGCGCCCGTCGTCGCCGCAAAGTCGACGGTGAGCCCGTCGAAGATGATGACCTCGATGCGCGGTCTCGACTCGAGGCACGCCCGGATCATGTCGACGCGTTCGCCCGCGGTGAACAGCGGCGTCTTCCCCGGATTCTCGAGCACACCGACGACCACCCTGTCGAAGATCGCGGCGGCGCGATCCAGGATGTCGAGGTGCCCGAACGTCACCGGGTCAAAGCTGCCCGGGTACACCGCGATGCGCTCGCTCACGCTCTTCCGTCCGATGGTGCAGCCGGTCGCTGCAGGAAGCTGATGGTGGTCAGGCCGTAACGCGCCTCGCGGAATCGGGTGAGGGAGCCGACCTGCTCGGGGATTTCGCGGGCGCGGTGATGTTCGCACACGACAAGTCGCGGTGGAGCCGCGCCGAGCAATTCGAGCACGCTCTCGAGCTCCGGGTCCTGGTACGGGGCGTCCACGTAGCAGAGATCGGCCGCCTTGGTCTGCTCCCCCGCGCCGCGGAGCCAGCGGGGAACGTCTGCGCCGACCAGGCTGATTCGATCTCGGCACCCGAAGCGTTCCGCAGTCTTGGCGATCAAGGCGAGCGCCTCGCGGTGGCGCTCCACGAAGGTGACCGTGGCCGCCCCCCGGGACAGGGCCTCGAAGCCGACGGTGCCGGCGCCGGCGTAGAGGTCGAGCATGCGTGCACCCACCACCCGGTTCCCGAGGATGTCGTAGAGCGACTGGCGGACCATCGCACGGGTCGGTCGCACCTCGCGGCCCGACGGCGTGCTGACCACCCTCCCCCGCCATTCACCGGCGGTGATCCGGGTCTGTGCCACGTGGTGTGGTCCGGTCTTCAGACGCGGTGGCATGGAGCGCCGCCCCTGAGCACGTCAGTCGATGTCGAAGACCGCGCGGTAGCCGTTCATCGCGTCCGACAGCGGCTTCCAGGCGGTGAGATCGGCATCATGGTCGAGCCACCCAAGCGCTGCCTGCCGGGTGCGCCGTCCGAGCGCCACGTCGAGCAGATCCGCGGCGAGCATCTCGGGCAATCCGTGCTGGCGCAGACCGACAAGCTGTCCGGGGCCACGCAGCTGGAGGTCGCGTTCGGCAAGCTCGAAACCGCTGTCTGTTGCCGCCACCGCGGCCAGTCGCTGCGAGCCCTCCTCGTCGATCCCTCCCTCGAAAAGCAGGCAGTACGACTGGTGCCGGTGCCCGGCCCCCCCCCCCCC
>JBAPOS010000096.1:0-5067 GCA_049279755.1 Candidatus Dormiibacterota bacterium | reverse complement strand
GTGCGATGGTGATGCTTTCCGGGAGCGGACCGGCGGCGGCCTCACGAAGGCGCAGCAGCACCACCGCGCCGCACGGGATCGCGCCGGTCGTCGCCCAGGCCGCGGTCGGGACCCGGCTGCCCCGAATCGGAACGAATGCGGGTGACAGGAGGCTCATCACGCCGGCGGCGGCCCACGGCCCGGCAACCGTCGCTCCCAACGCTCCCGCCGGAATGACCGCGAAGTTGGTTGTGCCTGCGGTGCTCAGGAGCTGCACCGCGGCGACGACCAGGCCGAGGGATGCGATGTGCTCGAGACTGATGGCGACGAGCCCGCCACGGCCCGGCCGACCCCTGGTTGCGCTGGTCATGAGCAGCGTGCCCACACCCGCGATCTCGACACCGCCGGCAAGCATCACGACGTTGCCGGCGAGAGCTGCAACGAGCGTGCCGGCGACGCAGACAAGCAGCGCGCTCACCTCGGGGGTTTGACGCTCGCGCTCTAGCAGAATCAGGAGGGCGGCCGCTGACGCAGCAAGCCCGAGCGTGGCGCCGGGCAGATCGAGCCTGAGCAGGTAGGCGATGCCGGCGACCGGCATCCCGAGCGACGTCTCGATGCGCCCGCTGCCGTTGAGAAAGGCGGTCTCCACCGCAAGCAAACCGACCGTCGCCGCGATGCCCGCTCCGGCAACCAGTCGCGCAAGGGTGGCCTGACGCGGCGAGAGCGCGAAGACGACGATCGCCGCCGCGATCAGCGGCGCGGGTATGAGCGCCAGCTGGAGCCCACCGCCCAGCATCCTGACGCTACCTCCCGGTACGGGCCAGCGCCGGCGCTCCGACCTCGGTGGCGCAGTACGGACAGACCTCCCAGCCCAGCCGCAGGCTGCGATCGCACCCGGTGCAACGCCGCGCGAACTGGGTGCGGCAGTACGGACACAGGATGAACTCCTGTTCGATCTCGCGGCCGCAGGTTGGGCAGGGCCGCGTGGGCACACCCTCGATCGGCGGCTCGAGCAGCACCTGCTCCTCGATGGCAAGCGATCGCACCTGCTCCATGGTGTGCGGCGGCCGCACCATGAAATAGATCAGGGCACCGAGAAACGGCGGCACGAAGCCGAGCAGCATCGCGAACAGCGTGAATCCCGGCGACGTGGTGCGCCGGCGGGCGTCGCGAACCACGTAGAAGGCCAGAGCGAGCCAGAGCACGACCAGGTACGCGATGACCACGACCAGCGCTCCGGTGAGCAGCGCCCCCACGTCAACCAGCAGCATCGGCGGATCCTCCTAACCGGCCGCGGCGCAGCAGGTCGAGCTGCGCGGTGGCTTCGGCGAGCCGCCGCCGCGCCTCATCCACGACCTGGGCGGGTGCCCCGTTCACGAACGCCGGGTTCGCGAGCTGAGCCTGAAGCCGTGACACGTTTGCCTCGAGCAGGCCGATCTGACGTGCTGTCGCACTGGCGTCGGCGGCGGTGTCGGCGATCACCACCTCGGCGTGGAGCCTACCCGAAACCACGACGGCTGGATCGACGCCGGGCTCATGGCTGTCGACAACCGTCCCTGGGACCAAGCCGCCGATGAGGCGGCTGACGTGCTTGTTGATGCCCCGGCCTTCGCCATCGCGGACGGTGATACGAATCCGATCGCGGGCGCCGCGCGGGACCTTGCGGCCATGTCCCAGCGCCCTGATGCGCTTCACCAGCTCGATCGCCTCGGCGATCTCGTGGTGAGCTGAGGCGGTTGCGGCCTCGCTCCAGAGGGGATCCTGTTCCGGCCAGGACCGATGCTGCAGCGTGGGCTCCGCGTTGGGCAGCTGCTGCGCGCACTCCTCGGTCACAAAAGGCATGAACGGATGGAGCAGGCGGAGCAGCACGTCCAGTGTCGTGACCGCCGTCCAGACCGCGGCGCGACGTGACTCGTGGTCGCCGGCGTCGGCGAGGCGAAACTTGATGATCTCGACGTACCAGTCGCAGAACGAATGCCAGATGGTGTCGTACAGCGCGTCGACCGCCTCGTGGAATCGATACGCGGCGAACCCGGAGTCGCATGCGCGCACCGCGGCGGCAAGCTCGGCGAGCATCCAGCGATCCTCGGGACGCAGGGTTTCCGGCTTGGGTGGATGAACATCGAGATCGGCGATCGACCCGTTGCCGACCTTCGCGACAAGGAATCCGCTGGTCACCTGCCACAGCTTGTTGGCAAAACGCTGGTACGAAGCGATCCGATCCTCGTCGAAACGCATGTCCTGGACGCTCGTCGACACCGCCGCGGCCCACGCGCGGACCGCGTCGGCGCCGTACTTGTCGGCGAGGTCGAGTGGGTCAACCGTGTTGCCCTTCGACTTGCTCATGCGGGATCCGTCGGTGGCCTGGATGGTGCTCGTGATCAGCACGTCGGTGAAGGGATTGCGACCGGTGAACTTGATGCCGTTCATGATCATTCGCGCAACCCAGAGAAAGATGATGTCGCGCCCTGTGACCAGCAGGTCGGTCGGGTAGAACTTCTCAAGATCCGGCGTCTGTTCCGGCCAACCGAAGATCGCAAACGGCCAGAGACCACTGCTGAACCAGGTGTCGAGCACGTCGGGATCGTTGGTGAGCGAGGTGTCGCCGCAGTCCGGGCACCTGGTCGGCGGGTCGATCCACGCGAAGCGATGTCCGTTGCCACACGTCGACACCGGAATCGCGTGTCCCAGCCAGATCTGCCTGCTGATGCACCAGTCCTTGATATTCCTCATCCAGTGCAGGTACACGTCGGTGTATCGAGCGGGGTGGAACGTGATCTCACCACTCTCCACGGCGCCGATTCCCGGAGCGGCGAGCGATGCCATGCGCACCCACCATTGCTCGCTGACCAGTGGCTCGAGCACGGTGCCGCTGCGGTCGCAGTGGCCGACATCGTGCGTATACGGTTCCTCCTTGACAAGCACGCCCAGCGCGCGCAGCGCCTCGGCCACGGCCGTGCGCGCCGCATCGACCGGCATGCCATGGAATTGGGGCAGCGACGGCACGTCCATGGTTCCGTCGAGGGCGATCACATTGACGATGGGCAGAGAATGACGCGCCCCGATCTCGTAGTCGGTGGGGTCGTGGCCCGGAGTCACCTTGAGCGCACCGGTGCCGAACTCGGGTCGCACCGCTTGATCGGCAATGATCGGCACCACGCGCCAGGTGAGCGGCAGCGTCACGTGCTTGCCGATGAGCGACGCGTAGCGCGAGTCGCCGAGCGCGACTGCGACCCCCGTGTCACCGAGCATCGTCTCCGGACGCACCGTCGCGACCGTGATGCTCTGGCCACCCTCGACCGGATACTTGAGGTAGTAGAGCGTGTCGGTCTGCTCCTGCCAGTCGATCTCCTCGTCGCTGATCGCCGATCGGCAGTAGGGGCACCAGTTGACGATTCGTGGACCGCGATAGACGAGCCCCTCGTCGAAGAGCGTCTTGAACACGAGGCGGATGGCGTGCACGTACTGGTCGTCGAGCGTGAAACGCAAACGCTCCCAGTCGCATGTGTATCCCATCCGTCGCATCTGTTCGAGGATGCGTCCGCCGTATTCCTCGTACCAGGCGTCGACGCGCGACTGAAACGCAGCCCTGCCCAGCGCCTCCTTGGTCAGGCCCTCCTCAGCGAGCTGGCGCTCGATGACGTTTTCGGTGGCGATCGCCGCATGATCCGTTCCCGGAGCCCATTCGACCTCGTAACCGCGCATGCGCCGCTCGCGACACACCGTGTCCTGGATGGAGAACGTCGATGCATGTCCCATGTGCAGCGCACCGGTGATGTTCGGTGGTGGGAGCGCGATGACATATGCCGGTTTGGTGCTTGTGACATCGGCATGTCCGACTCCGAGGTCACTCCACCGCTCGCGCCACTTCGGTTCCACGCTGGACCAGTCGAAATGCTTTTCCATTGGGCGATTGAGTATATGGGCCGACCGGGTGTTACTCGCCCGCCGGGATCGTCGCGCCGGATTGCACGTTGCGCCATTCGGGCGTGAACGGCGAACTGGTGTAGACGAGTTGTGGGGTCGAGGTGGTGAGCTGCAGAGCCGCCGCGCTCTCCGCCACCGCGGGGAAGCTCACCGGGGCCGTCGGACCCGGTGCCGAGATCTGGGTGACCGATCCGAAGTACGCCCGGCCGCTGCAGCCGACGTAGAAGGAGATGAGTCCGACCAATCGCGTACTGCTCCCCGGCGTTTCCGGGGCGGCGAGCGGCACCACAACTGCTGCGGGCTGGCCGGCGTTGGCCGCGGTCACGCGCACAGGTTCCAGTGGGGTGGCGCCGTCGAGGTTCGGGCTCACCACGGCCGCGGCGTTCTGGCCCACCTGCGCCAGCTGCTGGAGGTTCCCGGCGTCATAGGACTGGTCGAAACCGCCGAGCGCACGCAGCGACGCCGGCAGGCTCGGTGCCGGGACCGCAACCGTGCACCCCGATGCGCCGTTGGTGATGACGTGCGTCAGCGTGATGAGCGTCACGGCAAAGAACACCGCCACAGCCGCCGCAGCCAGAACGATGGCCCGGCGACTCACCCTCAGGCCGTACGCCCCTGCGCCGCCTCCTCGGTTGCACCGACGCGCCGCTTGGGCTCCTCGGTGAGGAGCAGCGGTTCCACCCCTTCAAGAATGGCCTGCTCGGTGATCACGCAGCGCTTGATGTCCGGCCGGCTCGGCACCTCGAACATGCTGTTGAGCAGGACGTCCTCGATGATCGACTTGAGACCGCGAGCACCCGTGCCGCGCGCAAGGGCGCGTTCGGCGATGGCACGCAGCGCTCCCTCGTGGAACACCAGCTCGACGTCGTCGAGCGCGAAGAACTTCTGGTACTGCTTGACAAATGCGTTTTTCGGCTCGGTGAGGATGCGAATGATGTCCTCTTCGTCGAGGTAGTCCAGAGCGACGGTGATCGGAAGCCGGCCGACGAACTCGGGGATGAGGCCGTACTTCAACAGATCCTGGGCCTGCAGCTCGCGGAGCATCTTGGTGGTCTCCTTGGTCCGCGTCCCACGAGGCTTGCTGTTGAAGCCGATGACGCGCTTGCCCAGACGGTGCTCGATGATCTTCTCGAGGCCGTCGAACGCCCCGCCGCAGATGAA
>JBAPOS010000095.1:0-2785 GCA_049279755.1 Candidatus Dormiibacterota bacterium | reverse complement strand
GCCTGGAGCACGACGTTGCCGCTGCGCTCCGCCAGGCGCAGGGCCGCCTGCCAGTACGCGTCCGCGGCATCGTTGCCCGCACCGGACAATGCCGCGGCGAGATCCGACATGGCGCTCGACGCCCAGTCGGGGCGAGCAAGCGACCAGACGTTCAGCGCGGCGAGAACGTCGGCCGAAGCGCGCGATGTGTCACCGAGGAGCTGATGCGCGAGACCGCGAGCCAGCAACGCCGCTCCTCGCTGCTCTGCGTGCCCGTCCGGAGACAGCCCGGCGAGAGCGCGGTCGTAGGCGGCCACCGCGTCGGCGACGCGACCGTCTCGAAGGGCGGCCGCACCGGCTGCGAGTTCATCCGGGCGATCCGGGTGCGAAGCGGCGATCGGTGGGAGCGACACGGCTGATAAGAAGTTTCCAGGACCGGAGCATGCATGCGTTCGCCTGTAACAAGGGGTGGTGCGGCATCGTTACGAGACCTTCGTCTGGCAAACGTGAAGCGCCGCTAGGCTCACGAGAGTGAGCGAGGCGATCCGCAACGGCACGCGTGTGCCTTACCTGAATGGCTGAAGCTGTGAGCCGCGAGCTCACCCAGTCCGCTCCCGCACGTCCGATGACGAACGCCGCGGATCGGCCGGCAGGTCGCCTGCCGACCCGCAGGCCGCGCAGCGAGTCGACCTCGATGCCCGCTCGCGATCGGCGGGCCGGGGTCGAACGAACCATTGAGCTGAGCCGCTGGATGGTGCTGATCTTCGCCGCGGTTGCCAACAACTTCCCGGGTCTGGCAACGGGCCAGTCGACCGCGGCGGTCAACCTCGTGCTCGGGGCCTGGGGGGTCTTCAACCTCGCGGCGACGGTCATGCTGCTGGCGCATCGGATCCCCAGCCGCCGTCTCCAGGTGGCGACCATCGTGCTCGACCTCGCGGTGTCCAGCGGGCTCGTCTACCTGACCGGCGGGTACAACTCCGACCTCGCCGTCACCTTCTTCATCGTCGTGATCGCCAGCAGCCTGCGTTTTGGGCTCGTCGGGAGCATGGCCTGCGCGTTCGTCGCCGGCCTGGCGTACTTCGTGGTCGGATTCAACGTTGCAAGTCAACACCTCGACACCGCCCAGATCGATGCGCTGGTGTCGCGACTGTTCCTCCTCTTCGTCGTCGCGCTGAGCAGCAACCTCCTCGCCCGCGAGCTGGTCGGCGAGCGTGATGCACAGGTGCGCAGATCCATCGAGCTCGAGCACGCGGCCTTCGCGGAGTTGCGCGAGGTTGATCGCATCAAGAGCGAGTTCATGATGCTGGCGTCGCACGAGTTGCGGACACCATTGACCAAGATCAAGGCATGGCTCACGCTGATGCACGATGCGGGGGATCGCCTCCCCCAGGATGCGCGTGACGAGGGCCTGCACGAGCTGCGCCTCGAAGCGGAGCATCTGGCTCGTCTGACCGACAACCTCCTGTGCATCGCGCAGCTCGAGTCGGGTGAGATCCGTCTCAAGACGGCGGCCGTCGACCTCGAGAATGTCTTCCGTGAGGTCATCGCGCGCTTCGTGGAATCGGCGGATCACGATCGCTTCGCGATCACCGTCGCACCCGACGCACAGCGCGTGCTCGCGGACCACGAGCGCCTCGCCCTGGTTGTCGCATGTCTCATCGACAACGCGCTGAAGTTCTCCCCCGACTCCGAGCCGGTGCGCGTGACCACGTACAGAGCGGTGAACAAGGTGCACGTCGAGGTCAGGGACAATGGCCGCCGAATCCCGGACAGCGACGTCGATCGCGTCTTCGCATCCTTCTATCAGGTCGAGTCGCCGCTGCTCCGTCAGCGCGGTGGATTCGGCGTGGGCCTCTATCTCGCACGCCAGCTGGTCGAGCGGATGGGCGGTCGGATATGGATCGACAACTCGCGCGCGCGCGGTAATACGTTTGTGGTCGCGCTCCCGGTGCACGTGTGATGTGTGTCCGCGTCGGGCTGCGGTTGCGGATGCGTAAAGACGGGCAACGCGTTCGTAACCGCAGCAAAGTTCCCTCGGCCGCGGTGCTACGTTGCGCCAATGGGCACGTTTGGTGCGGTCGACCCAAGTTGAGGAACGGATGACAACATTCACGGAATCGATCCTCGCCCCCCTGGGTCACGGCGTTGTCCGCGCGCCGGCAGAAGCAACCGTCCTCGTGATCGACGACGACCCCGCGATGCGCGACATCCTCAGCACCGTCGCACAGCAGCACGGATTCGGCCTGCAATTCGCCGAGGACGGCGCGGAGGGCCTGCGTCTCGCCGAGCAGAGTGACGTCGACCTCATCCTCCTCGACCTGAGCTTGCCGGGCATGCCCGGGCTGGATGTCTGCCGGCGGCTCCGAGGGGCGGGGGTCGAGGTCCCGATCATCATCCTGTCAGCCAGCACCGACACGGTTGACGTGGTTGTGGCACTGGAGATCGGCGCGGACGACTACATCGCCAAACCGTTCGAGATCCGTGAGCTCGCCGCGCGGGTCAACGCCAAGCTGCGGCGCCAGCGGACCACCCAGTCGCAGGTGCGCCCCGGGCGCCTCAAGTTTCCCGGCCTCATCGTCGACATCGGCAGGCACGAGGTCCTCCGCGACGGAGAGTCGGTCAATCTCACCCCCACCGAGTTCGACCTGCTGGCCCTGCTCTCCGCATCGCCCGGACGGGTGATCTCACGCTCCGAGATGATCCAGAAGGTCTGGGGCCAGGGTGCGGACCTCGACCTTCGCAGTGTCGACGCTCACGTCTATCGCCTGCGACGCAAGATCGAGCCCACGGGTCCCAGGCCCACGTA
>JBAPOS010000094.1:0-4370 GCA_049279755.1 Candidatus Dormiibacterota bacterium | reverse complement strand
TGAGCAGCACCGAGCCGTCTGCGGCAGTTCCATCGACCCGGATGCTCCCGCCGGGACGCGCGTGGGCCAGCGCGTTGCTGACGAGATTGCCCAGAACTCCGCGCATTCTGCCCGGGTCGGCGTCGATCGGTGGAAGATCGGCGTCGACGTGCTCGGTCAGCTGCACGCCCGCGGCCCTTGCCTCGGCGCTGAAGGCACCGAGGGTCTCGTTGACGAGCACCGCAACGTCGATCGGTTCGCGATGCAGCTGCAAGGCGCCGCTCTCCGCCAATGTCAGCGTGCTGAGATCGTCGACAAGCATCTCCATCGACTCGGTCGCGCTCACGATAGGGGCCATGTGCTCCGCGTCAGCGGGGTAGATGCCGTCGGTGACGGCCTCGGCCTGGCCCCGGATGATGGAGAGCGGCGTGCGCAGCTCGTGGGCGATATCCGCGAGGACCGAGCGCCGGTGGGTCTCCTCCGCCTCAAGCCGGCTGCTCATGGCGTTCATGGCACGCGCCAGCGAACGCAGGTCCGAGGGTCCTCGCACCGGTACCCGCGCGGAGAGATCACCGGCCTCGATGCGGTGCGCGCCCTCGATCAGCGCGCCGACGGGCGCCGCCAGGCGCCGGAGCACCAGGATCGCGACGACGATCGCGAGGCCGCCGAGCACCAGCGCGGTGACCGCAACCGCCGTGTCGAACGGCGCCGAGCTGACCGCGCCAAAGGCGCTGAGCAGCAGCCAGACGACCCCGAAGATCGCGCTCAGGACCACGAGCAGCACGACTCCCACGAAGCACCCGATGCGCCGCGCGATACGCCTCCCATGGCGCCGCCAGTTCGGGTCTCCGGACCATGGCGCCGTGTCGCCCTCCGGCCACCAGGGTGGGCGGCCGCCACCGCCTCTCCCCCACGGCGGTCCGGACCTCATCCGTCGCCGTCCACGAGGCGGTAGCCGACTCCGAAGACGGTCTGCAGGTGGCGAGGCGACCGTGGGTCCGGTTCGAGCTTGCGGCGGATGTTCTTGACGTGCGCGTCGATGGCACGCTCGTACGACTCGACGGCGACGCCGTGCACCGCGTCGAGCAGTTGCGCGCGGGTGAAGACGCGGCCCGGCTGGCGGGCCATGTGCAGGAGCAGCTGAAACTCGGTGGCGGTCAGCAGCACCTCGCGTCCATCGACCTGCACGTGCATGCGCGGTGCGTCGAGCACGATGGAGTCACCGACACGCACCACGTCCTCGTGCATCGCGGCCGTCTGGGCGCGGCGCAGCACGGCTCGCACGCGCGCCACGATCTCCCGTGCACTGAAGGGCTTGGTGACGTAGTCATCCGCGCCCAATTCGAGACCCGCCACCCTGTCGGCCTCCTCAGTGCGCGCGGTGAGCATGATGATGGGCACGTCGCCCGCACGGCGCAGTGCGCGCGCGACGTCGAGCCCGTCCATGCGCGGCAGCGTCAGGTCGAGGATCACCAGGTCCGGGTGGCCGCGCGCGAACACCTGAAGTGCGTCCTCGCCGTTGCCGGCGGTCACCACCTCGAACCCCGCGCGCTCGAGGTAGTCGCGAATCAGACGAACGATCGCCGGTTCATCGTCGACGATCAGCACTCTGGCCATGGCACCGGCATCGTAGGGCGACGCGGGGCGGCGAGCAGCCGCCGCCCCGTCGATCGTCAGACCGATTGTGGCGCCGCGGTGGTCGCCTCAGGGTCCGCTGTCTTGTGGCCGGTGCCGGCACATGCGCCGTTCCAGCCTTTGCCGCGGGGGCCGAATCCGGCCGGACCGAAGCCGCGCCAACCCCGGCGACGTGGTGTCAGCCCGAGTACTCGAGGCACCACCAGCGCGCCGAGGAAGGTGATGACGGTGAAGCCGGGATCACGCGTGGTGATACCGACCGCGGTCGCCGCGCCGATTGCCACCAGGCCCCAGGCGGTGCGTCCTACACGGTACATGTCGATTCTCCTTGTGGAGGGTGAACGGTATGGGCATCACTGTCCCGCCCACCTGTGAACCACGTGTGAACGCGCCACGGAGGTCTGGTGCACGACGACGAACGGAGTTGCGTACCCTCCGCGCAGCTAGCGGTAGGTCACCGGATCGCGGGCGCTGCGGTCGACGGTGAGCTGAAAGATGTCCGGCCGGCTGTAGTGGCCGGCAACATCCAGTGTTCTCCGCGCTGCGGCCGCGCGCGTCGGCGTGATGTCGGCCATGAGCAGTCCGAGCTCCTCGTGCAAGGGCCCGGCGACGAGCGCTCCTCCGGGTGCGACGACAACCGAGTCGCCGGGGTTGATCCACTCTTCGGGGTCGGGAAACAGCTGCTCGCGTCCGGGGAAGGACGCCGGCACGTCGGCGCCGCGCAACGCGCATCCCGATCCGATCACCCAGCAGCGTCCTTCAGCGGCGATGTGACGCATGGTGGCGATCCAGGTCTCGCCCTCATCCCATGTGGACGCGACATACACCTCGACGCCGTCCGCGTAGAGGGCGTAGCGCGCCAGCGGCATATAGTTCTCCCAGCAGATCAGCGTCCCCACGCGTCCGATCTCCGTGTCGGTGACGCGCAGTCCGCCGGCGTCGCCCTGTCCCCACACCATGCGTTCCGGATTGGTGGGGACCAGCTTGCGATGGCGGTTGAGGATCGTGCCATCGGACCCGATCGTGACCACCGTGTTGTAGAGGGTCGACCGGCCGAACATGCCGTCGCGCTCGTGAATTCCGCACACCACCACCAGGTTGAGCTCGGCCGCGGCGTCGCGCAGTGACTTCAGGCCGTCGGCGGCGAGATCGACGCTGTTCTCGACCAGCCGTTGGTGGATCTCGCCGGTCAGGTCGTGGTCATCGCCGGGTCGCAGCCGCCAGATC
Organism: Candidatus Dormiibacterota bacterium; assembly: GCA_049279755.1. GTDB lineage: Bacteria > Chloroflexota > Dormibacteria > Aeolococcales > Aeolococcaceae > Palsa-851. The sequence continues at coordinate 1,529 of JBAPOS010000094.1, read as the reverse complement.
CACGCCGGGTACCCGGGGATGAAGGTCTCAGGGAACACGACAAGGCCCGCGCCCGCGCCGGCTGCCGCCTCGAGGTGGGTGATCGCCGCGCTGAGAGTTGCGGTTCGATCGAGCAGCACCGGGGGCTGCTGGACGACCGCCACCCGCACCACGCCGTTATCGCTCTCCACGCATCGGGACTATAGATGTGGCACCTGGCGGTCGGCGGCTGCGGTCCCGGGTAGCTGCTGACGTGAGCCGTCCAACCGTACCGAGGCCGTAGGCTTTCGAGCCACGTGCCCGGACCCGTCGCCGAGACCCTGGCGGTCGTGCTCCTCGTTGCGACGCTGGGATGCGCCATCGTCCGCCCTCGAGGATTACCGGAAGCTGTCGTTGCGGTCCCGGCCGCCGGCCTGCTGCTGGTGCTCGGCATCCTGCCGCTCGGGCAGGCCGGAACGGAGGCGCGAAGTCTCGGACCGACCATCGGGTTTCTCGCCGCGGTCCTGGTCCTTGCCAATCTCTGCGATCACTGCGGGCTGTTCCAGGCCGCCGGCTCGTGGATGGCTGCCGGCTCTCGGGGCAGGCCTGTCTCACTGCTGGCGCTCGTTTTCGCAGCGGCGAGCCTGGTCACCGCGGTGCTCAGCCTTGACGCCACCGTGGTCCTGCTCACCCCCGTCGTCTTCGCCACCGTCGCGCGCCTTCGTCTTCGAGCCAAGCCGCACGTCTACGCGTGCACCCACCTGGCCAACTCCGCGTCGCTGCTGCTCCCGGTATCGAACCTCACCAACCTGCTGGCATTCGGTGCGAGCGGGCTTTCCTTCGCTCGCTTCGGCGCGACCATGGCGCTTCCCTGGGTGGCCGCGATCGGTGTGGAGTGGCTCGTGCTGCGGCGCTTCTTCGCCGGCGATCTCGTCGGCCGCGGTGACGCAAACAGCGTGACGCCGCTGCCCGTCCCCGTCTTCGCCACCGTCGTGGTGACGCTGACCCTTGCCGGCTTCTTCGTCACATCGGCCTTCAACGTGAGCCCCGCGTTTGCTGCGCTCGCCGGCGCAGCTGTCCTCGCCGTCCCCGCGGTCGCGAGCCGGCGCATCAGCGTCCGCGATGTCGCCCTCTCGACCGATGTTCCCTTTCTCGCCTTCGTCCTGGCGCTCGGCCTCGTCGTCGAGGCAATCTCACTGCACGGTCTCGGGTCCGTCGTGGCCCACCTGGTGCCCGGTGGATCAGGGCTCGGCTCGCTCCTGGTCATCGCGGTCGTGGCCGCGGTGCTCGCCAACGTCATCAACAACCTTCCGGCCGCACTCCTGCTCCTCCCCGCGGTGTCCGGCGCGGGGGCTGGACCGGTCCTCGCTGTGCTCATCGGGGTCAACACCGGACCCAACCTCACCTACGTCGGATCGCTCGCCACGCTGCTCTGGCGGCGAGTCCTGATGCGCCACGGCCAGGAGTTGCCGATTTCGGAATTCCTCCGTCTCGGGGCGCTCACCGTACCGCCGGTGCTGGTCATTTCCACAGTCGCGCTGTGGATTTCGCTGCGGTTGGTGGGTTAATGG
>JBAPOS010000093.1:0-2697 GCA_049279755.1 Candidatus Dormiibacterota bacterium | reverse complement strand
ATCCGCTGGCGTGCGAATGGGAGTGGAACGCGGATCGCTGTGTCGCGGGGCGAGCCCGCCGGGAGCCGATCCAGCGGGACGCGATGGCCGAGGAGCTGGGTCTCTTCGGATCCGGAACGATCACCTCCGATAGCACGCGTCGCCACCGATGGCCGCTGACCCGACACGGTGCGCCAGTCCGGTGATGATCGGCGAGGAGCGGCCGCGCATCGATGCCCGCCGGGTGGCCGGGAACGGGATGGCCTCGCGCGCATGGCCGGAGATTCCCGCGGACATGCTCCCGCTCGTGGAGCAGCTCTGTGGGGTGCTCCATCGCGAGCGGGGTGATGAGCTCTCCACCACATGGGAGGAGCGCCTCCCCGACCTGGTGAGCGACCTGGTCGAGCGGTCGGTGCATCGCGGCGGCATGGGGGTCGCGCCGGTGCTGGCGGCGCGTCTCGCCGGGGATGCCACATGGCGCGCCGAGGTGGAGTGGGCGCTGCTGGTCCGAGCCAGCCTGCTCTGGCCACTCTCCCTGCTCATCTATGAGGATGTCGAGGACATCCAGTGTCTCGGGGCGGACCGCATCCTGGTCGAGGCCGCGGGTCGCAAGCAGCTGCTCCAAGGATCGGGACCCGAAGCATTCAGCGCTCCCACCCGCCGGGAGGCGGACGCCAGGCTCGAGGAGTGGTTTCGCACGCTGCTGAGCTACGCGGGCGTGCAGCCTCGCACCCAGCTGACCCGTGATCAGCCGCGGGCCGTCGCCACCATGGCGACCGCGGTGGGACAGGTGCGCATCGCCGTGGTGGTCGCCCCCGCCGCGGTGGGGCGGAACAGCGTCTATGCCTGCCTGCGCATCCCGCGCGTGAGCGGGCCGAGCACACTCGACGAGTTCGTGGCCAACGGCACCATCCCGAGCGGAGTGGCCGCCTTCCTGCGCGAGTGCGTTCGCGCCCGGCTGAACATGATCATCTCCGGCGGCACCGGCGCGGGCAAGACCACGCTGATGCGCGCGCTCTGCGCCGAGGTCGCAGACGACGAGACGCTCCTGGTGATCGAGGACAGTCCGGAGCTGGCCCTTGCCCAGGAACGCCCCGACGGCCGGATGGTGCACGAGAACACGATCACCATGGCCACCGTGCCCGGCGCCTGGAAGGAACAGGAGGCCCGGGTGAGCATGGAGGATCTGGGGCGCGACGCGCTGCGCTTCCTGCCGTCGCGGATCATCGTCGGCGAGGCCCGCGGCGCGGAGATGGCGGACGCCGCCAATGCGATGACCACCGGCCACGAGGGATCGATGGTCAGCGTGCACGCCAACAGCGCCGCCGAGACCATTCCCAAGGTCGTCAACTACGTGATGATGGCGCCGCGTTTCGCCGGCCAGGTCGAGCTGGCCACGAGGGTCGCGCACCAGGCGATCCACCTCGTGGTGCACCTCCGCAAATCGCAGCGACTCGGCAGGCGGGCGGTGACCGGTGTGGTCGCGTACTCGGCCGACGGCGCCGCGGTCGACGTGTATCGCACCGACGAGCACGACGCGCTGGTCCGCCGCGTGCATTCGATCGCCGACCTGCCCCGGCGACTCCAGGAGGCACTTGGCGAGCAGCTCGTCGAGGTGCCGGCGCCGTGATCGCGCTGCTCTTCTTCGAAGTGCTGGTCATCCTCTGCCTCATCGCCGCGATCACGGTGTGGCAGCGGCCGGGCGTGCGTCCCGACCCGGGCGCTGCGGTCTCTCGCCGGGTCGCTCCCCTGCTCGACGCGGAGCGGGATCTGGCCGCGTCGCTGGGCGTTCCGTTCGCCGTGTGGGCGGCGATTCGGCTCAGCCTGTTCGCCCTCGCCTTGCTCGTCGGGTTGACCAGCGGCGTCGTGGTGATCGCGGTCGTCCTGCTGCTGCTCGGGACGCTGGGCGTGCCCTGGTTGGTGGAGGACGTGGCCTCGGCGCGGCGATCGCGCGCATATCGCTCGCTGGTCGCGACCGTTCGCGACCTGGCCAACGGTTTGCAGCGCATGGGCAATCTCGACGCCGTGCTGCGCGAGGTGGCACAGCATCCCCGTCCTGAGCTGCGCGACCTGCTGACACCGCTGCAGACGGCGCTCTCGATGGAGGAGGGGCTGCTCGACATGGCCGAACGCTCCCGTTCCGCATTCGTCGAAGACGTGTGTGTGCTCCTGCTCGCCGGAAGGAGCCGCGATCCGCGCGAGCTCGTCCACCAGCTCCGCGACCAGGTGATCCCGGAGCTCGAGGAGGACATCGCGCTGCTCGACGCCACCCGCGCCGCGGTGGCGGTGCAACGACGCAGCGCGCAGATGATCGGCGCGGTGCTCGCGGTGCTCATCGGCGCCTTCAACACCGTCCCGGTGCTGCACGACTTCCTCGTCAGCGTCCAGGGGGAGATCACGCTCGTGATCGCGGCGCTGATCTTCGCGGGCTCCATCGCCATCATGGGCACCCTGCTGCGCACGCCTCGCCCGGCTCGCTGGGATGTGCGCCTGGTGCGCGCGGAGCTGGGGCGGATCGGTCGTGGCTGAGGTCTGGCTGCCGTCGCTGCTGCTCGTGACCACGGCCGCATTGGCTGCGCTGGTCCTGGCCCGCAGCGGCGCCTTGCGAACCGCCGAAAGCGCCAGCATTCGCCGGGTCCGGGACCGGTTGCTGCCCGATCACGGCCGCTGGGCCGCCGTTGTGGCGCGCACCCCGATGGCGCTGGCGTTCCAGGATCG
>JBAPOS010000092.1:0-11899 GCA_049279755.1 Candidatus Dormiibacterota bacterium | reverse complement strand
TGCCGAGGAAGGGAATCGAACCCTTACGCCCTTACGAGCACAGCGCCCTGAACGCTGCGTGTCTACCAGTTCCACCACCTCGGCGAGGTGCCCCGAGATGGTATCAGCGGTGCCGCCCCATGCCCAGCGAACCCCTCCCTGCCGGAGTGACTCGTCGAAGCCGGCCCGTACATCCGCCGGCAGCCCGTCTAGGAGAACTTGCGGCGGTAAAGCACCATGGCGAAGGTGTACGCAACGATGAGGATCCCGACGCACCAGGCCAGGGCGATCCAGATGTCGGCACCGACCGGCTGCTGTGTGAACAGGTCGCGGACCGAGTTGACGATGGACGTCACCGGCTGGTACTCGGCAAACGCACGCACCGGCCCGGGCATCGTGTTGGTCGGCACGAATGCTGAGCTGACCAGCGGCAGGAAGATGAGCGGGTAGGAGAACGCGCTCGCGCCGTCCACGGATTTCGCGGTGAGACCGGGAATCACGGCGATCCACGTCAGCGCGAGGGTGAACACGATCAGGATGCCGGCGACCGCGAGCCACGCCGGCAGTCCCGCTCCCGAGCGGAATCCGATGAGGAGGGCGACGAGAACGACCACGACGAGAGAGATCAGGTTGGCGACCAACGAGGTCAAGACGTGCGCCCACAGCACCGACGGCCGCGCGATCGGCATCGACTGAAATCGCTCGAAGATGCCGCTCTGGAGATCGAGGAAAAGGCGGAATGCGGTGTACGAGATGCCCGAAGCAATCGTGATGAGCAGGATGCCCGGCAGCAGGTAGCTCACATAGGAATGCGAACCGGACTTGATCGCGCCGCCGAACACGTAGACGAAGAGCAGCATGAAAGCGATCGGCATGATCGTCGTCGTGATGATGGTATCGACGCTGCGCGTGATGTGACGCAGGGATCGACCGGTCAGGTAGGCGGTATCGCCGAAGAAGTGCTTCATCGTTGTTCCTCACTCACGCGTGCCGGCGCCCCGGTCCCGTCCGGGTCGCCGTCCTTGCCGTGGTCTCCGACGATGGCGAGGAAGACGTCCTCGAGGGTTGGCTGCTTCTCGACGTATTCGACCTTGGCGGGTGGAAGCAGCTGCTTGAGCTCGGAGAGGGTGCCGTTCACGATGATCCGACCCCCGGCGAGGATCGCGATCCGATCGGCGAGCTGTTCGGCCTCTTCCAGGTAGTGCGTCGTGAGCAGAACCGTCGTGCCGTGGTCGGCGAGCTCCTTCACGGCGCGCCACACCTCGATGCGCGCCTCGGGGTCGAGCCCGGTCGTCGGCTCGTCAAGGAAGATGACCCGCGGATCCCCTACGAGGCTCATCGCGATGTCGAGGCGCCGGCGCATGCCACCCGAGTACGTCGACACCCGCCGGGCGGCGTCGTCTGTCAGCGAGAAGCGATCGAGCAGATCTTCCGCGATGGCACCCGGGTTCCTCAGATGACGCAGATGGGCGATCAGCACGAGGTTCTCCCGCCCGCTCAGGATTTCGTCAACGGCCGCGAACTGTCCGGTGAGGCTGATGGAGTCCCGCACGTCCCCGGCGCGCGCGCCGACATCGAATCCGTTGACGCTGGCGCTCCCGGCGTCGGCCTTCAGCAGCGTGGACAGGATCTTGACGACCGTGGTCTTGCCCGCACCATTCGAGCCGAGCAGGGCGAAGATGCTGCCCTCCTCGACGTCGAAATCCACGCCCCGCAACGCCTTCAGCTCCTTGTACGACTTCTCCAGGCCCTGTACATGGATCGCGGAGTGTGTCGTCATCCGACCGCCCCCTCTTCGCTTCCGGTGTTGTCTCCGGCGGCGCGCTCGATCGCGCTGATCAGGCGCTTGCGCTCCCGGATCCTCCACTGCCCGTCCGGGTAGTTTCGAACGAACGCTTCGAGGAACTCCACGGGGTCCTCGCCGACGATCTCGCGGATCGGGGTCCCATTCGCCGCGCTCTGCTCGAAGAGGTCGAGGAGGTCCTCGAACATCGACGCCGCGCGGTCGCCGTCTCCCCCAGGCCCGCAGTACATCAGGTACCGCTCCAGGGCCTCGACCGCCGAGCGATAGCTCGCCGGAAGCTCTCGCGTCCGCATCTTGTGCTGCCGCCACTGCCGCTTCTCGCCGACCACCTTCGCGATGAACTTGTTCATGTGCCTCCTCCGTGGAGCTGTTCCAGCCGTTCAGCGAGGAAGCTCCACGTCCTCCAGAACTCCTCGAGGTATTGCTGTCCGTCCGCATTGAGCGAGTACACCTTGCGCGGCGGCCCCTTTTCGGACGGGACCGTCTCCACGTCAACAAAGCCTTTCTGCTCGAACCTCAGGAGCAGCGCGTAGACGGTGCCTTCGGCGATGTCGGAGAAGCCCTGCGCCCGCAGCCTTGCCGTGATCTCATAGCCGTACGCGGGCCGCACGCACAGGATCGCGAGGACGATGCCCTCGAGCGTGCCCTTGAGCATCTCCGTCATCTGCCTGCCCACCGAGGACCTCCCCAACCTACTGAGCGCTACTGACTACTGGTACATAGTAGTGCTTCATAGCGCCGGCGGCAAGCTCCGCGTGGAGGTGGCGACCCAGTGCCCCGATCGACGCCGTCCCTAGTGCAGCTCCCACAAGGCGATGTCGTCATACCGCGAGGATTCGGGCCCGATCGACGGCATGGGTGCCGTCGGGGCCGGTGATCGGAAGACCACCGACACCTTCGGCGTGTACAGGAACACCGCCGGGGCGTCCGCGGCGACGAGAGCGGCGACCTGGGCGGCCGAGCTGATCCGCACGGCGCGATCCGGGGATTCGGCGAGCATGTCAAGGGCCGCGTCGAGGAAGGCGTCAGGGGCAGCGCCCGACACGTTGTATCCATGCGGCGGTACCGCGTTGGACCGCCAGAAGGCGCTGACGTCGGGATCCGGGACGGGGTTCCACACATCGAGAGCCAGTTCGAAGTGACCGCTGGCAAGCGTGCCGGTGAGAAAGCTCGCCGGCGCGACAGGATCGACCGTCACCTGGACCCCGATGGCGGCGAGCTGGGTCGCCACCTCACGCGCGACCACCGGGAGCGGGTTGATATCGGGTACCGCGAGCGTGAAGGCAAGACGCTGCGAGCCGTTCTGACGGATGCCGTCCACACCGGGAACCCATCCGCTGGTCTGCAGCATCGAAGCAGCATCGCTCGCTGGGATGGCCTCGCGGGCCGGCGGACCGATCCAGGGGATGCCGGCAGAGTACGGACCGGTCTGGATCACGCCGCCACGTCCATTCAGCGCGCCCGCAACGATGGCGGAGCGATTGATGGCGATGCCGATTGCATGGCGGACGGCGGCAGCGGCGAGAGTTGGAAGGCGTTCGTTGAACAGCAGATCGACAAACTCGGGGGTGGTGACGCTCTCCGCCTGAGCGCCCTTGACGGCCATGAGAGTCGACAGTTCCTCAGGTGTCGAGGCGAGGACTGCGCCCACGGACCCCTGGGAGAACGCATAAGCCGCGTCGGTGAAGGTGACGAACAGGCGGAGCTCGTAGCTCTTGATCGCAGGGTGAGCGACGGCGTGTGGATTGGGCTGGAGCACGACCGCGAGCTCGCTGGTCGACTGGACGTCATAGGGTCCCGACGTTGGCAGCGGTGACGTCGGATGCTCCTCTGCCGACAGCAACGCCGCCGGGCTGAGCCCACCCAGCGGCAGGATCGGCATCTGGGTGAGCGTCGCTGCGAACGAAGAACGCGGCGCCGGCAGGGTGAAGATCACCGTGGACGGCGAGCTCGCGACCCTGACGCCCTTGAGCGCGGTCGTGAGCGTGGGATCGCCGGCCTGTGCCGAGAGCGCAAAGATGTCGGTCGCCACGACGTCCGCGGTGGTTATCGGGGCGCCGTTGGACCACTCGAGGTTGGGCCGGAGCACGATCGTGTAGACGAGCCCGTTGGTGCTCACCGAGTACGACTCGGCGAGATCCGTCGCCGGATACCCGGCGCTGTCGAGTTTGAGAAGCGGCCGGTACAGCAGATGGCCCACGTCGACGACGGCCGGGTCTGAGGCGCCGACGAGTGGATCGAGGGACATCGGCCGCTCGCTCACAACCAGGCCTTCGGTGAACTGGGGGCCGCCGATCAGCCCGAAATGCACCGAGAGCGCGAACCCGAGGCCGCTGATCGCCAGCACCCCGAGTGCCGTCCCGGCGATGACCTCGATCGCTCTATGCCGGCGGAGCCACCTTACTTGGTGACGTAGGTGGCGAGAACCGAGACGACGACGAACAGCGCGATCATCGCTGCCGAGAACCGCAGCAGGCTCGCCTCGAGCCCGCGCCGGCGCCGGTACCCCCCGCCGGAGTCTCCTCCACCACCGATGGTCCCGCCGAGCCCTGTTGACTTCGGGGTCTGGAGGAGGATGCCAAGGATCGCGAGGATCCCGATCACCACCTGGGCCACGGCGAGAGCCGTTTTCACGCAACAACGCCTCCTTGACAACGCATCGGCCCGAGTATAGGTGCATTGGCGCGATCCATTCCCTCGCACCCACGCGAGCGTTCGTCCCGGATATACGCTGTCTTGTGGTACTGTGTACGCGAAATGTCTGTGCTGTGTACGGTGTTCGGATCGGCCTGGCGATGCGGGCTTGCCGCGCTGGTCGCGGCCGCGCTGGTGGTTGGGTGTGCCGAGATCCAGGCGTCGGCAGTCCCGCCGCCCCCTCCGGCGCCGCTCCTCGGACCCGCGCCAACGGTGATGCTCGGGACCGACCAGGTGGCCCTGCTGCGCAGCGGCCCCGCGACCTTCGCCCGCCTCGCGGCGTTGATCAACGGGGCTCGGGTCAGCATCCACGTCGAGATCTACGAGTTCGGTCAGCCCGGACTCGCCGCAGCCCTGGTCGCCGCGAAGTCGAGGGGAGTTTCGGTCACCGTCATCGACGATCCATCCGAGCTCACCAGCGTCGCGACTGCGGCTCAACTCCGCACTGCCGGCATCGATGTCGTCGATTACCCGGTGCGAAAGCAGATGATCGACCACGTCAAGCTCCTTGTCGTCGACGCATCTGTTGCTGTCGTTGGTGGCATCAACTGGGGAGTGAACTCGCCCGCGAACCACGACTACGACGCCGAGGTGCGCGGTCCGGTGGTGCACAACCTGGATCGCGTGTTCGAACGCGACCTGGTCACCTGCGGCCGCAGCGTGAGCGTGCCCGAACCCGCGGCTGATCCGTCGATCGACGTCGCCGCGACTCTCCCCGGCGCGGACATCCGTCCGCTTGCACTTGGGCTCATCGACGGCGCGCGTCGCACGCTCGACCTCGAACTGTTCGTCCTCACCGACACCGGTGTCGTCCACGCACTACAAGCGGCAGCGCTCCGGGGGGTCACGGTCCGGGTGCTGCTCGACCCGTCTCAGCCCTCCAGCGACCCCTCGTACGCGGCACTTCGCAACGACGGCATCGAGGTTCGGTGGTATCGAAGCCGTGGCGAGCTGCTCCACGCCAAGGCGATCGTCGCTGATGCGACATCGGTGCTCTTCGGGAGCGCCAACTGGTCGGGCGGCGGGTTCGCGCGCAACCACGAGCTCGACATCGAGCTGCCCTCGGCATCGACCGTCGCCGCCGAGATGCTCGCTCAGATGCAGCTCGACTGGTTCGCCAGTGCCTAGGCACAGTTGACAAGCGACCGGTCTCGATATATCGTTGGTACATCGAATCAGCCGCCATGGAGCCAACCGACATGACTAGAGAACACTCCCACCCCACGTCTCGCGACGAGCGCGCCTGGCCTCGCCACGACGCCGCCACCCGCTTCCACCACCACGTTCGCGAGCACCTCGAGCACGGTCCCCGGAGCCGGCACCGCCGCGGATGGCCCCCCTTTGACATGCCCGACTTTGGTGCTGGCTTCGGGGGTCCCGGAGGCTTCGGCCAGCCGTTCGGTCCGGGACGCAGGGCCGCACGCGGCGACGTCCGCGCCGCGATCCTGGTCCTCCTCGCCGAGAAGCCGTCGCACGGCTACCAGATCATTCAGGAGCTCGAACGCCGCAGCGATGGCGCGTGGCGGGCAAGCCCCGGCTCCGTATACCCGACCCTCCAGCAACTCGAGGACGAGGGTCTCGTGCGCGCCGCGGAGGCAGACGGCGGGCGCCGCGTATTCGAACTGACCGATTCTGGCCGCGAGGAGGCCGCCAAGCTCGCCACCGGCCCGACGCCCTGGGCAGAGGCGGCGGGGTCAGTGGGCGGGGACCATCGAGACCTCCGCGATCAGGCGTTCCAACTGCTGGCGGCCGTGTGGCAGGTGAGCCGGGCCGGAGACGCGAAGCACATCGCCGAGGCCCGTTCGATCCTCCGCGACGCACGCCGCAGGCTGTACCTCCTGCTTGCGGGAAGCGAGTCGCCCTCGGAGAAGACCGAGGACTGACGACAGGCACCTGTCGCCAGCGCGGCCGACGATGGCCGCATGCGACAGAACGCCGTGATCATCGAAGCCGCGACCCGCTTCCTCCGCAGCAACCCCGAGTTGCTCGCGCTGGCGCATCGCGGCGCCGGTGATACGGGCCAGGACGTCGAGGCTCTGCTCGCCGATGCCGTCCGGCGCGTCTGGACGTCAGGCCTGGAAACGGTACCGGAGAAACAGGTGGTCATCGGACCGCCGCACCGAGTCGATCCTCGCGGTCGGCAGCGCGGTCGAGGCGGCGGCCCAGCCGTCGATGATGCCCGGCCGCGGCTCCGCGTTGTCGCGTCCCGCGATCCTCGGGGAGATGGTCAGGAACAACTCGTGCACAACCCGGTCGGCCATCAGGCGGCCGAACAGTAACGGCCCGCCCTCGCAGAGGAGCAGCCCGGCGCCCATGGCCCGCGTCACGGCGGTCACGACGCCCGCGCCACCCACGCCGTCCTGTTCGCCCACCTCGATCACCGATGCGAGCGGGTGATCGAGGCGCACCTTCGCGGCCCCTGCGGCCGAGGTCAGCACGGCGACGCTGGTTGACGGACGGTCAAGGGCGACGTGTGCGGGGAGATCGCCGCTCGCCGACACGATCACCAGCGGCGGCGGCCGGTCCGCACCGGTCCGCTCGAATCGGTACGCGTCGATTGCCGCGGCGTCATCCCCAACCACAGCGGCCGGCGTCCACTGATGGCCGGGAGTGGATCGCAGCGTGCCCGCCCCGATGATCACCACGTCGACACTCGCGCGCAGCAGGCCCATGAGGTAGCGATCGGCCCGCGAGCCGCCGCTGAGCGTCGTCGAGTCGGTGCCGTCGGTCAGTCCGAGCGACCCGACACCGTCGATGGACGCAACGAAGTTCGCGATGACATAGGGCCGTGGTGACGCCGGGAACCGCAGGGGTCCTCCATACGCCACCTCCGCGCCTCTGGGCTCGCCGCCGGATGCGGCGCTGAGAACCTCGAAGACCGGTGCCAACTCAGCCGATCACGCGGGCGTCACCGGGATGCGGTTGAGCACGTCGTCGAGCATGCGCAGAAACCGTTGCACCTTCACGGGTTTCGTCAAGTATGCGAGAGCGCCCGCGGCGATCAGCTGCTTGCGGCGACGTTCGGTGGCATCAGCGCTGCACATCACCACCGGAATCCCGGCGGTGCGCGGGTCGGCTCGGAGTTGTGCGAGCACCACATCGCCCTGGATATCCGGGAGGTGGAGGTCGAGCACGATCAGATCGGGGTGATGCTCACGCGCGAGTTCAAGGGTCAGGCCTCCCTGCATGGCGGTGAGGAGATGGATTTGCGGCCGCATCGAGAACACCTCTTCCATCAACCCGATGGTGGCGAGGTTGTCCTCGACGTAGAGCACCGTTCGCTCGCAGGCAACGACCGGCGCGGCCGGCGGCTTGATGCGTCGAACGCGGGGCTTTGGCGCTGCAATCGGTGAGCGACCGAGCCTGATCCAGAACGTGCTCCCGACGCCGCGCTCACTCTCGACCCCGATCGTGCCGTGCATACCCTGGACGAGCTTGCGCGTCAGGGCGAGACCGAGGCCGGTGCCCGGGACCGTCGTGCGCTCAGCGCCGAGTCGCTCGAAGGGCTGGAACAACCTCGCCTTCTCATCATCAGTGAATCCGGGACCGGTGTCGCGCACCCCGAGGCGGATGAACTCGCTCCTCGATGCTCCCGAGGCGGTCGATCCCGCTGCGGCGTCGGCCTCGACCTCGCGTGATGCCTCCACGACGATGTGCGCTTCGTTGCCCGAGTACTTGACGGCATTCGACAGCAGGTTCAACAGCGCCTGCACCAGGCGCTGCCGGTCCGCGAGGACGTAGTCAGAGGCGCACTCCCCGAGTGATCTGGTGATCTTGATGTGGCGGCTGAGCGCTGAGGGCGCCACCAGCCGGACGCACTCCTCCACCGTCGCCTCGAGGGCGACCGGCTCGAGCGAGAACGACTCCCGCCCTGACTCGATCCTCGCGATATCGAGCACATCGTTGACAAGGCTGAGCAGGTGACCGCTCGCCTCCTGGACGGCCGCGATGGCCTCCGTCTGGTCGTCGCGCGGTTCGCGCATCTCGAGCAGGTCGCTGTAGCCCAGGATCGCGGTGAGCGGCGTGCGCAGCTCGTGGCTCATCCGCGACAGGTACTCACTCTTCGCCTGCGACGCCTGCTCGGCCACGTCGCGAGCCTCGCGCAACTCGGCTGCCGCCACCTTGTCGGCGGTGATGTCGCGGCCGATCTCGATCACCGCGTCCGGCCAGCCGACGCCGTCTTTCTGCAGCGCCCAGCGCACCGCGACATTGATCCGAGTGCCCGTCCTGGTGGTCTGGATGATCTCTCCCTCCCATCGCCCCTCGGCGCGGAGCACGGCGAGGACCGCGTCGCGGCTCTCCGGCAGCTCCGAATGCAGCAGCTCTTCCGGGTTGCGACCGATCGCCTCGTTGCTGGTCCAGCCGTACAGCTCCTCAGCCCCCTTGTTCCAGAAGGTGATCAGCTGGGTGCGCACGTTCCACGTCATCACGGCGTCGTAGGCGAGGTCCAGGAGCTGCGAGCTGCGTCGCATCCGCTCCACGAGCAGCACCCGGTCGAGCGCGGGAGCGAGCGCCGTGCCGTACTGGGTCAGTCGAATCGCCTCATCGGCACCGAACAGCGGCGTCAGCGGTCCCGAGGTGACCGCCATGATGCCGCGGCTCAACTGCGCCTCGAGCGCGACCCGAATCACCCCCGGCGAGTTGGTGGGATGCCTCGTCACGGAGCGCATCTCCCCGTTTCCGGTCATCTCGGAGACGAGCTTCCAACCTGCGGTGCGATCGAGTCCGTGGACCGCGAGCACCTCACCGTCCTCGGTGGCGATCACCGCACCGTCGGCGCCGACGAGACGCGCCGCCCACTCCACGGCGCGCTCGGCGAGGCGCTGGCGATCGGGCGTGTAGAGCACGAGGTCTGTGAATGCCTCGCGGAAATGCCCCTCCTCGCGCTGCCGCCAGAACCCGAGCAGCCAGCGAGGCGGCTCGAAGCCCACGTAGAAGAAGGGCAGCACGGCAAGTGCAGGGAGCGCGATCGTGATCTCCGGGTGGTCACGCCCCAGGAGGACATCGGTGCCGATCGAGACCAGCAGGGCAACCGTCACGCCCGCGATGGCGAGGGTGATCGAGCGGAGCCGGGCGCGCTGCACGCGAGGCATCGAAGCCGAGATCGCCCACAACCGGATGGCGGGCTCCAGCACACACGCGAGCCAGACCCCCGTGAAAAGCACGATGACCAGCCGCTGTCCCGTCGACTGGCCTCCCGCCAGAGAGATGCCGGCAGTGCTGACAAGGGCGATGGTCGCGATCACCACGGCGCCGACGGCGACATCAGCGGCGACGGCCAGCCGCTCCATCGCAGCGCGGAACCCGAAGAACGCCCAGCCGGAGGCGAGGAATAGCGCAAACGACAGGTCGGTGGTCCACCCAGCCCGCTCGCGGGTCAGCATCGTGGCAGCGATCGCGACCCCGCACCCGCACAGCAGCACGATGGACAGCGCCAGGAACGTGCGCGTGCGGTCGCGCTGGCGCAGCCACCTGTCCACGGTGAATGTGCCCAGCAGAAAGCAGGCGCCCCCCAAAGCCCACGACAGCACAAGGGTCGCAGTGCTCAAGGCACCGTGCAGTATCCGCCCCAATCCGCGAATTGCTTCGACTTCACTGATTTGTGAAGTCGTCCGAAGCTCAGATGCTGCTCGGCGCCCCCCTCGGAGGCCCGATCAGCGCGCGGTTCCGTTCCATGACGACCCCATTGCCTCGATCACCGCATCGGCGACCTGGGAGGTGCCGACGGCGGTGGGATCATCGCGCTCGGGTTTCATGTCGTAGGTGACGCTGCGGCCTTCGGCGATGACGCGCGCAATCGCCTGCTCGAGCCGGTCGCCGGCCGCGCCCTCTCCGATATGGCGGAGCATGAGCATGCCGCTGAGCATCATTGCCATCGGGTTCGCCTTGTTCTGTCCCGCGTATTTCGGCGCGCTCCCGTGGGTCGCCTCGAACACCGCGACCTGGTCGCCGATGTTCGCACCAGGAGCGAGGCCGAGTCCCCCCGTGAGTCCGGCACACAGGTCGCTGAGAATATCGCCGAACAGATTCGGCATCACCATCACGTCGTACAGCTCGGGCTTCTGCACCAGTTGCATCGCCATGTTGTCGACAATGCGGTCCTCGAACTCGATCTGCGGAAACTCATGGCTCACCTCCTCCGCGACACGCAGCCACAGCCCTTCGGTGTGTTTCATGATGTTTGCCTTGTGCACGGCGGTCACCTTGTGGCGTCCGTTGTCGATCGCCCACTGGAAACCAAAGCGGAACACGCGCTGCGTCCCGAAGATCGACGCGGGCTTGATGCTGATGCCGGAGTCGGCGCGGATCTTCCGGCCACCGAGGCGTTCGATGTCTGCGATCAGCTCGAGCGTCCCCGGCTCTCCCTCGGCAAACTCGATCCCGGCATACAGGTCCTCGGTGTTCTCACGTATCACCACGAGGTCGACGTTCTCGTAGCGGCTGCGCACGCCGGGATATGACTTGCACGGGCGGATCAATGCGAAGAGATCGAGCTCGCGGCGCAACGCGACGTTGACCGACCTGATGCCCTTGCCGATTGGGGTCGTCAGTGGGCCCTTGATGGCGACCTTGTTGCGACGGATGGATTCGAGCACGTGTGCCGGCAGCGGATCGCCGTACTGCTCCATCACGCCGAGCCCGGCATCGTGTACCTCCCAGTCAATCGCAACCCCGGTGGCGTCGATGACACGCCGCGCGGCCTCGCTGACCTCAGGGCCCACCCCGTCGCCGGGAATCAACGTGATCGTGTGTTGCGCCATTGCCGATGCTCTCCTCAAGGTGACTGGAGCGCCAAGTCTGACAAACTGCGCTCGGTGTGGACCCGCGGGCTCGCGCGCTGGTACCGGATGCACGGGCGGCATGACCTGCCATGGCGGGCGACTGCTGAGCCGTGGGCAATCCTGGTCAGTGAGGTGATGCTGCAGCAGACGCAGGTCGCCCGCGTTTCGGGGCGATGGGAGGCATTCCTTGCCCGCTGGCCGACGCCGGAGGCATGCGCGGCCGCGCCGCTCGCGGCGGTGCTGCGCGAGTGGCAGGGTCTCGGCTACCCGCGGCGCGCTCGGGCGCTCCACGACACCGCCAGATCCGTCGCCGCCGCCGGATGGCCCGGCACCGAGTCAGGCTTGCGATCGCTTCCCGGCGTCGGCCCGTACACGGCGAGAGCACTGCAGGTCCTGGCGTTCGGAGCGTCGACGGTTCCGCCGCAGGACGTCAACATCGCCAGGGTCACGGCCAGGGCGGCGCTCGGCAGCGAGCCGGGCGAGGTTCAGCCAACCGCCATCGACGAGCAGCTTGCGACGGGGCGACCCCGCGGAATGAGCGCCCGCGCCTTCACATATGCGCTGTTCGACACCGGCGCGCTGCACTGCCGAGCGCGCCCGCGCTGCCAGGGATGCCCGCTCGCCGCAACCTGCGCGTCCC